>JALSRZ010000108.1 GCA_026984515.1 Thiohalobacter sp. | reverse complement strand
AAGCGGCGCTCACTCGGTCGGGCTGCTCGACATCGTGTCGACTATGCCTGCGCGGCCCTCGGTCGCGAACGCCGCTTATCACACGACCTGCCACCGCCTCGCTACGGAACCCGGTGAGAAATGCGGGCTAGACATCCGTCAATTGCGGTGCTGATCGAAATCCGTAAAATACGACCTTCCATACCACTTATGTCCACCCAACCCATTGATCCAAGGAATAAAGCATGAACTTCGCCCGACGTCTTTCTGTGTTCCTCCTGTGTGCGCTGACCAGTCTGTCCATCACCCGGACCTTCGCCGACGAACTGCTCATGAGCGACGGCTCCCGCCTGCTCGGCAAGGTGGTCAAACGTGAGGGCGGAACGCTGGAATTCAAAACCTCCTACGCGGGAGTAATCAAGGTCAAGTGGGCCGAAGTCAGTGAACTGCGCGCAGACGAACCCATGAAGCTCATGCTGAAAGACGAAAGCACGCTCACCGCGCAACGGATCAGGAATACGGAAACCGGCATCCTGCTTGATGACAACATCGAAGCAGACCAGTCCACCCGGTCACTGGCCCAGGATGACCTGGAATACATCAATCCTGATCCGTGGCGCACCGGCGAAGGCTACAAACTGAACGGCCACATCAACTTCGCGCTGTCGAAAGAACGTGGTAACACGGACAAGGACGAAATCGATGCGGACGCCGACCTGACCTGGCGTCTGCGGGACGACCGGTTCAAGATGTTCGGTGAGTTCGAACGCGACCGCAACGACAACAAGAAAACCAAGGACAAATGGAAACTCACGAACAACTATGACCACTTCTTTAGCAAGAAGTGGTACGGCGGCGCAGTGCTGGGCTTCGAGCACGATCAGTTCGCCGATCTCGACCTGCGTACGACGGTCGGCCCCAAGATGGGCTACCAGTGGTTTGAAAGTCATGCAATGAATCTCAGCACAGAGGTCGGCCCGGTCTATGTCAACGAAAAGTTCGACAATGATTCGGATGACGATTACGTCTCGCTGGGCTGGGCAATTGATTTCGACCGGTATGTATTCGGCGACTTCATGCAGTTCTACCACCGCCAGACCGGCCTGTGGAACCTGGAGGATACCGGCGACCTGGTGTGGAACACCTGGACCGGCCTGCGCTTCCCCATGATTCTGGGCGTCGTAGCCACCACCGAGATGAAAGTGGAATACAACAGTGGCGCCGCGGATGGTGCCGATGACGTCGATACCACCTACACTCTCAAACTCGGCTATGCCTGGTAAGCGGAAAGAGCAGACCGGGTGAACCGGTCACATGCCGTGATCCGGCTTGCCTGGCTGGCCCTGCTGCTGTGCATACCGTTCAGCAGCGCGCTGCCGGTCAATAGCGCCGTTTCCCCCGCCAGTGCGGCGGCTGCACTGACACCCGATATCATCGAAGCCCGCCTCAAGGAAATAGAAGCCTCTTCAGCGCTGGACGACAAAACCAGGGCTTCGTTAACCGAACTGTACCGGAAAGCGCTGAGCAACCTGGAATCGGCCGCCGCCAGCGAAGCTTCCGCCAGGCACTTCAGCCAGGCCAGGGAGTCTGCCGCCCGCCAGGCGCAACAGATTCGCAAAAAACTGGAGCGTGCCCGCAAAACCTCGCCGCACGTCACCCTGCCGATCTCGAAAAAGACACCACTGGCCGACATCGAGCAGCAACTGCTCAAGGAAAAAGCGAACCAGGCGGCCATCGAAGCCAAGCTTTCCGAGCTGGAACAACAACTGAGTGACGAAGCGGACCGGCCCAACGCCGCCCGACAGCGGCTGACCGAAGCACGACAGTTACAGGAAAAACTGAATGCCGAACTGGACCAGCAGGCACCCGACGATGCAGCCCCGGAACTGGTCGAAGCCCGCCGCTGGCGCCTGCTCAGCCAGCGCCAGGCGCTCAGCGCCGAAATCAGGATGCTGGACCAGGAACTGCTCAGCAGGCCCATGCGCATCGACCTGCTCAAGGCGCAGATCGAACAGACCGAGCGCAGCAACAAGCGCACCCGAGAGCGGGTAGCGCGTCTCGATGAAATACTCACCCGGCGGCGTCGCGCCGAAGCGGAACAGGCGCAGGCTGAAACCGAGGCCGATGTCAGCAAACTGGAAGTCAGGGACACCCACCCGCTGGTGCAGTCCCTGGCGCAGCGTAACGCCGACCTGAGTGAGCAGCTGGGCAGGTTGTCCGCGGAACTCGAAAAAGTCACTTCCGGTGACCAGTCGACCAACCATGATGTAAAAGTGATCGAGGAGGAATTCCGCAACACCCGGCAGAAACTTGAGATTGCCGGCCTCAGCCAGGCGCTGGGACAAGTGCTGCTGGAACAGCGCAGCGCCCTGCCTGACCTGCGCAGCTTCCGCAAACAGGCGAAACGGCACGAACAGATGATCGCTGACGCCTCGTTGCTGCAAATCCAGTTCAACGAAGAACGCAAGCGCCTGCGTGATGTGGATACCTATGTAGACGAGCTTGTCAAACGCCTCCCTCCGGAAGAAGCCGGCCAGGTGCGAGCAGACCTCTCTGACCTGGCAATGAAACGCCGGCAACTGCTCGACAAGGCGATCTCGCTGATCGATGCCTACCTGAGAGCCCTGGGCGAGCTGAATTATGCCCAGCGCCGACTGATGGACACGGTCGAGGCCTATGACGATTTTCTGGCCGAGCGCCTGCTGTGGGTGCGCAGCGCTCCGCCCCCCAGCCTCGCCCTGCTGGCCAGCTTTCCAAAACAGGTCTATGAACTGATTGCACCCTCACACTGGCTGGAAGTCATCGAAATCCTGCGCTTCCAGCTCCAGCACTCCGTGAACCTGTGGCTGGCCCTGATCCTGTTCAGCATCCTGCTGTGGAAAACACCCTGGATGCGGCAGACCCTGCTGGACGCGGGCAGGAAAGTCATCAAACCCCGCTCGGACCGCTTCCGCTATACTCTGCGCGCGCTGGCCCTGACCCTGCTGCTGGCCCTGCCCTGGCCGCTGCTGGTAGCCGCGGTGGGCTGGGAACTGCACAACTCGCTGGAGACCACCGAGTTTGCCCGCGCGCTTGCGCATGGCTGCCTGTTGCTGGCACCGGCCTTTTTCTACCTGCGCGCATTCCGCACCATGTGCCTGCCCGGCGGCCTTGCCGATGCACACTTCCGCTGGCCCAGGGACAGCCTGCTGGCGCTGCGTCACGAATTACGCCGGCTGATGTTCACCTTCCTGCCCACAGCCTTTGTAGCCGTGCTGGTAATCAACCACAGCATTGCCGCCTTCGGTGGCGGACTCGGGCGGCTGGCATTCGCCCTGATGATGCTGTCGCTCATGCAGTTTTTCTATCGCCTGTTCGGCGCCAACCAGGCCGCGCTGCGCCCCTTCCTGGAACGCCACCCGGAAGGAACGCTGGCCCGTACCCGCTTCCTCTGGCTGTCGCTGGCGATGGTATTACCGGTGCTGCTGACCGGGCTGGCGGGCTCCGGCTACCTGTACACGGCGGGCATACTGACCGGCAGTGTCATCGACACCCTGTGGCTGACGCTTGGATTCATCGTCCTCCACCAGCTCGCGGTGCGCTGGCTGTTGATGACCCGTCGCAAGCTGGCCTTCGAGGCCGCGATCGAGCGGCGCCAGGCCGCACTGGAAGCGCAGCACACCGCCGCCGCGACAGAAACGGACAGCGAAGAATCGCAGTACCATTACGAGGAACCGGAAATCGACCTGTTTGCGCTCAACGAGGAAAGCCGCAAGCTGCTGAATACCATACTGCCACTGCTGTCCATCATCGGACTGTGGTTCATCTGGTCCGATGTACTGCCGGCGTTTGCCTTCCTGGACAATGTATCCCTCTGGCACTACACCGACGTGGTTGCCGGAGAAGAAAAACTGGTGCCGGTGACCCTGGCCGACCTGGTACTTGCCATCCTCATCGTCATCGTTACGGTCGTTGCCTCCAGGCGCTTTCCCGCCCTGCTGGAAATCATCATGCTGCAACGCTTCTCGGTCTCGTCCGGTGGTCGTTATGCCGCCACCGCACTGTCGCGCTACAGCATCGCGGCCATCGGCACCCTGCTCGCGTTCAGCACCATTGGCGCCAGCTGGTCACAGATCCAGTGGCTCGCCGCGGCCCTTACCGTCGGCATCGGCTTCGGCCTGCAGGAGATCGTGGCCAATTTCATCAGTGGCATCATTATCCTGTTTGAACGCCCCATCCGGGTCGGCGATGTCATTACCATCGGTGATACCGACGGCGTCGTCACCCGCATCCAGATACGCGCCACCACCATCCGCAACTGGGACCGCCAGGAACTGCTGGTGCCCAACAAGGAATTCATCACCGGACGGCTGCTCAACTGGTCACTATCGGACCAGACCACTCGACTGAAAGTGCCGGTCGGCGTAGCCTATGGCAGTGATGTGGAGCTGGCCATGAAGCTGATGAACGAGGCGGCAGTGGAAGATGCCAGCGTGCTGGAGGAACCCCGGCCATCCATTATCTTCGAAGCGTTCGGCGACAATACCCTGAACCTGGTATTGCGCTGTTTTGTCGGTACCCAGGATGCCCGCATGCCAACCCTGACACGACTGCACGAGGCCATCAACCGGAAATTCAACGAGGCGGGCATTGTCATTGCCTTCCCGCAAAGAGATGTACACCTGGATACCAGCCAGCCGCTGGACGTCCGCATCCACCAGGCCGACGGGCCCGGATAAACCGATTTTTTTCCCTGACCAACTAACCGGAGAAAGCGTATGAAAACGATTGCAAACCTGATTACCGTTACCGCCCTGCTGACTGTTGCCGGTACTGCCAGTGCCGACAAGGCCATTTATGACAGCAAGTGTTCCGCCTGCCATGCAACCGGCGTGGCCGGCGCACCCAAGTTCGGCGACAAGGAAGCCTGGGCACCCCGTATCGCTACCGGCATGGATACCCTGCTGGCGGTGGCCACCAAGGGCAAGGGCGCCATGCCTCCCAAGGGGACCTGTATGGACTGCACCGAGGAACAGCTGAAATCAACCATCCAGTACATGGTCGACGCGGCGAAATAAACAGCAGCAAGGCAGAACAGCGAGGGCGGGACGGCCCGGTGGCCGCCCGCCTTCGTCCGCTGTCAGGCTTTCAGCAACAGCCGTGCGTTATACTCGCGCAGCGCCCTCACAAACCGCCCTGCCGGGAAACCCATGGACCTGATAAGAACATTCCTCCGCTGGATTCTGAAGCGCCTGTACAAGGTCGAGGTCAACGGCCTGGAAAATCTGCAACAGGCGGGCGAGCGCGTCCTGATCGTAGCCAACCACACCTCCTTCCTGGACGGGCCGTTGCTGGCGATCTTTCTGCCCGGTTCGCTGACCTTTGCCATCAACACCCGGATCGCCGAAAGCCGCTGGCTGCGCCCGGCGCTGAAACTGGTAAAAATATTTCCCATGGACCCGACCAATCCGCTGTCGGCCAAGTCCCTCATACGTTACATGCAGGAAGACCACCGGGCAGTCATCTTCCCGGAAGGCCGCATCACCGTGACCGGCACGCTGATGAAGATCTACGACGGCACGGGAATGATCGCGGACAAGTCCGATGCCATGGTGCTGCCGGTCCGTATCGACGGCGCACAGTACACGCCCTTCTCACACCTGCGTGGCCGGGTGCGCCTGCGCTGGTTCCCGAAAATTCGTCTGACCCTGCTGCCACCCCGGAAAGTACACCCGCCGGCCGAAGTGCGCGGTCGCGCACGACGCCAGCAGGCAGGGCAGCAGCTGTCGCACATCATGACGGACATGATGTTCGCCACCTCGCACTACCGCAGCACGCTGTTCGACGCACTGATCGACGCGCGACGCGTTCATGGTGGCAACCATATCGTCATGGAGGATATCGAGCGCCAGCCGTTCAACTACAACAAACTGATCATGGCCAGCCTTGTCCTTGGCAGGAAACTGGCTCACCTGACGCAGACCGGGGAGTACGTGGGGCTGTTGCTGCCGAGCATCTGCACCACCATGCTTACCTTTATGGGCCTGCACAGCCGCGGTCGGATACCGGCCATGCTCAATTACACGGTCGGTGCCCGCGGCCTGATGTCCGCCTGCCGGACCGCGCAGCTGCGCCGCGTGATCACCTCCAGGCGTTTTATCGAACTGGCCCGGCTCGGTGAAATCGTCGAGGAACTGTCCGGCCAGGTCGAACTGATCTACCTGGAAGACATCGGCAAGCAGATCACAGCCTTCGACAAACTGGCCGGTGCGGTCAGCGCTCTGTTCGCCGCTTCCTCCTACCGGCGCCACTGCCCGCAGGACAGCGCCGACGACCCGGCGGTCGTACTGTTCACTTCCGGTTCGGAAGGTGCGCCCAAGGGGGTCGTGCTGTCACACCGCAACCTGATGGCCAACCGTACCCAGCTATCCGTCTGCGTGGACTTCAGTTCCCGGGATATCATTCTCAATGCGCTGCCCCTGTTTCATTCCTTTGGCCTGACCTCCAGCACCCTGCTGCCGCTGCTGTCCGGCATGAAGGTGTTCTTCTACCCGTCGCCGCTGCACTACCGCATCGTTCCGGAAATCGCCTACGACATCAACGCGACCATCATGTTCGGCACCAATACTTTCCTGGCCGGCTATGCGCGATTCGCCCACCCCTACGATTTCTACAGTGTCCGCTACGTGTTCGCCGGCGCGGAGAAACTGCACGAGGACACCCGCCGGGTCTGGTCGGAAAAATTCGGTGTGCGCATCTTCGAAGGCTATGGCGCAACCGAAACCAGCCCGGTGCTGGCCGTCAACACGCCAATCCATAACCTGCCCGGCAGCGTCGGCCAGCTGCTGCCCGGTATCGAGTACCGGCTGGAAGAAGTACCGGGTGTGGACGACGGTGGCCGCCTGTATGTCAGGGGCCCCAACGTCATGCTGGGTTACCTGTTGAATGAACACCCTGGAGAACTGGTGCCACCCCGCTGCGAAGCCGGTGAAGGCTGGTACGACACCGGTGACATTGTCGCCATCGATGAGCGGGGTTTCGTGCATATCCGCGGACGCGCCAAACGCTTCGCCAAGGTTGCCGGTGAAATGGTATCCCTCACCTCGGTGGAAGAAATCGTCGGCCAGCTGTGGAGTGATGCCCTGCACGCGGTGGTCGCCCTGCCCGACAAACAGAAAGGTGAACAGCTGGTGCTGGTAACAGAATACCAGGACGCCGAGCGCAGCGAACTGCTGGCGTTCTGCCGCTCGAAAGGCGTTGGCGAAATCAATGTACCCAGAAAGATCATCCCGGTCAGCAAACTCCCGGTCATGGGCACCGGGAAAACAGACTACCCAGCCGTGCAGAAACTGGCCGAAGAAGCGCTGGAAAAACCCTGATCAACCCGACCTACTTATCGAGCTGCATGAAGTCCAGCGTTCTCTGTTCCAGGTAGGGGTAGAACGGGTTCCAGCGGATGCGTAACATATCCGCAGCCGCGATGCGCAACACACCGCGTTCCCCGCGCAATTCCAGGTTGCCCAGCCGGATTCCCGGGCTCTTGCCGGCTTCCGGTCCGCCATAGAGCGGGTCCCTGGCGGGCATGGGCATGGCAAGGTGCGACAGGGAGTACAGCTGTCCCGGCCAGCGGTACGAAGTCGGGACAGTGATCACCTCGTCACCCCCCGCATCCCTGTGCCGTATCACGATATCGCGACTTTTTTCATCCCGGTTGGTGACCACGCTGAGTGTATACGTCAGCTGCCGGCTGTTCAGCAGTGCAGCGATCTGCGGTCCGGGGTCTTTTGCCCGGATATATTTCAGATCGGAAATGCGGTTGATATCGAACAGCACCAGCTCGTGGCCACCGACGGGCAGGCGAGCAAACAGTCCGCGCTCCAGGTCTTTTACCGAGACCGTACTGTCCACGGCGGACTGAAAGGCCAGCACACGCGGAAAACGCTTCAGCTGCGCCGCGTCCAGGGTATCGAAATGTGCCTGGATATTGCTGGTCAGGCGGTACACCAGGTCCCCCGCATTGACGGCAAAGGAACCGTACTTGAAGGGATCATACTCGGGCAGCAGAGAGTTCCATTCCAGCTTCTTCAGACCCAGCAGGTGACCCAGGCGGGCCTGCCAGACCGCAAACGCGGCAGCGGGACTTACGCCAATGGCCGGTGAAAACAGCACCAGCCCGCTGACCGCGGGCAAGCCGGGATCTTCCAGCGCCGACAACGCATACTGCACTGCCAGTGCGGCACCATTGGAATAGCCGACAATGTAGATCGGCCGGTCACCCGTTTCCTCGCGCAGGTGCCGCATGGCAAGGCGAACTGCGGCTGTCATGTCCTGCCAGCGCACACTGGTCAGGCCTACCGGTGCGGTGCCGTGGCCCGGTATACGCAAACCCAGTACCGTGGCCCCGGAGGCATGCAGGCGCTCGCCGATGTGCCGCAGGCTGTAGGGTGAATCCGACATGCCGTGCAGCAGCAATACCGCTGCGCGCGGCGCATCGGCCTGCCACTCAAAACTGCGGTTCCAGTTGACGGGCCAGCGCTCCGGGTCGGACAGGCTGCCGCGGTTATACCGATTGATATCGTGCCGGTCCGCAGCTTCTATCCGCGCGTAGACGCGCTCTTCCAGTTGCGCAAACAGGCGATCTTCCAGCGCCAGGTAGCCGGCAAAACTGTCCACCTGCGAATCCTGTGTGAATTCTGCATCGAGATCGGCGCTGTGCCAGACCTTGAGGTCCGGTCGGCCATTGAGATACAGCACGGCACCAACCAGCAGCACCGTAAAACCACCGACCAGGCCGTACACCACCGCCCTGACGACATGCCGGACAATACCAAACGCCAGTTTTTTCATTCAGGTTTTTTCCGGGCTCAGAACCGCTGTATCGATTTGCCGATCAGCCGGTCCCTGACTTTCCAGAACAGGGTGCCCGGGTTGACGACCACGATGAAAATCATGCGCATCCGGTCTTCCGGGCAACTGATTTCCCGCACCGCGTGCCAGCCGCGCTCACTGCGCTCCAGGATCGCACTCACGTTGCCCAGGGAACGACAGGGAATCTCGCGGTCAAAGTCCTCGAACGCCGGCGCGGAATTGCAGTCCAGCCGTCCGCCATCATCCAGCACCAGGGTCTCACCGCCCCAGGCCGGGTCCCAGTCTTCCTCGGAATTGAAATAGAACAGGTGGGAACCATGTTCGCGCCTGGCGTCACAGTGTGGTGAAACCGAGCAACCGCGGGGCGCGTAGTGCCAGTGGAAACGAAACTCGGGTTTACGCGCGTTGAACAGGCGGGCGATGTTGGCACGGTAGCGCTCGCTGCACAGTTCCCCGATAAACTCGCGCCACGGCTGCGGAACCGCGTCGGCATTCTCTTCGCTGTATTCCAGCGAATAGCGATCGTGCGGCTTCTGGCCGGCGCGGCGCTGGTAACCGAACTTGTTGGTAAACAGGGAAACATCCGGCATGTTATTCCGCAACTGCTGGTACGCTTCGTCCCGGATCAGTTTTTCGGGGTTGGCCCAGGGGTAGGGTTTCCGGCTGCGGAACGAATCGGTATCGATCGCCTCCAGCACATCGAAGTCCAGGTATGTACTCATGTTGTCGGTACCGTCAGGGGTGGGGTCCGTTCCGCCAGTTCCAGTGCATCGTGGCGTACATGGTTGCGTTTCATCTCTTCGCGCAGCAGTGTTTCACTGATGACCCCTTTTCCCAGCGCTTCGTTCAGCAGGCCAAAGAAAAAACGTTCCTGGTTCGGGTCCGGGTGGGCCGTGTAACGGCCCAGGAAGGCATATTCGCCGAACAGGCGCGCGCGCAGGCGGTTCAGGAAGGACAGCAGCGGGTATTTTCTCAGCTTGTCCGCGGGCGTGTAGTCGACCGGCAGGCCGGTCTTCCAGGGCTGGGTCCTGCGCTTGGTATTGTGCAGCATGCGGGTATCGGGGGTCAGCCGGTCGAAGTCGTTCCACTCCGGTTCCAGGTAAGCGATATTGTCGGGCGATTCGTGGCGCAGGCACATCCATTCCTTGTAATCCCGGGTGAACTCGAACAGCTCCCCGAATTCCCGCTCGCAGTCCCAGTGCCTGAGCCGGGCGCAGTCCATCAACATTACGCTGGTCGCCACGCACTGCGCCTTCTTCCGGTTCGCCGAGCGGTGGCGCCCCATCACCCCCTTGCCCTGCATGTCGCGGCTGAGCAATTCATTCACGTCGCCCACGGCGAAGACATCCGGGTCGACCAGCAACGCCCGCCCTTCGTAGTTCATCAGTTTCGGTGGCATGAAACGCAGGGGCGTAAAGGACTGCAGGTCATCCATGCGCCAGGTACGCGTAACCCCGCCGCGCAGGAACGGCTGCCCCTCCCTGGCCTGCAGGAACGGGTAATCCTTTACATGGATAAAACGGATATCGAATGCCTCCGCGTGCGCCGAATTGCGGCGCATCGAATAGGCGGAAAGCTGCGCTCCCAGCCATTGCCGTTCATTGGTGTGTATAAAGACGCATTTTTCCATGCGACTCAGCCTCCGGAAGCCACCTTGCCGCCTGCTTCACTGCCCGACGGCCCGTCGGACATTGTTGCCCCGTAACCGAACAGCCCGGACAGGCGCTCGTTCACCAGCGCATCGATCCTGGCCACCTGTTCATCGTCAAAGTAATCCCGGTAACCGCCCACCTTGGCGCGCCGTACCTTGTAGGAATGCGGGTTGCTGGGATCCTTTGCCTTGACGCGGCTGCCACTGCGCCAGAAATAGTTTTCCTTTTCCAGTTTGCGCAGGTTCTCCACCGACGAGAATTCGATGGTCTCGCGGATCAGCTCATCGTCGGGATCCATACCCAGGAAACGGATGATGCGCGGCAGTTCCTTTTCCGGCTGTGCGCGCATATCCTCGTAGCGCACCATCAACAGCTGCTCGATCTTCGGTATTTCCTGCGCCCACAGGTTCAGGAAGTCGATGATGCGCGGCACACCGCAGTCCGGGTTCATCACGAAATCGTAAATCGATATATCGGAACCGGCTGGCGGGTACCGGTTCATGGCCATTTTGTTGGGGCGCATGCGGTATTTCCACTGGAAGAACTGTGAAACCGCGACATCCTGCGGGCGGCGCACCAGCAGCACCACCTTTTTGTCGTAAAAGTCCTTCTTGCTATCCAGGTTACCAGTGTAGCCGCGCAGGTAGTTGTCGTGGGTGAAGAAGATGCGCGGCACCGCCGGGTTGATCCTGTGAAAGTTGTCGAAGCCCATCAGGATGCGCTCCGGCAGGGCGTAGGCCTGCTGGTAATAGCGCGACAGCATGACCCGCATCCAGGTACGGCCGCTTTTACCGTAGGAAGCAAAGACGTAATCGCAGATTTTGTATTTGCGGTATTCCTCCTGACCACGGCGCCAGCGGTCCAGCGCAATGGCCTGCTTCTGCGGCAGGAATACCGACACCGCCCGCACCAGCCAGCGTTTGAGTCGTTTGATGACGATATGCATCCGAAAACCTCTTTAAACCAAACCGGCTCGTCAGCCGAAAAAATAAACCATGCCCCTGCGGGAAACAAGCATACGGCCGGCGGGAAACGGGTATTTCACCCGGCGTCTCCTGCGCTCGCCCGTGCCGTGCGGGTGCACCGCAGGCAGTGTACGCTGAACAACTGCCGGTCATCCGTCCAGACCCGGTCCGGGACAAAACCGGCCTGCCCGGCCAGCGTCAGAAATTCATCGATGTCGTACTTGTAGGAACTCTCGGTGTGAATGGATTCACCGGCCGCAAAATCGAAGCGGTGCCCGGCAACCGTCACGGTCTGGTCACTCCTGCT
>JALSRZ010000107.1 GCA_026984515.1 Thiohalobacter sp. | reverse complement strand
GCCGACAATGGCTCCGAGTACATCAACAAACGCGTCGCCAAGCTGCTGGAAAAGCGTAACCGCAAAATAAACCCCGCCCTTGCACTCCCGAAGTTGCAGCGTCTGTCTGTTGGGGTTACATTTCCTGGTGACAGGGAGCGTCGTACGGACCACGACAGGATGTCGAAGGCCAGGATCCCGTAGCGCCCCGGCGGCAGGGAAGCTTCCGGGGCGCTGTCACGCGCCGGGCAGGAGGGTTTCGATGGCCTCCACGGTGTCGGCCCGGGGGAGTTCGGTGAAGATGCGCCGCAGGTAGGCGTAAGGCTCCAGTCCATTGGCCTTGGCGGTCTCAATCAGCGAGTACAGGTTGGCGCTGGCCTTCACGCCCTTGACCGAGGCGCTGAAGAGCCAATTTTTGCGGCCCATGACAAAGGGCCGGATTGCATTCTCCGCGCCGTTGTTGTCGATCTCCAGGCGGCCATCCTCCAGATAGCGGACCAGCTTGTCCCATTCGTTGTGCAGGTAGTGCAGCGCCTTGCCGGTGGCGCTCGTCGGCGGTACCTGGGGCAGGACTTTATCCAGCCAGCTGCGCAGCGCCTCGAAGATCGGCCGGGCATGGCGCTGGCGGTGCGCATGGCGCTCTTCCGCACTCAGCGTCCGGGCCTGCTTCTCCACCCGATACAACTTCTGGATCAGTGCCAGGCCGTGATGGGCAGTACTCGCCTTCTTCTTGCGACCCTGTGCCTTGACGGCATCGCTGAAGCGGCGCCGCGCATGGGCCATGCAGCCCACATGCGCAAGGCCATTGACCGCAACGGCCGCATTGTAGCCATCGTAACCATCGGTTTGCAGATAACCCCTAAAGCCTTCCAGGAGACGCTTGGGCACTGCCTGCGAACGGCTGGGGTCATAGTCATACAAGATCACCCGTTGATCCGGCGGCCCGCCGCGCTGCACCCATAGGTAGGATTTCGATTGGGCGGCTTTGCCCGGTTCCTTGAGCACCTGCACTGGGGTCTCATCCATCTGCAGGATGTCATAGCTCAAGAGCCGCTCACGCAGCAGGTTGATGATGGGCTGGACCAAGGTCCCGGCCTGGATCATCCAGTTGGCCAGGGTCGCACGGGGCAGATCCACGCCGATGCGCTTGAGGATCGCCTCCTGGCGATGCAAGGGCAAGGCGTCCTGGTATTTCGAGACGGTGATATGTGCCAACAGCCCTGGTGACGCCAGGCTCTTGGGGATGGGCTGCGCCGGCAAGGCCGCCGTCTTGATGCACTGCCCACAGGCACAGGCATACTGCTTGCGCACATGGCGGATCACCTGGATCTTGGCCGGCACGATATCCAGCTGCTCCGAGATGACCTCGCCGATCTCGGTCAGGGCATGCCCATCGTGAGGGCAGATTCGTTCATCGTCGGTAAGTTCGTGGATCACCTCCACGCGCGGCAGCCCTTCGGGCAGTTTCTTGCGCCCGCGCTTCTGGCGGGTATAGGCCGGGACAGTGACGGTTTCTTCTTCTGCTGGCGCTGATGTCGCCATCCCGGCTTCCGCTTCATCGAACAGGCGGATCTGATCGGGAGAAATCTTCTCGCTGCTGGCGGCATAGCGGCGCGCCAAGGCGAGGTTCAGTTGCTCCTGGAGAAGGGTAACTTTGGACTGGAGCTGATCATTGCGAGCAACAACATGATCGAGCTTTTTTGACTGCTCAGCAACCAGCGCCTTGAGGGCATCCACATCATCCGGCAGCTGGTCCAGTGCAATCGACATGGACAGGATTATACGACAATGACAGGAAAATACGCTATAAAACGCTGCGATAGTACAAACTTTCATGCGGTTGCAGGCGCATGACATCGTAACCATCCAGCAGCCAGTTCAGCTGCTGACCAGTCAATGTGATGACATCGGATTCCACATTGCACGGCCACTGGAAGCGCGCCTTCTCCAGGCGCTTCTGCCACAGGCAGAAGCCGCTGCGCTCCCAGTACAATATCTTGATCTTGTCCCGGCGGCGGTTGCAGAACACGAACAGCTGCTCGGAGAACGGGTCCTGTTGCAGCGCCTCTTCCACCAGCACCGCCAGCCCGTTGATGCCCTTGCGGAAGTCCACCACCTCCCGGCACAGGTAGACCACCGGCAGATCGTTCGATGGCCGCATCATGGGAGACGCACCACGGTCGCGAGTATCCTGGCCAGCACACCCGTGTCCACCTCACCGGAGAAGGAGACCGCAGCCCCGTTCGGCAGGTGAATGCGCCACGTATTCGCCGCCTGCACCGCAGAGATCTGGACTCGCTGAAATCGGCCACAACCGGCGCCTGGCAGCGCACCCTTTCGCATCAGTACCCGCTTGCCCGCATACATCGCCTCTACCGACAGCCCATGCGCCGCCGCGTACTCGGCCGTCGTTTTGCCACTGGCCTCACAGGCCTGAATATGCTCCAGCCAGTAGCGCTGACGCGCCGTCAGATCAATGCCCTGTGCTTCTTCCATCCGCTCGCCCCTCCAGGTGAAAATGGAAAAGCATGGGGCACAATCATGCCGCACGGTAGGGTGGGGTTTACTTTGCGCTTACCGAGTTCCTGGCTGACGA
>JALSRZ010000106.1 GCA_026984515.1 Thiohalobacter sp. | reverse complement strand
GCCCGCATTTCTCACCGACTTCCTGCTGCGGCAGCGTCATGCCGCGCGCTAAGCGGCGTTCACTCGGTCGGGCTGCTCGACATAGTGTCGACTATGCCTGCGCGGCCCTCGGTCGCGAACGCCGCTGATCACACGACCTGCCACCGCCTCGCTACGGAACCCGGTGAGAAATGCGGGCTAGCAGGCGGTTGAAAAATCCTCTGGCGGCACGATCCGGCATTGAAAACCGGCTCAAAATGCTCATTTACAAACGGTAAACTGCGCTTTTTCGCCGCTTTTCGCCTTGTCGCGCACTCGCCAGATACTTTTTCAACAGCCGGTTAAAAATCATGCGCCTGGCGTAGTTATCGGCCGTTGGGCAGGAATCATTTAATCCAGCGGGTACAGGGTCTGCAGGCGCCAGGCAGCCGGTTTCGTTCCTCCCCGGTCTGCGTAACCGGTGTCTGTGTGCGCTTACGTACAGAATGATCATGCTATGATCCAGTCGGTATGCTGGAGATAGGTAGAAACCCTTAGATCACCGTTTTTACCGGTCCGGCGAGGGGCGGAGGGGGAAACAATGAATACCATCCTTGAAACGAACCGGAATCTGCTGAGCGATCATCCGGAAGTGGAAGACCTGTTGAGTCCGATCACGGAGGTGATTCTGGCTACCGCGCAGCAGGTGCAGATCCCGGCGGGTGCGCGCCTGATCAGGGAAACGGAACGCTGCCAGAATTTCATGTGGCTGCTGCAGGGCACAGTGCGTGTGTTCAAGCATTCGCCGGCCGGTCGTGAAATCACCCTGTATCGCGTCACCCCCGGAGAACTCTGTGCACTCAGTATGCAGTGCCTGTTATGGGACGAAGGATTTCCGGCCGAGGTGGTGGCCGAGACCGACCTGGTTGCACTGACCCTGAGCCGGCGGGAATTTGACCGCGCCATTGACGAATCCAGGGAATTCCGCCGGGCACTGCTGAAAATACTGTCGAAACGTATGGGGGATATTGTGCAGCTGGTATCGGAAGTGACCTTTCAGCGCCTGGATCTTCGCCTGGCCTGCCTGCTGGGCCAGCTGTTTGAACGTTCGGGCGGGGAACCGCTGAAAATTACCCATGCCCAGATTGCACGCGAACTGGGCACTACCCGGGAAATGGTCAGCCGGATACTGAAGGAGTTCGAACACCAGCAGTGTGTCCGTTTGTTACGCGGTGTCATTCACCTGGTGTCCCGGGAAGGATTGAACTGGTTTGGTCGCTAGCCCGAATTTCTCCCCGGGTTCCGTAGCGAGGCGGTGGCAGGTCGTGTGATCAGCGGCGTTCGCGACCGAGGGCCGCGCAGGCATAGTCGACACGATGTCGAGCAGCCCGACCGAGTGAACGCCGCCTGGCGCGCGGCATGACGCCGCCGCAGGAAGTCGGTGAGAAATGCGGGCTGGAGGGGAAGGGTCTTGGCTGTGTGTGGTATGAAGCTGGAGGGGGATATGGCCATTACAGATGTACGTAAGTTGCTGGGTGTGCGGATACGCGATCTACGCGAAAGCAAACGGTATTCGCAGGATGTGCTGGCCGAGCTGAGCGGCCTGAACCGGTCCTATATAGGTTCGCTGGAACGCGGTGAACACAACTGCGGTATTACCAATATCGTCCGCGTTGCCAGGGCGCTGGATGTGCCGCTGTACAAGCTTTTCAACAAGGTGCCTGCAGGGGTTCAGCAACGTTATCTGGAACCGCAGACCGGCGAGTCCGCCGCAGAGGCCGATGCCGTGGATCGGCCGCTGGTGAACCGGAAACAGTTCCTGCAGCTGCTGAAACAGTGTGCACACGACCGGCCGGACCTGGTCGCGATCTACCTGGAACGCTGTGGAGTGGCCTTTCAGGAATAACGGGGCGCCGCCGGACCGGCCCCGCGCAGCATGCAGCATGCGGCTGGCCGTTCCGGTTACAGGATGATCCTTCTCCACGGGCATGCCTGCAATCTGGCGCCGTCGCGCGGGAAACGCGGTCCGTGTTTGTTCGGTGTTGAATACCTGGTTGCCTCCACGATCCCGGCCCCCCGGTATCCATGTCATTGAAACCTGTGGATTCCGGCATACGCCGGAATGATGGAGAACGAATGCATCGAAGACGCCCTGGATATGTGCGTTTTAGCACATTGATTGGCTGTTTGCTGCGCCAGCGGGGAAATTTTGCAACCGGGTGGGTATTCACATATTATTTCTTTCGGGGTTTTTGGATGAAAAGTCACAGACAATAAGTAAACCCCCGCACAACAATACGAATGGTGGTGGACCCCTGGGGGTTGAGGGCTTCACCAAACGGGAGCCGGTGGCTGCGGTACAGCGCTCTCAAAACGGGTGATTTTTCCGTATGTGAATGAAAAATCATAACAAACAGGGGTTCGGCTGTGTTTGCGCGACGTGTTCGGGGCAGAGATTCTCAATGAATACCTTGAGATACCTGAAGCGGGTTGGAGGCATGTGCGGCGCAGCAGGAACCCCGATTCATACAATCTCTTTCTGAGTTGGAGGGAATAATGGCGAAAAGAAGAGACGTGCTCAAAGCCGGTGCCATGGCTGCAGCCAGTGCACCGGCGATATTTGGCGGAGCGGCTATCCCGCGTGCGGCGCAGGCGCAACTGTGTCGCCCAGAGGGTATCCGCAGTCCAATGACCGAACCGGACAGTCCGCCGGTGACACCCTATACCACACCGGTGTACATACCGCCGGCCATGTCACCGGTCGATCCGGCCAGTCTGACACCGCCGCCGGACCCAAACCGGCACCAGCGCTTCGACGAATTCCGACCGGTCAAGCACTACGTGCAGCGGCTGACCGAAGGTCTGTGGAACTACCACGAGCAGCTTTCGGCGCTCAATCCCCTGGGCTTCGGGTCACTGGCATGGATGTTCAACGGTGCCACCCCCGGCGAGACCCTGGTAGCCCGCTACGGTGAGCCGGTGTTTATACGCCGCTACAATGACCTGCCATCTACCGAGAACGCGCTCATTCCTTTCGGGCTGCCGTATTTCACGACCCACCTGCACAACGCGCATACCGCTTCCGAGAGTGACGGCTTCCCCATGGATTTTGCCGGTCCGGGTGAATTCTGGGATTACCACTATGCCATGCTGTATGCGCGCAACAATCCGCGCGAGGCACTGGCCAGTCTCTGGTACCACGATCACATGGCCGACTTCACGGCGACCAACGTGTATGCCGGCCTGTCCGCAATGGCGATCTTCTACGATGACCTGGATTCAGGTGACGAGAACGACCGCAACCCGCATGCATTGCGACTGCCGGGTACCTACGGCAAGTATGACAACTATTTCATCCTGCACGACGTGCGCTTCGACCAGTTTGGTAACCCGTCCTATAACATCTTCGATACGGATGGCCACCTGGGTGACCTGATTACCGTCAACCGCAAGGTTTCTCCCTACATGGAAGTCGAGCCACGCAAGTACCGCTTCCGTATTGTGGACGGCGGACCGTCGCGTTTCTACGAGCTGGCCATGTCGGACAATTCGGAAATGTTCGTGATCGCCGGTGATGGCAACCTGCTCGAGGAGCCGGTGAGCGTAACCAGCCTGGTCATGGGGCCGGCCAACCGGCAGGACGTGATTATCGACTTTTCGCGCTACCGCGTCGGCGACAGTGTCAACATGGTCAATATCATGGAGCAGGTCAATGGTCAGGGTCCGACCGGTCGTCGCCTGGAAGGCCCGAACCGCATGCCGGTCATGCAGTTCCGCATCAAGCCGCTGGAAGGCCCGGACAACAGCCGTATTCCGGATTTCCTGCGCAAGCTGCCGCACATCAACCTCGACGAAGTGGTTGCCGAGCGTGAATGGGTGTTCGATCACGATATGGGGCTGTGGACCATCAACCACGACTTCTTTGACCCGACCAAGGTGGATGCGTCGCCCAAACAGGGTACCGCCGAGATATGGACGTTCCGCAACGCCGGCAGTTCCTGGGCGCACCCGGTACACGTGCACTTTGAGGAATTCCAGGTGCTCGAATGGAATGGCCGCCCGCCCACCGGTGTGCTGCGTTCCAGAAAGGATGTGGCCACGCTGGGTCCGAACGACGTTGCCCGTGTGTTCTACCGCTTTGACGATTTCCTCGGTCGTTATCCCATCCACTGCCACAACAATGTGCACGAGGATAACGCCATGATGGGTCGTTGGGACATCGTGCCTGACAATGGCGGCCATCATGGTGGCGGGAAATGGCATCGCTAGTGCCGGCCGGACCGTGTCCGGGAATCCTATCAGCGGAATTTTCAAGGAGTCTTAAACAATGAAAAAGACCACGAGAAGAAACTTTCTTGCAAGTGCAGCTGCCGCGCTTCCGGTGGCAGCAGGCGCGGCAGTCACGCCTGATGCCGTGAAAGACAACCCGGCTGTCAAGACCTGTCACAGAGCTACCGGAGGCAAGAACGCCCACCGGTTCCCGCAGGTCATCATTCGGGATCAACATGGGGAAAAAGCCTGGTTTTACGAGGATCTCCTCGCCGACAAACTGGTGCTGGTCAGCTTCACCTCGGTACGGGGGGAAGACTACTACCCGGTGCTCAACAATCTCACCAAAGTACGCGAAATCATCAATGATCGTATCGGCAAGGTGGGCCAGGACGTACACATGTACACCGTGACCACCGACCCGCGGCGGGATACGCCGGACGCGCTCAGGGAGCTGGCCGAGAAACACGGCGCCGACTGGCGTTTCTTTACCGGCGAACCGGAGGACATCCGGGAGATTCTGGCCTCCTTCAACGCACGTGGCAGCCTGTACGGACTGACCTGGATAGGCAACGAAAAAACCGGGCGCTGGACCAAGAAGCCCAGCCAGCTGCAGCCGCTGTTCATCGCGGAACCTGTGGCAAGGCTGGCGACCGGCAAGCATCACCTGCCGTTCCTGGTCGACATGCACAGTGTCTGATGTCCCGTCGTTCAGAGGAAACTGATCCGATGATTACACATTACACGATATCCCCTGTAGCTGACGCGTACAGCAGCGTTGCCGCCGGGGAGGAGGTGAAAAATCAATGAAGCACAAAAGACCTTTTGTTAAAGCGCGTCTGGCCGCTGCGCTCGCTTTGTTTGCCGGCGGCGTGAGCCTGGGCGGAAGTGCCTGGGCGGAATGCGAATTCAGGTTCGACCCGTTCCTGACTAATGCAACCGGTTCCCCGAACCCGGTCTTCAAATGGCTCGGGCATCCCTGCGCACAACCCGAAGCGGGGGTGTCAGAGCGTACGGAATCGGGTAATACCACGATTATCAATACACCGGAAGGCCAGCACGCGGCGGTAGACCCGTTTGCCAACCCGCCGGGGTCGAACTTTCTCATGACCGTGTATGAAAACCTGAGAGACTATGAAAACCGGGAAATGCCCAACACCATGCCGTCTGTGCCGGGCAACCCGTATAACCTGCACGACGGGCCGGTGTTGACCGAGTCTATCGACAAGCGCAGCCCTGACGATGACCTTGACATGATCATCGATAAAATCGAGGCGGCTGCCAAAAAGGGTCATGGCCGTGTCAGCCAGAAACTGATCAAGTTCGGTATCGACATCCTCGAAGGCAACCCCATCAACCGTGCCTACAGCGGTATGCCCATGCTGCATTACAAGGGGCCGGTCAACGTGACGCCGGTAATCCCGGAATACGATGCTGACGGCAACCTGGTGGGTGGTAACGCGGATATCAACATCTTTTACTGGGGGCAGCATATCGAGGCGGATGCCATGTTCATCGATCCCAGTGCGGTGCAGGAAGTGCCCTGGGATATCACCTACAAGGTCCACATCCTGCACAATGGCATGGAAGACTTCTCGCCGATGATTTCGTATGTGAACCGTTTCATCAATCCGAAAGGGATCGAAGTCACGGGGCCTCCGCACGCCTCCATGGACGAGACCTTCTTCCCGATGCTGGACGAGGGTACGAAGTACACCATCAAGCTCAAGCAGAGCAAGGGCAAGTACTTCAACCTGATCTACCACTGGGGCTGGCGCATCCACCCGCCACGTGTTCAGGCGATCGAAAATGCCCTGAAAAAAGCCGGGCCGGATGGCTGGAACTACGTGCAGTGGGAGCGGTCGGCTTTCTGTGAAGGTGGCGCCAACGATGTGGATTGTGACCCGGAGAACAATCCGGATGACAAGGCCTATGCCATTGCCCAGATCGGAGACCTGTCACCTGCCAAACGCATGTACAACCTGTTCAAGTCCATGCTGGATGATGATGATGACGACAGTCACGATGGCAAGCACAAAAGAGGCTGGAAGAAGTGGAAGAAGTGGAAGAAGTGGAAGAAGTACGGCCACAGGAAACCGCACGGCGACCTGGCCAAAACCGCGAAGAAACTGCGTGCAGCCTATAACGACTGGCGGGATCGCACCAAACTGCCGGCCGGTGTGGAAGCCGATCCGGATGCCACGCTCACGCTGTTGCAAGTCAACAATACCTTCTACGGTTCGCGCCAGGGTTTGTCGGGCGAAGGCAGCGGTATGGGGCCCGGCAGTTTCAAGGGTACCGCCAATGGCAGTGCCCATGACTGGAACATCAGGCCGTATAACTTCAAGGTGACGGTCTACAACGGCGACCACTTCCAGCATTTCTACCGGAATGTGGACTTTGGCGGTTCGCGTGGCTGGGAGAACCAGTTCCAGTTTACCGACCCGACCACCCTGCAGGGACCGCAGCCGGTCATTCCGCCCGGCCATCCGGCTGACGAGGATCCGTTTAACAACCCGTCCAATACCATTGCCGGGCATGACAACGTGTTCCCGATCAACCGTGGCGGAACCGAGGAGTTCCTGCAGCCCTCGCCGCGTAACCTGACCGACCCGGTGAACGGCTTGCCACAACTGGGTTCCGGCTGCTTCTTTACCTTCGGTCGCAACTATCTGTGGCCGAATGCGGGAGCGCTGTCGGGTCTGATTCCGGTACCGCCGGTTGCGGACGATGGAACGCCGGGTATGCATAAAGTGGATATTACCTATAACTATGAACCCAGTCGGCGGCTGAGACTCTACCAGTTTGATCCGCTACATCATGGTGTGGCAATCTACTCGTTGCATTGACGGTAAGTAGCTGAAGCGTTACCTGCGCCCTTCCGGAACCCTCTGGAAGGGCGCAGGCTTTTTGATCCGCTGCCCGGAAGCCGGGCCAGGATTGAAAACAGATGTAAACAAGATGTGAATAACAGGTAATAGATGGCGTGTTGAATTACCGAACCGATCGAATTGGGTACTGCAGGACCGACCCGGATGGCTGTCGATACCGGTTTGTCATGCGCCTGTTTTACCTTTCGGGCCTGTTTCTGGCGACGCTGCCTGTCGCCGGCGCCGGCCACGCACAGGAAACGCATACCTCCCTTCCTGGATCTGCCTGCCATGCGACTGCGGAGTACCTTCCGCATGTTGATACTGCGCCTGTCCAGCAGTTTGAAATCCTTGCCCGCTATCCACACGATCCGGATGCATTTACCCAGGGACTGGTGTTTTACCGGGGCGAACTCTATGAAAGTACCGGCCTGCGCGGTCGTTCCAGCATCCGCCGCCTGGAGCTGGAGTCCGGAAGAGTGCTCAGTGCACGGCGACTGGACCGGGCCTTGTTTGGTGAAGGTCTGACGGTGCATGAGCGGCAACTGGTGCAGCTGACCTGGGAAACCGGTGCGGCCCTGCTCTATACCCCCCCGGACCTGCGTCGGACCGGCCGTTTCACTTTTGACGGTGAAGGCTGGGGAAACACGGTGGTCCATGACCGGCTGGTTATCAGCGACGGTTCGTCACACCTGCGGTTCTACGCGGCGCCGGATTACCGCCAGGTCGCCAGCCTGCAGGTAACGGACCACGGCCGCCCGGTCGAGGGGCTGAACGAGCTCGAATCCGTGGAAGACACGATCTACGCAAACATCTACCCGACGGATTGTATTGCCCGGATTGATGCGCACTCCGGGCAGGTGATCAGCTGGATCGATCTGCGCGGTTTGATGCCGCTGGCGCAGCGGCCGGACAGTTCGGCGGTCGCCAATGGCATTGCCTACGACGCGGATACCGGGGACCTGCTGGTGACCGGGAAATTCTGGCCACACCTGTTCCGCCTGAAGCTGCTGGACAACCGGCAACCCGGACAACAGGCCGCCGGCCAGGGAAACAGCGGGCGGCGCCTGTGAACATAACCAACGGGGGATTATAACAATGTCCAGAATACTGCTGACCACTGCCTTGCTGGCCGGGTTTGCCGGTTACCTGATCGGTCACTGGCGACCGGCTGAAGATACCCCGGCAGATGGGTCGAGGCTGGAACCGGTTTCTGACGTTGCCCGGGTGTCGCACTATGTGTGCCCCATGCACGCCGGGATTGTCAGTGAGGACCCGGGCAGGTGTCCGATCTGCGGCATGGACCTGGTGGAGCAGGCAGTGCCGGAACTACAGCAGGCGGCAGCCGGACTTCCCGAAGTAACGATTACCCCCGCGGTCGAACACAACCTTGGCGTGCGTACGGCGCAAGTGGTTCGTGGCGATATGCAGCGCAGTATCGAGACCATCGGCAAGATTACCCGTATCGATCCCATGGCGAGGCGTACCATTACGCCGCCGATCCGGGGTGAACTGGTATACATAGCCGACAAACAGCAGGGCGATTTTGTGGATGCGGGCGAACTGCTGTTCACGGTCCGGTCTGAAGAGCTGTTTGAACACGAAAAGGCTTTCCAGGATGCCTTCCGGTCCGGTGATCGCGCGACCGCCAGCGCCATGATCCCGCAGCTCAGCGATATGGGGCTGGGCAGCGACCAGATTGCCCGGCTGCAGGCCGGTGAAGCACCGGAAATGCCGGTCGAGGTGCGCGCTTTCGAAGATGGCTTTGTCTATACCCGGCGCGGTCGCCCCGGTGGAAAAGTGCACACGGGGTTTACCGTGTTCAACGTCGGCGGTAACTACCGGGTGATCGAAGTGACCGCGGAGATCTTCGAGCGCCAGTGGAACTGGGTGAAGGAAGGGCAGAAAGCACGCATGGTGGTGCGCGGGCTCCCGGGTACGGTGTTCGAAGGGCAGGTGGTGCGGGTGGAGCCGCCGGTGGGGTATACCACGCGTTCCCTGGAAGTCGGGTTGCGATTCAGGACCGACAATGCCGGGCTGACGCAGAGTATGTTTGCGCACGTCAGTATCGAAGGCCAGTCACGCCGGAATGTGTTGATGGTCCCTACCGATACCGTGATTCGCACGGGCGCGGGCGACCGGGTGGTCCAGGTGCTGGGTGAGGGCCGTTTCCGGCCGGTGCCGGTCGTCGCAGGAGAGGAAGCCGGCGGACGTATCGAGATTCGTTCGGGACTCAGGGCCGGCGATCGCGTGGTGGCCTCGGGTCAATTCCTGATCGATTCGGAGAGTAACCTGCTGGCCGGTTTCCGTCGCCTGGCAACACCGGGAACGGTGCCTTCCGGTGATGCCGGGGAACACCATCATGCACATGCCGGGACGCAGCAGCCGGACGCTGCCGGCCAGGGTCTGCAGGGCGCGCATGAACACACACCGTTGAAACCCGCGTCCGCACAGGATGATAACGGCTACCAGCCGGTCACCTACATACCCGCGCAGCGTCGCCCCTAGGCAGCCGGGTTGTGATTGCGGCACTGATACGCTGGTCCGTGCGCAACCGCCTGCTCGTTTTGCTGGCGGCGGCCCTGCTCAGTGCCTGGGGTGTTTATGCGGTTCGCACCATCCCGCTGGACGCTATCCCGGATTTGTCCGATGTCCAGGTCATCATCCGCACTACCTATGCCGGTCAGGCGCCACAGGTCGTGGAGGACCAGGTCACCTACCCCCTGTCGACCGCCATGCTGTCGGTGCCCGGCGCGGTCGCGGTGCGTGGCTATTCGTTTTTCGGCGACTCGTTCGTCTACGTGATCTTTTCCGATGACACTGACCTGTACTGGGCGCGCTCGCGCGTACTGGAATACCTGAGCCAGGTCAGCGACCAGCTGCCCGCCGCTGCCCGGCCCAGGCTGGGACCGGACGCCACCGGTGTCGGCTGGATCTACCAGTATGCGTTGCTGGATCGCAGCGGCAAGCATGACCTGGCGGAACTGCGCACGCTGCAGGACTGGTTTCTCAAGTATGAGCTGCAGACCGTGCCCGGTGTGTCTGAAGTCGCTACGGTCGGTGGCATGGTCAAGCAATACCAGGTGGTCATCGACCCGGACCGTCTGCGCGGTTACTACCTGACGCTGGGCAACGTCAAGCGCGCGATTGAAGAATCGAACGCGGAAATCGGCGGTTCGGCGCTGGAGATTGCCGAAGCCGAGTACATGGTGCGCTTCAGGGGCTATGTACAGAATACCGGGGATATCGGCGTCACCAGTGTGCCGACCATCCGTCGGCGCCTGTCGATATCGTCGGTACTGCTGGACGACATTGTCAGCAGTATCCGTATCGGCCCCGCCATGCGCCGCGGGGTTGCCGATCTGAACGGGGAAGGAGAAGTGGTGGGCGGCATCATCGTCATGCGTTCCGGTGAAAATGCGCTGACCACCATTCAGGCGGTCAAGGATAAGCTGGATCAATTGCGCCACAGCCTGCCCGAGGGTGTGGAGCTGGTCGAGACGTATGATCGGTCGGCGCTGATATCCCGGGCGATCGATAACCTGGGCCAGAGGCTGGTCGAGGAATTCATCGTGGTGGTGCTGGTCTGCGCCCTGTTCCTGCTGCACCTGCGTTCCTCCCTGGTCATCCTGGTCAGTCTGCCGGTAGGTATCCTGGCGGCGTTTGTCATCATGCGGCTGCAGGGTATTAACGCGAATATCATGTCGCTGGGCGGCATCGCTATCGCTATCGGTGCCATGGTCGATGCCACCATCGTCATCATCGAGAATGTGCACAAACACCTTGAGCGGGCTTCTGAACAGGGCATAGGCCGGATCGAGGCGATACAGAATGCCACCGTGGAAGTCGGTTCGCCCCTGTTTTTCTCGCTACTGATTATTACCCTGAGCTTTCTGCCGGTCTTCACCCTGGAAGCCCAGGAAGCACGCCTGTTCGCGCCGCTCGCCTTTACCAAGACCTGGGCGATGGCCGCGGCGGCCGGTCTTTCGGTAACGCTGGTGCCGGCACTGGTGGCGTACCTGATCCGCGGCCGCGTGCGGTCGGAAGAGCATAACCCGGTCAACCGTGTGCTGATTCGCATCTACCGGCCGCTGATCGGCCTGGCATTGAAGCGGCCCCGGCTGACGATTTTTCTGGCTGCTGTGATGACCGCCACGCTTTTCTGGCCGCTTGGTCAACTCGGCAGCGAGTTCATGCCGGAAATGGATGAAGGGGATTTTCTCTATATGCCGACCACCTTGCCGGGCATTTCGGTCGGCAAGGCGCGCGAACTTCTGCAGCAGACAGATCGCCTGATTCGTACCCAGCCGGAGGTGGAATCGGTGTTCGGCAAAGTGGGGCGGGCGGAAACCGCAACCGATCCCGCGCCGCTGACCATGATCGAAACCGTCATTCGCCTGAAACCCAGGGCGCAGTGGCGTGCCGGGATGACGATGGAGAAGATCAGGGATGAACTGGAGTCCCGCGTACAGGTGCCCAGTCTGCACAACGCCTGGTTGATGCCGATCCGCACGCGTATCGACATGCAGTCAACGGGTATCAATACACCCATCGGTATCAAGGTCGCCGGCCCGGACCTGGCGGGAATCCAGGCCCTGGGCGAACAGGTGGAGGCGGTGCTGCAACAGCTGCCCGGTACACGCTCCGTGCTGTCGGACCGGGCGACCGGGGCGCGCTATATCGACGTCGAAATCGACCGCCACGCTGCAGGTCATTACGGACTGAGTATCGCCGAGATCGAGGAAGCGGCCAATATCGCCATTGCCGGTCAGGACATCACCTGGACGGTTGAAGGACGCGAGCGTTACCCGGTCAACCTGCGCTATCCCCAGCAGTGGCGTGACTCACTGACCCGACTGAAGGAATTGCCACTGGTGGTCACCGAGGACACGCAGATCCAGTTGCAGGACCTGGCGGAAATACGGGTTGTCGACGGCCCGCCCCTGATAAAAAGCGAAAACGGGCGGATCAACGGCTGGGTGTACGTGACCACCGACGGCCGGGATATCGGCTCCTACGTTGCGGCTGCCAGGAAAGCGTTGCATGAACAGCTCAGCTTGCCGGCGGGTTATACCCTGCACTGGGTCGGCCAGTACCAGTATCTGCAGCGTGCCGCCGAACGCCTTACGTATATCGTCCCCCTGACACTGTTCATTATTCTCATTCTCCTGTACCTGAGCTTCCGTACCCTGAGCGAGGCGCTGATGGTGATGCTGGCCGTCCCCCTGGCGCTGGTCGGCAGCGTCTGGTTGCTGTGGATGCTGGGTTATCACCTGTCGGTTGCTGTAGCGGTCGGGTTCATTGCGCTGGCCGGGGTGGCGGCGGAGTTTGGCGTGGTGATGCTGGTATACCTGCGCGAAGCGATTCACCGTAACCGGCCGGTGACCGAAACGGAATTGCGCAGTGCAGTGATCGAGGGTGCTGTGCTGAGGGTGCGTCCCAAGGCAATGACCGCTGCCGTGATCATTATCGGTCTCATGCCGGTGATGCTCGGTGAAGGTGCCGGCTCGGAAGTGATGCGACGTATCGCCGCGCCCATGGTGGGCGGCATGGTCACGGCGCCGCTGGTGTCCATGTTGTTGCTGCCGGCCATGTATTACCTGTGGTTTAGAAACAAAATGCGAAAAAAGGCGGGAAACGTAAAGGAGGAATCATAATGCGTGGTCGTTTATTCAGGCTGGTTTTACTGTGGATGCTGGCTTGCGCTCAGGCTGCAATGGCGGCAGCGGACAGCGAAAAATTTCACGAGGGTTCGCAGTACCAGCGCATCAGTCCACCCCAGCCGCTGACAGAAGAGCACGACCGGGTTGAAGTGGTGGAAATGTTTTTCTATGCCTGCCCCCACTGCAGGGAACTCGAACCGAAAATCCAGCGTTGGCTGGAAAAGCGGCCGTATGTCGATTTCCAGCGCATGCCCGCCATCCTGGGACCTGGTTGGGCGGAACAGGCGCGTGCCTACTATATCGCGCGTGCACTGGGACGCCTGGAGGAGTTGCACCAGGCCATGTTCAGGGAAATACACGAGGAGGGGAAGCAGATCTATAACAAGTACGCCGTCGTTGAGTTTTTCGTCAGGCACGGCGTGCCGCGGGAAAAGGTGCTGGAGCTATATTATTCCGATCCCGTCATGGAAGCGGTCAATGAAGCGCGCGTGAAGACCGTCAAATTCGGCCTGCGCGGCGTGCCGGCCGTTATTGTCAATGGCACCTACAAAACGGCGCCTTACTTTGTTCACAACCAGGAGGAAATGCTGGAGGTCCTGGACAGCCTGGTGGACAAGGAAAGGCAGAAGAAGCGGGTTGCGAAAAACAGTTCGCAATAGCACCGGAAAGAGGCCCCGGAAAGAGGCTTTCCTGTAAAAGGGGTGTAACCGGGCGAGTCAGTGGTTTGTTATTAACCGGTACGTCGGTTAACGAATGAACTTTCTGGTAATTACAGAAAAGTAACGGAGGATGTGAGGTGAAGAACAGGAAAAATGTAAAGACAGCCGGCTGGTGTATTCCGGCAGGCCTGTTGGTTTGTATGCTGTCTGCGACAGCATTGGCCGGGACCTTTGTGCCGTACCCGGGAAAGCGGGAAGTGACGGTTGCCAGGGTGGAGGAGCCTGACCTGGTGTTCGTAACCTTCAATACAGATGCGACCGGGTTTTTCCGCACCCTGGGGATCCGCTTGCCGCACCTTGTAGTGGCCCGGGACACTCCGCAGTCGGATGCGTGCGAGCGCGAGGCCGCGGCAAGGGCCCTGCAGTTTAGCCGCGATTTTCTGGCGCACGCCAAAAAGGTGTACGTGCAGGATATGCGCATGGAAAACAGCGCTGACGAACAGGCGGTCTCGCCGATACTGACCGACCAGGGCAGCCTGTCCGATGCCCTGGTGAAGGAAGGGCTGGCGCGGCCGGACAGCGTTGATCCGGATACACCCTGGTGCAAGTAGAGAGGGAAGATGACAATGAATACACTGCTTAAAATAACCGTGCTGCTGGTGCTGTCTGCGTCCTTTGGTAACCCTGTTATGGCGGGCGGAAGCAAGGAGAAAAGCAAAGCGCTGGAGGCTACACAGGGCTACCGGGATGAAATCGGCCGACCGCCGGAGCCCTATAAGGGGCCGCCGCGCAGCGGCGCCGAAGTGTACGCCTACCGGTGTGCGGCCTGCCACGCCAAAACCACGCAGGGCGCTCCCATGCCCGGTGACGATCTAGAATGGGGCCTGCGTGCCAGGCAGGGCATGGATGTGCTGATGAACCATACCATCAACGGGTATCGGCAACTGCTCATGCCGCCGCGCGGGGGTTGCCGTAACTGCAGCGATGCGGAACTGAAAGCCGCGGTGCTGTATATGCTGAAGCAAAGCGGTGTTGAGCCGCCGGCCTGATGGAGCTTGTGTCTTGCTCCACCGTGTGGCGCGGGTGAACTGAGCCGGTGCAGGAAAAGTCATTCGGGCAGGACCGTTACCGGGCGTTTGTCGCTTTGTTCGTGCTGTCCGGTATCAGCGGGCTGGTCTACCAGGTCGTGTGGGCGCGCAAGCTGCAGATTGCCTTCGGCGTTAACCTGTTTGCGGTCGCTACGGTACTGGCCGCCTACTTTCTGGGCATGGCGCTGGGTTCCTGGCTGGGCGGCAAATACAGCGACCGGGTCAGGCATCCGCTGGTCCTGTATGCGCTGATCGAGGTGGCCATCGGGGTGACCGCGATTATCGTTACCCCGCTTGTCGACCGGCTCGACCTGGTATTGCGACCGTTCAGCGGGTTCTTTAACGACCATTTCCAGGCACTGCAGGCAGCGCGTTTCCTGCTCACACTGGCGCTGCTGCTCGTACCGACCAGCCTGTTGGGTGCAACGGTTCCCTTTATGCACCGCGGACTCGTCATGCGGGACAGCCACATCGGCCGCCGCATCGCCACACTCTATGCCGCCAACACCCTTGGGGCAGTGGCCGGTGTGCTGGTCTCCGGTTTCTACCTGATCGAACACGCCGGTCTGAATGCAACGGCCTGGCTCGCTGCCGGCCTGTCTGTGCTGGTCGGTCTGCTGGCCTGGAGAATGGCGAAGACCATCAGGCCGGAAGCGTCGACGGCACCGGAAAACAAAACCACCGTCCTGACAGGTGCCGCCCGTGTTGTGCTGCCCGTGATGGCGTTATCCGGTGCGCTGGGTCTTTCGCTGGAAGTGCTCTGGACCCGTATCCTGATCCAGGGCATCGGTTCCACTGCCTATGTATTTTCAATGGTGCTGGCCCTGTTTCTGACGGGGATAGCGATCGGCAGCTACATCGTGCGGAAGCGAGTGGACCGCTGGCAAGACCTGTACTCGGCACTGGCGATATCGCAGGCACTGGCTGCCCTGTTTACGCTCGCCGGTGTGCCGCTACTGAACTGGGTCATGCCGCCGGCCGTATCCGCCGTGATGGGCGTGTTCGGGCTGGATGTGGAACAGTCCTTTTTCCAGGCCTGGGCGTTGTGGGCCGTCGGCGCGCTGTTGCCGGCGACCGTTGCGCTGGGTGCCGGTCTGCCGCTCGCCGCACGCCTGATGACCGGCAGCCGGCATTATGTCGGGCAGAATATGGGGCGCCTGTACGCGGTCAACACCTACGGAGGTGTGGTCGGTTCGGCCTGTACCGGGTTCCTGCTGCTGCCGCTGGCGGGCGTGTACTGGTCGCTGACACTGGTTGCGGCCCTGTACCTGCTGGCGGCGGTGGTACTCCTGGTCAGCTCCGATGCCGGCAAGTCCAGGGCCAGGCGTGTTGCCCTGGTCCCGCTGCTGCTGTCCCTGCTGGTCTGGTTCGTTTTGCCGCCCGGGCTGGTCCGCGACCGGGTCACCAACTACTCGACCGGAAAAATCATCAGTTACCAGGAAGATTACTACGGTTCGATCCTGGTCACGGAGGAGCATGACGACGGTGAGTCCTTTAAACGCCTGCTGGTCAACGGCACGTCGTATTCGGGTACCGGGTCATACGCAGTGCACTATATGCGCCTGCAGGGTCATCTCCCCCTGTTCATGTCCGAGGCGCAGAACCGGCAGGCGCTGGTTATCTGCCTGGGCGTTGGTCTGACTGCCGGCGCGATCAGCACTCACCCGGACACCGAATTGACCGTGGTGGAGCTGTCGCGCGCGATTGTCGGCCTGAGCCCGCTGTTTGCCGGGGTCAATGAAAAAGTCTACCTGAACCCGGCGGTCAGGCTGGTGACGGACGACGGGCGTAATTACCTGGTGCGCAACCCGGACAAGGTTTTCGATGTGATTACGCTGGAGCCGCCGCCGCCCGTGCTGGCCGGTATGGCGAACCTGTACAGCCTGGATTTTTACCGCTTGACCCGGCAGCACCTGACCGGGCGGGGTGTAGTGGTGCAGTGGATCCCCCTGCATACCCAGCGTAACGCGGATACCCGCATGCTGATTGCAACCTTCATCAGGGCTTTTCCGAATGCCAGCCTGTGGTGGACCGAAAGCGGTGAAGCGCTGATACTCGGCAGTATGAGCGATGCACCGCTGTCGCCCGGACATTTCCAGGCGCTGATGGGGCAGGCCGGTGTGGCGCGCAGCCTGCGTGAAATCGGGATTCATTCTGCCGAGCAACTGGCGGCCCATTTTCTGCTGGACCGCGAGGGGCTGAACGCGATCGCCGCTGACAGCCCGGTGATGACGGATGACCGGCCATTCATTGAATACCGTGTACCGCTGTTTAACGCCGACTACCAGCCGCTGCTGGCAGACATGTTTCGACACAGGCCGACCAACCGCAGGATTGCCCGGGAACTCGGTTTGCCGGACAGCGCCGGCGAAAAAATCGGCCGGGCATGGAAGGCGCTGAAAGCACGCTGGTACCAGGACTAGCCCGCATTTCTCACCGACTTCCTGCTGCGGCGGCGTCATGC
>JALSRZ010000105.1 GCA_026984515.1 Thiohalobacter sp. | reverse complement strand
CTAGCCCGTTTCAGCCTGACGCGACTTCGTTTTTATGTTCCGGTGAGTGCTTGTGATGATTTACCTGGCCGGAGGCATCGAGGCGAAAGTTGCAGCGGACTTCCTCGGCCAGTTCTTTTGCATCGCTCAACAGGTCGGTGACGGATTCCCGGTCTTCCCCGGCCGGCGTCGCGCCGGCGGCCAGCTCGCGGTCAATGTCCGCCTTGACGCTGCGCATCATCGCCTGCCCCTTGCCAATCCACAGACCGGCAGTTCTTGCCAGCCCGGGCAACCGGTCGGGCCCGATGACGATCAGGGCGACCAGGCATACCAGTGCGATTTCAAAAAATCCGATATCAAACATCAGGGCCGGTGCGGCAGGTCTTTCAGCCGCTTACACACGCGAAGAGTCCTTGAGTTTGACCGCTGCGGGAACCACCTCGTCGGGTGCCGTCCGGTCTTCACGCACGGCCTGTTTAAACCCCTTGATGGCTGCGCCCAGGTCAGTACCCAGTCCGCGCATGCGTTTCGCGCCAAATAAAACCAGCACGATGGCCAGAACAATAAGCAATTGCCAGACACTGATACCCACGGCCTATCCTCCTTATTAAACGGTTGCTGTCACTGCTGCCCCGTTACCCTGCCAACAACGAGGCTGAAACATAAACGGCAGGTACGTTTTGAGCCAGGTCGGGCAACCCGGACATGGAACCGGTATCACCCGGTCAGGACACGCAGAACCTGCCATCCCTGCGGCAGACGGTCTTGACCGCGTGGTACCGGTTCCAGGCCCTCCCACCATGCTCGCCACGATTGCCTAAACCCTACAGGCTCCCAGGTTAAGTAAAAATAGCCGTCATTGCGTAGCGCGGCAATCTCATGACGATATCTCTATCATTCAGGGATTGCCACGTCACTGCGTTCCTCGTAATGACAGGGCTTTTGAGATTAACTTAGTGCCATTCGATGGTTGTATAACTTATAGCATGGTTGAACGGTGTTTATCTGTGGCTTTTATTACACAGGCTTAAAGGCCGAAAACAGCGGGGCCTGTTATACTGGGACGGTCGAATTCCAGGTAAAGCGGATATGAAAGCATCGCACGATGACCTGCCACCGGGAGAAGCGCTGTCACTGGCTCGTCAATGTCATGCGCAGGGCGATCCCTGGCAGGCGGTGGTGCATTGCAGGACGGCCCTGTCCGGGGGTGAAGACCCGGTTGAAGCGCTTGTCCTGCTGGGCCGGAGTCTTGCCGCCACGGGTGACCTGCCGGGTGCGGGCCACCAGCTCAGCCGGGCGATCGAGACCGATCCCGCGCGGGCAGATGCCTACCAGTACCTGGCTGAAGTCAATATGCAGATCGGCCGTGCCCCGGAAGCACTGCGTTGTTACCGGCACGCACTGCAACTGCGACCGGACGATATCGATGTCCTGAACGGTTACGCACTGGCATTGTGGGGAACGGGGCAGCTCGACGAGGCACGCTCGCTGTTGCAGCGTGCGGTCGAGCGTGAGCCCGGACACGCCTTCAGCCGGCGCAACCTGCGGTTGCTTGACAGTCGCCTGGTGGATCGCTGGCACTTTGCCATGGTGAACGATGAGGCGCGTAACCGGCAGTTTGCGGCGGCGCTGGAACGCGCCATTACCCCGCGGAGCGTGGTGCTGGATATCGGCGCCGGTACCGGCCTGTTGTCCATGATGGCGGCGCGGGCGGGCGCCAGGCAGGTCATTGCCTGCGAAGCCAACCCGGCACTGGCCTCGCTGGCCCGGGAAGTGATCCGGGATAACGGTTGCTCGGACCGTATCCGGGTAATCAACAAATCCTCCCTGCAGCTCGATCCGGAGGCGGACTTCCCCCGCCATACGCGCCCTGACGTGCTGGTCGCGGAGGTGTTCGACACCATGGTGATCGGCGAAGGTGCCCTGAACACCTTTACGCATGCCTGTCGCTACCTGCTGGCGCCGGGTGCTACGGTCATCCCCCGGCAGGCGGTGCTGTTCGCCGGCCTGGTGGAGTCGGAACGCCTGTGGCGTGAGGGCGGTGCGGACCGGGCCGCCGGTTTTGACCTGACGCGCCTGAATCAGTTTCGCCCGGACAGCATTGCCCTGGAGGCGGCGAGTTTCGGTGGTCGCCTGCTGGCGGATGCGTTCCCCCTGTTCAGTTTTGACCTGACCGGTGGGCCGCAAACGCCCGCGAAGGTGAGCCTGGATATCCCGATCCTGGAACCGGGCGTCTGTCACGCACTGGTCTACTGGATACAGTTACACCTCGATGCCGGGGCAGTGATTGATAATCGCCCGGTGTTTGACGGCGAGGAGCAGGCCGGTCATTACTGCAGACACTGGTACCAGTCCGTCAAGTTGCTGGTGCCGCCACTGCCGGTTACTCCCGGTATGACACTGCGCGTGGAAGCCAGCCACAACCGGCAGAATGTGGCGGTCGTGGTGATGGATCCGCACAGCGGAGCGCTGCTGTAGGCAGTGCAGGGCAGACACCACGCCGAGCGCGGCGGTCGGATACCTTTTGCAGCTTTCTGTGTGTAATAAAACGCACATACATCCATGACGTAACCCGTATCCGGATTTGTCCAACACAGAAAAGTCCGGTGGTTTTCACAAGCGCCCGCATTCAGGGTACGATCAGAAGAACCTTGACCTGTTCATTTACCTGGCCGGTATCAATGTAGCCCAGTCCATCGCGGTGTTGCAGTATCCATTGCCGGACGTCTGCATCGTCACCGACGTTGTCGGGACGGACGCCGCGGCCGGTAAAGGTCATCTTCGACCAGTAGGCATTCAGCTGTTGCTCGCGCAACCCCAGCACTTTGCTGACGAATTCCCGGTACGCCGGGGTATCGGGTGCCTGGTCCGCGCGTCGCACGGTACCGCCCTGCGGGAAGGTCCTGGCTTTGGCCAGATAGATCCGTTTGACCTGGTTCAGTGTCAGCGCCGGTTCCGGGTTATCCGGGTGGGTGATGATGGCCAGCCCGGCGTGAACGCTGCCGGTAAGCAGCAGCCCGAACAGCGCCACAGGCCATAACATGCCGGTTGATCTGCTCATGAGTGACTCCTCAGAAGATAAAGTTGACAGCGACACTCAGCATATCGACTTCGTCAGAAGGGCTTACATCGACGCCGTTGGCGAACAGGCCGGACTGGTTCTGCAGATTGACCGGCACATTGGCGCCGGCCCTTGCGGCTTCCGGTTCGATGCGCTGCCATTCCAGTTTTAACGTCGTGGCGGTGCCCAGGTCGTAGCGCAGGCCGGCGGTCCAGCTGGTCTGTTCCAGTCCTCCATTGCCATTGTCGAGTGACTGATAGGTCAGGTGAGGCAGCAGGTTGCCGAAACGGTATCCGACCGTGGTGTACCAGCCGGTGATACCAACATCATCCGACTGACCGGCCGCATTGATGAAGTCCAGCAGGGTATAGGCGTATTCAGCGTACAGGATCAGGTTGTTCCAGTCCGTATTGATGCCGGCACTGGCGGTAAACATATCCTGGTTCGCCGTGTCGGCCAGTGCCGCGGCGGTGGCCGGGGCGAGTCCCGGGGGATTGTTCAGGGTTGACCAGTTGACATCGGTAACCAGGTTGACGATGTCATTACTGGCGCGCAGCACCAGGCCGTACATCTTGTCGAAATCCATGACGTCCGTGGAACGCCCGCCGCCATAGATTTCCGCGGAGTAGTCAAAACGGTCATTGAAGCCCTGGTAGCGCAGTGCGCCACCGTCATAGGCGTCCAGACCCATGGTGGGCGCAGCCATGTTGATGGAGTACACGACTTCCGGAGGGCGGATCCAGGGATAGGCATAACCGACCCGCACGTATTCGGATACCAGGTAGCCGGGGAATTTCACGCGTCCGGCCTTGACGGCCCAGTTACCGTTGAGATTCAGTGTGCCATAACCCCAGTCAAAATCGATGGAGCGATCACTCGGTGCATTGGCGATCTGCGCGGCGATGCTCAGTTTTTCATTGATGGTGACAATGGCATTCAGTCCCAGGGTGGATTCCTCGAAGCTGCCGTTGTCGTCGATGTTGCCCTCATCATGAAGATACAGGGCGGAGTCGTTGCTCCTGGCTCCGACCATGTTGAGGAAACCACTCCATTTGAATTCAATCGCCTGGGCATTGTGAGCCATGCCAAGCGCCAGTGCCGCGCCCAGTGCGTTCAGTCGGTATCGGATTGTCATATCGTACTCCCTGGTAGTATCACGTTAAGTTGGCGTATGGCGCGCGGTTGTTTGCATATCCTGTGGTTCACCGGCGCCTGTCTGGTTTACTCCGCGTACACGAACAGGCTGTCGCCCCGGCCTACGGCCCGGCTGTCGAACAGCGCCGGGTTGTTGTCCCGGGTGACATCACTGATGGTGAGTTGCAGTTCTCCTCGCCGATTGCCATCGCCCGTCCGTACCAGCAGTACATAGGGCGGCTTGATGCCGGCCCGGTAGCGGCGCTGCCGGCGCTGCAGCTTGCGATAGGAAAATTGCTCGTCTTTCTCCAGCGTCAGAATGCGAATCTCGCCGTCGGGTTTGAGGCAGCGCGCGAGGGGCATGACCTGGCCTCCGTCGTGCGGGACGCAGCGCAGTTGCAGCTGAACACGCGTCGGGGCAGCCGGCAGGCGGCTGGTGCCGCCGGCGGGTAAAACCTTCAGGGGCAGGTTGCCGCCTTCCAGGCGTGTGGCAGTCACTACCTGCCCGGGGGTCTGCAGTACGGCGGCAACGGGTCGCAGTCGTTGTCCGTGCTGTTCGAACAGTACCCGGGGCGTGCTATCGGTGCCGGGCGGCTGGTGGCTTTCAACGTATGCGTCGATCGAGAAATCCGACCGGCCGGCGCGGATCTGCACCCGGTACTCTCCCGCTTTGCCGCTTGCCGAGACCGCTGCAATACGGTGCCTGCCCAGCAGTGCATTGAGGTGTTGTTGCAAATGTGCAGGGCCAGGCTGTTCGGAATCGCCGTGGCCTGACAGGTCTGTAGCCAGCAGCCATGCCGCCAGTTCCGCGCTGGCCTGAGCTTCGTCGGACGGCCCGCCCGACCATTGCAACAACCTGCCATGGTGCCGGCCGCGCACCGCCTCCAGTGCCTGTTGCAGTGCCTGCCGCTGCCCTGCCGGGTGAGGTGCCGGGTGAGGTGCCGGGTGAGGTGCCGGTGCCACCCGGTCGGCGCCTTGTACGGTTTTTGCCACCGCATTCACATTTTGCTGCGCTGCCTGTTTGCGCAGCGCCTGTGCCCGCAGTCGCCGTAGCCGGGCCCGGTTGCCGGCAGCGATTGCGGCCAGCTGCGGCTGGTAGCGCTTTTCCGCCCAACTGATGCAATCAGTGCGAAAGCGCTGCAGCATTGCCTGGGCCTGGCGGTGGTCTGCATTCCAGAAATTCCTGGCGCTGCCGGCCGCTATGAAACAATGGCCGTACCGGTAGGCGGGTTCTCCGGTCAGGAACGCATACACACTGTCTTTCGAACACAGACCGGTACGGATTTCCCGCTGTGCCTGGTCCGGTGTTTTCAGGCTCAGCAGCTGCTGCTCGAAGCTGCCGGGCGCTACGACCGCCCCGGCCGGGCGCTTGCCGCAGAGATCGTCCGCGGATACGAACCCCGAGACCAGCAGGCAGGCAACGGCCAGTACCCGAATCGCGTGTTTTCCGCTTACAGGGAAGGGCAACTGAAATGTCGGCCGGATGGAATACTTCATGGCTGTACGATGTCTGAGTTGGCAACACCGGCAGCCACGCTGCGGGTCAGTTTGAACGCTCTGCCGTTGTCGTTACGGCAGGACAATGTTTGCTCAGTGAGCAGTTGACACCGATACATATACAGACTCTGCCACCCCGTTTTCGCCATCGGGTGATCGGGTCCCTGGTGCACCTCCAGGTCGTCGCGGGCATCCCGCAGTCGTGTGACCTGGTAGCGGTAACGGATAGTGACGAGGCCGCCATCGCCGGCTTCGATCGTGGACTTTGCCATGTAGCGGATACTGTGCTGCCCGCCCAGTACCTCGCGCTCATCGCTAAAGCACGACAGCCGGTTCCCCTGGCGTATGCAGCGACTCAGCGGTGAAGGCAGAAAATCCACATTGGCGCGACCGCTCTGCCAGTTGCCCTGCTGCAACAGGTCCAGCGATTGCTGTACATCGTACTGCGGGTGCACCTGCGCTTTCTGTGCACGGCCTGGCTCGTCCCGTTCCGGCGCGGATGGTTTGGCGTGCACGGGCTGCGAAGCGGTCTTCGCTTCACGGATTCGGGCCTGTTCCCGCTGCCGGGCTTTACGCTGTGCGGCAAGGGCTTGTTGCGCCGCTGCCTGTTGTTGTGCCTTTTGGCGCGCCTGTTCACGTGCCTTTTCGCGCGCCGCGCGTTCGGCGCGCGCGCGGGCTTCCTGTTCAGCTTTCAGCCTTGCCCGTTGTTCCGCCTGTTCGAGTCGGGTGATCGCGGCGGCCGCCGGCCGGTAGTTTTGCGCCGCCGCCTTCCCGTACCACTGCCTTGCCTGTGACAGGTCCTGGCGGGTGCCGGTACCGGTCTCGAACATCCTGCCCAGTCGGTACTGGGCCTCACCGATATGCTGTGCGGCCGCTTTCCGGTACCAGGCAAGTGCCTGTGCGGCATCCGCCGTCGTTCCTTTGCCGGTTTCCAGGCGGTGCGCAACTTCCAGCTGGGCTTGCGCGTCACCAGCCTGTGCCTGCTGCAAATTGCGCTGGAAGATTTTTGCTGACAGGCGATCGACCTTGCCGTTCAGGCCGGCCTGTGCCGGGTTGGCGGCCGAACCGAGGACCACCATAGCGATGGTCAGGGCGTGTAAAAACCATCTGCAGTAAAAGCCTTGTCTGTTTGTCATTCGTACGCGTGCCTTTGTCCTGTCCACTGGCTGGTTTGCAACGATCGACACCCTGAAAACCACGCGGTAACCGGTGGCGGCGGGTGTCACTGGATGGTGTCATCGGACGCTGGCGGGGATGCTTTAACTAATTGTTTTTAATGTAACTTTAGGTACAAATGAAAGGGGTGTACGCGGCGTTTTTCTGTGCCTGTTCGCACCAAACACTTGCCGGTCGGGAGGGGTTCCCTGAAGCGGATCAGGCGACGCAGGTGAACGGAATCGGTACCACTACGCGCCGGGTATGACGCACCCCGGGGCAGTGGCCCGACAGGCTCAGGTAGGGGTGCTGTGCTCGCAACAGACGGGACGGTCGGATACCCGGGAGACGGGTCTGTTTTCCTGTATTTCGCTATAGACCTGGAGGTTGTTTCTGCCCTGTGACTTGGCGACATACAGGGCCTTGTCCGCCAGCAACAGCAGTGCTTCCGCATTGTCTGCATCCCCGGGGTAAGTGGCGGCGCCAATGCTCAGTGTAACGACGGACTCCAGGGCATCGCCCGGGTATTCGCCGGCGAGTGCAGACATCAGGTTTTCTGCCACGGTGCGCAGGCCGCGACTATGGTCCTGCAGGTCAGGCAGCAATACCACAAATTCATCTCCGCCCCAGCGTGCCAGCGTGTCGCTGGCGCGCAGTTTGCGACTGAGGAGATTACTGATGTGTATCAGCAGCCGGTCGCCGCGCCGGTGTCCGTGCGTATCATTGACCTGTTTGAAATGGTCCAGGTCGATAAACAGGACACCAACGTGGAATCCGTGTCGTTTGGCGTGCGCCAGTGCCTGGTTCATGCGGTTTTGCAGCAGGCTGCGATTGGGCAGCCCGGTAAGCGCATCGTGCATGGCCATGCGGCGGATCCGGCGTTCTTTGCGGTGCGTTTCGGTGACATCACGCAGCACGCCCTTGATGCGGATGCAGCTTGCGTCATGCCGGTCGAGCATAAAGCGGCCTTCGATCCAGCGTTCAGCCCTGCGACTGTTCCGCAGCCGGAAACGGATTCGCAACACACGCCGCCGACTGCCGGTAATCTCCTGGAGCATGTTCGTTACCACCGGGGCATCGTCCTGCATGACATGGTCGAGCAGTGGTGACAGGGCTACCGCTCCGCTTGCCGGACTGTGCCCGGAGAGCCGGCGCCATCCATCCGAAGCGCTTAGTATGATCCCGTCCGGTGACAGTTCCAGTACCGCTTCACTGAGCAGATTCAGGGTATCCATGTGCCCGGCCTGGCGTGCAGCCGACTCGCGCAGGTGCCTGCTGAGGGTGCGGATTTCATCCAGTTCACTCCTGAGACCGAAGCGCTTGAGAATGATTTCCATCAGACACCAGCGGGTAAACCCGGACTGGAACAGGTTCAGGCTGATAAAAAACAGCATGCCCAGCCATAACAGGCGCTGCTCGTCATACAGGTACAGGAGCACCCCGATGGTTGTCAGAAAAAATCCGGCAATGGTCCGGATAGAGGGTTCGATATAGGGTAGATGGGCTTTTTTTTCTGTCTGTGCAGTCATGTCTGTGTGAACTCTTTTCGCTTCCTGTATCAGGAGTCGACACGGATGCCGTGTTAACCCCCGTTGTTCTCCTGCCGCTTCCCGCCGACTGCAACGGTCATCACGTCCCTGACAGCGCCGGGGCTTGGCATGATGTTCATGAAACTGTTCTTGCCCATCATTTTCAGGTCAGGGTGATGTACGGCCATGCGGAAACGCATGTGCAGGCCAATGACCCGCTTTCCCGTAATCATAATCTCGTAGGGCAGGTAAGCAGTGGTGTGCAGCTCACCAAAGTCAACATTGTCCATGATCCAGTAATCGTCGTATTTTTCACCGCGTTCCCCCTGGCCATGGCGGGTAACCCCGATCACGGTTTCTTCCTTGCCGGGAATGTCAATGCGATAGACCGGGCGTACGCCGACTGTATTGGTCGCCAGGTGTTTTTCCACTTGCCGGATGGCATCGGCATAGCTTGCATATTCCGCCAGCCGGTATGGGTCGTCGAAGTATTCCATGCCAAAGGTGTAGTGGTATCTGCGCAACTGGCGTTTGCTCAGTCCCTTTCGGGAACCGAAGGTCTCCAGCTTGCCAAGGGTCCGGGCCAACAGCGCGGCCGTGTCGGACAGATCGCCTTTCAGACGATAGGCATGCGCCATGTATACGGGATTGACATAGGTCACCTGGATATCATCGCCACTGCGGGTGATGGCGACACGTTGCGCGGCCGCAAAACCTCCGTGCTCCGAGCGGGCGGCGGCGCGCTTCAACTCCGGGCTGGTGAATACCAGTATACGCAGCTCATCGACATACCCGTCTTTGGGGTAGGGTGCGACGTCAGCCACCACCTGGAAACCGGCCGCTTCCAGGGACTCATGCACTTCGTTGAGCCTGGTCGTAAAGTCGGCATTACCCCGCCAGGCCAGCACAAATGGCTTGAAACGTTCCGCTGCCTGCGTGGGCAGTGTTACTGCAAACGATGCGGCAAGCAATAGCGTAAAAACAAACAGCGCCTGTTTTACGATAGGCATGAGGTCCCTCCGGTTGGTGAGTGCCTCTGCATGGCGACCATATGGCGCAGAAACTTGATGCCGACCGCGCATTACGGCGGGATTTTGCCGGTTATTCGCATCAGAGTGTGGGTAAAGGTACAAACAAGAGGCGTATACCGGCTCTTTCTGTCTCCGGCCTGGCCCGCATTTCTTACCGACTTCCTGCTGCAGCGGCGTCATGCTGCGCGCTAAGCGGCGTTCACTCGGTCGGGCTGCTCGACATCGTGTCGACTATGCCTGCGCGGCCCTCGGTCGCGAACGCTGCTTATCACACAACCTGCCACCAGCTCGCTACGGAACCCGGTGAGAAATGCAGGCTAGCGCGCCGTTGCCGGTTGTACGCCATGCACGGTCTCGCTCGCCAGGGTCTGGAAATCCGTAAAGGGGATGGCCGGGCTGAACAGAAAGCCCTGCACGGCATAGCAACCGTTGTCTCTCAATATATCCAGTTGCTCCGGGCGTTCGACACCTTCCGCGATGGCCTTCAGGCGCAGGTTGGCCGCCAGCGCCAGGATATTTTTGACAATGCCGGCGCCCTGGAAAGAGCCGGTCATTTCACTGATAAAAGAACGGTCGATTTTCAGGATATCGACCGGCAGGCGGCGCAAATAGGACAGCGAGGAATGGCCGGTGCCGAAGTCATCCAGGGCAATGTGAAAACCCATGTCTCGGATGCGCGCCAGGCGGCGGGAAGCGCCTTCGATATCCACCATGGCGGCGGTTTCGGTGACCTCCAGTACCAGGTGTTCAGTAACCATCGGGTGATCCGCTGTAATCGCATCGAGCAGGTGAAAAAAATCGCGGTGGTAGAGCTGGTGGACCGAGATATTGACACTCAGCCGCAGCAGGGGGGATTCCACCAGCAGTGCGGCAGCATCCTTTACCACCTGTTTGAGTGCCCAGATACCCAGGTCGGCGATAATGCCGGTCTCTTCCGCGACCGGGATGAATTCTCCGGGTGAGATCCAGCCGTGCCGGCTGTGACGCCAGCGTGCCAGGGCTTCGGCGCCGACCAGGCGGTTGTCGCGGACCGCCACGACCGGCTGGTAATGGATGGCTAATTCCCGTTTTTTCAGCGCCTGCCGCAGGTTGTTGGCCAGCGACAGGCGGCGTATGGCACTGCGCTGCAACTCTTTGCTGTAGTAGTGGTAGCGGTTGCGCCCGGCGGACTTGGCCTGGTACATGGCGGTGTCAGCCTGTTTGACCAGTTCTTCTGCGCCCTCGCTGTCTTCCGGGTAGATCGCGATGCCGATGCTGGCGCCAACATAGTGTTCGTAGTGCTTCAGGTCAAAAGGTTTTGCAAATGCAGCGATAATTTTGTCCGCTACCCGGGCAGCGTCGCTGCGCTGTTCGATCGATGACAGCAGGATAGTGAATTCGTCACCGCCCATACGAGCGACGACATCGGTTTCCCGCACGCTTTCGTACAGCCGCTGTCCCGCCTCCTGTAGCAGCAAATCACCGTATTGATGTCCCAGGCTGTCATTGATGACCTTGAAGTGATCCAGGTCAAGAAACAGGACGGCCAGGCCGGATTGCTTGCGGGCGGCACCGGCAATCGCGTTGTGCAGACGTTCGACAAACTGCTGTCGGTTGGGCAGTTCGGTCAACAGATCATGGTAGGCCATGAACTGGAGGCGGTCCTGCAATTCCTTGTGCCGCGTGATGTCCTGTATCAGCAGGACATAGACCTGCCGGTCATTCTGCCGGAACGAGCTGGCGGCGATACTGAGCTCCGTGGGTCGACCGGATTTTCCGGCCGGCACAGTGAGCAGTTGCCGGCCTTCCAGCCGGAATTTTCCATCGGCGCCGGTAAACCGGTCCGGGGCCAGTCGCAGCGCGGTGGCCAGCGACATGCCAGGCGACTCATCAGCAGACAGTTCGAGCACCTGTTGCGCGGACAGGTTGATGGTCTCTATGCGCCCGTCCTGGTCCAGGGTAAGAATGCCCTCGGCGGCATTCGTCAGCACAGCCGCATAGCGCGCTTCACGAGCAACCAGGGTGCTGCGCATGGTTTCCAGGTCTGCCCCCAGCCGCTGCAGTTCCACAATGCCGGTGTCCTGGCGAATGCGGGTCGATACCTCGCCGCCGGCAATCGCGTGTGCGTTCTGGCGCAGCCGCTGAATGGGTCGGGACAATGAACGCGCTGCCAGTATCGACAGGGGGATGAGCATCAGCAGGTAGAGTCCCGACAGGTACAGCCCGTTGCGGTGGATCTGGTCGATGTATTGCCGGACGCCCTGTTCAGAGAAGCCAAGGCGCAACCTGTCCGCAATGGACGGGTTGCCCAACGGGACGCTGATAAAGTAGATCGCGTCGCCGTGCTGGCCAAAACGATAATCCTCGCGGAATACCGGCACATCCCGGTCGGACAAGCCGGGTGCCAGCAGCGGACCGGTCAGGCCGTAGTCTGCATAGACGACCTCTCCGGCCAGCATGATATCCTCAAGCGCAGCCCGGGCGCTGTCCTTGTTCGTGTGACTTGGCAGCAGGCGGGCGATCAGGTCACTTTTCACCCGTGCCGTGGAGATGAAATCGTCCTGGATATTGGCCACCATCACGTTGACGATAACGATATAAAACAGCGATACCAGCAGCAGATTTACCGTCACTGCGGCAAAGACGAAACGGCCGGCAAGGCTCCCGGTGAGGTATCTCAGTCGTTCTCGCATGGTACGTCCAGCAGTATCTTCAGCTGGCCGTCCGGTGGCAGGTCTGACGCCCACAGGTAGGAAATCATCAGGGGGTTGGCGCGTAGCCCTTTGATGAGTTTGCTGACATCCCGGTATTCCGCCGGTCCGGCCTCGCGTCGTTGTACCAGTCGATTGGCCAGTACACGGCGGTAGGAGTTTTTCGACATAAACAGGATCTTTTGCAGAAAGACCTCCTGCAGCATGGCATCCGCTGCATTGCGGACAGGCTGCAGGGAACCGTTCCGGGTCCTGTAGGGTACGCCCAGGTACAGCCGCCTGATGGTTTTCCGGGACAGTGAGTCGACAGGCACGGTGCGATTGGCAACCACCAGCAAGGGGCATTGCATGGCATGGCCCGACGGTGAAATTGCCGTGCACAGCAGCAGAAGCAGAAACCGGGCAGCGCGCATCACGGGAAAATCATGCTCCACTGGAGCGCCCACTGGCTGGAATCTTCACGCAGAAAGTCAGTGTCGGCGTACTCGAATTTGACGGCCTGGTTTTCAAGGAGGTCCCAGCGCAATCCGGCCAGCTTGCGGTCGCGCACAAATGCCGGGAACAGTGACACGTAGGGATCATCGGCATCCCCGTTGCTGTGTTCGATGCGCAGGTAAGGGGTCCAGTGTGCATGGAGGTGGTAGTCGCCCTGCAGCCAGGCGCTGTAGAAATGATCACTCTGGCGAGCATTCACAGTCGTTAACTCATTATCTACCCGGTACAGGGCACCGTAGCTTCGCAGTGCACCGAAACGGATATTGGCGTAGCCACCGGTGACCCTTTGTTTGTTTTGTATAAACTGCAGGCGACGCATCGGCATACGGTTATCGACATAGAATATGCCGAACTCGGTATCGGTATCCTGCTCCGGCAGGTAGCTCAGTCGCACACTGGTTGAGGGTTTGCGGCCACCATCAGGGTCGAGCAGGTCGAAGCTGTCAAGTCGTCTGCCTTCCAGCCGGGTGCCCGCGCCGAACCCGGCTTCCAGTTGCAGTGTTGCGTCAGGATTCAGCGCCCACTGGTGACGGATATCGAAGCCGGAGAAGTGGACCGGCAGTGCACCGTTTTCACGCTCGTAGGCGGCGATACCGGGCGGCTGGATGGAGGTCTGGATATAGTTACGGAAGTGGAAGGTTTTGTTCCAGTATCCCTGGTTCAGCTGGAAACGGCCAAGCCAGAGGGTTGTGCCTGCGCGGGTTTTATAGCCCAGGTGAAGACGTGCCAGCTCGCTTTTCTCGTCGGTGGCAATGAATTCGGCAAAAAACCGGTACTGGTCGATGTCCAGCGCGTACAGCAGGTCGAGGCTTGCGCGGTAGTCGCTGTCGTTTTTTCCGCTCGCGTCCGGCTCCTGGCGCAGGTACCTGAGTTCCGGGAGCACAAGGAGCTGTTGACTGGATTGTGCAACACAAAATACCGGTGCCAGCGCTGTAAACAGGCCGGATAGATAAAGGAATCGTCGGAAGAAATGCGCAGCTTTTTCCATGAAATAATTAAAGTTGCAGCTATCCGGCACATCCCCTGGTGAATGCGTCTGTCAGGCCGTCGTGAACGGAACAGAAGAACTCAATGAAGAAACCAGTGAAGTGCTGGTTCCGCCACTATTATTATCACAGGTAGACAGCATGGTATGTATCTTTCCGTACACTGGTATGACGGCCGGCAGCGTGTGTTCCCATCGCGATCCATGACCGGCTGCACCTTGTTGCTGTTCTTTCCCGGTGTAGGCCCGCTTCCTGACAGGGTTTGCATTTTGCATCGTTAGCTACAGACGCTCCGGGTGGATGCGTGTTCCACTATGCGCTCCCCGTGGCTGAGCCTGTTCAGTTTCCACGGGGCGAGCAGCCGTTACTTTGGCTGCATTTATAAATCTCAAAGGAGGGGTACAATGAAAATACTGACAGTAAGCGGTGCACTTGCAGCACTGGTCTTGGTTACGTCCGCACATGCCGGTGGTATGCGTGGTGGTATGGGAAGTGGTGGCAAACCGCCTGCACCGGCCTATTCATTTGCTGCCACACTGAGTGGTGCCCAGAACGTTCCGGCGGTAATGAGCGATGGTTCCGGTACTTTCAGCATAGACTTTCCCGCGGCGCTGGACAGTGCGACCTACACGCTGAAGGTCAATGGCCTGTCGGCGGATGTAACGGCCATACATATGCATTGTGCCCTGTCAGGCGCCAACGGCATGCCCGCGGTCAACGTGATGGTGGGCAGGAATATCACGATCAGCAACGACGATATTCGTCCGATCGACGCGACCAATCCGGCCTGTGGTATGGCGATCAACAATATTGCATCCCTGCTTGAAGCAGTCAGGCAGCACAGGATCTATGTCAACGTGCACACTGCTAACTTCCCGGCCGGGGAGGTTCGCGGCCAGGTCATCGAAACGCCGGCTGCAGGGGAAGACTGATACGGTTCAGTCAGTGATCGGAAGGCAGGCCGGATCCGTGTGGTTCCGGCCTGCCATGCCGTTCAGCTTTCGGGGTCGACGGCAAGCACCATTTTCACCAGGTCGGGCAGGGTGCCGGCTTCCATTTTATGCATGACCCGGGTGCGGTGTATCTCGACGGTCTTGGTGCTGATGTCGTGTTTTTCGCCGATGCTCCGGTTGGTATGCCCGGCGACGATATCCTTCATGACCTGGTACTCGCGCGGCGTCAGGGTTTCAATGCGGTTCATGATCTGTTTTTTGTGCAGGCGGGATGCAAAGCGGTTACTGGAGAGTTCCAGGGCTTCCTGGACACAGTCCAGGATCTCCTGGTCGCGGAACGGCTTTTCCAGGAAGTGCAGGGCGCCGGCCTGCAGCGCGCGTACCGCCATGGGAATGTCCCCGTGACCGGTGATAATGATGATGGGCAGGTCGATGCCTTCTTCCAGGAGCTTGCCCTGCAGCTGCAGACCGCTCATGCCGGGCAGGCGGACATCCAGCACCAGGCAGCCCGGCTGGTTGCGGGTATGGCTGTCGAGGAAGTCCTGTGCCGATTCGAATACTTCGACCGGGTGCTGCAGGCTTTCGATCAGCCAGCGCAGGGAGTCACGAACAGCGGGGTCGTCATCGACAATGAATACGGTGGCCGCTTCAGTCATTATTTTCGCCGTCTCCGTTCTCCACGGGTAATCTGAAACTAAAGCAACTGCCGCCATTCGGCAAGCTGCTGTACCTCAGTGTGCCGCCGTGTTCCTCGATAATAGACCGGCTGATGGCCAGTCCCAGACCCAGCCCGTCCTTGCGGCCCGTGACAAAGGGTTCGAACAGCTGGTCGGTAATTTCCTCCGGTATGCCCTTGCCGCGATCTTCTATTTCGACCAGCACGTCGCCCGTGGAGGAACGCGTGCGCAGGGTGATGCGCCGGTCCTGTTGCATACCCTCCATGGCGTCGGCTGCATTACTGATCAGGTTGATCAGTACCTGCTGGATCTGCAGGCGGTCCAGCGGGATCGGCGGGATCCGGTCGTCGAATTCAAGGCAGAAGTGGATATCCTGGCGGGCCGGTTCGCTGTCGAGCAGCTGCAGGGAGTCCCTGATCAGCTCGTTGATATCGGTGTCCAGGCGACTGAACGGTCGTTTGCGTACAAAACTCCGGATCTGCTTGATGATATCGCCGGCGCGCTTGGCCTGCTGCCCGGCCGCCTGCATGGCATTCCTGAGCTGTTCCGGGTTCTCCGGGGGGGTATCCAGGCGTTGCAGGCAACCCTGTATATACAGGTTGACAGCGGCCAGCGGCTGGTTGAGTTCATGCGCCAGTCCGGCCGCCATTTCGCCCAGGTTGCTCAGGCGACGCGCATGGGTCAGCTCCTGGTGAAAGGTGCGCCGTTCCTCTTCCAGTCGTTTGCTTTCACTGATATCGGTAAGCACGCCTTTTATGGAACTTTGGCCATCCTGGCTGACGAGCATGAAGTTGCCGCTTACCCATTTGATCTCCCCGTCGCGGGTTACCAGGCGGAACTTGGCCTGCCGGGTGTTCCCGCTCTTCCGGTTCAGTGTATCGAGCAGGCCGGTCAGCCGTTCATGGTCACTGTCCGCCAGGTAGTCGGTGAGTGGCCGGTTGAAGGAATGGTCGTGATCGGTCTCCCCGCTGAGGCGCAGCCAGCCATCCGAAATAGCCAGTATGCGTCCTTCGGGAGACAGTTCCATCACCGCTTCATTGAGCAGGTTGAGCGTGTCGAGGTAGGCCGCCTGCCGGTTGGAGATGAGTTGTATTCTGTTGCTCAGGGAGCGTATCTCGTCCAGCTCGCTGGTCAGGCCGGCGAGCTTCAGCATTTTCTCCATCAGGCAGAAACCGCTGAGGCCGGACTGGAACAGGTTGATGCCGACAAACAACAGGACGAAATACAGGATGAGCGAATGCTGTTCGACAAAATACATCAGCGTGCCCAGCGTGACGATGATGCCACCGGCAATGGTGCGGATAGTGGGTTCTATATAAATCCTGCCGGCCCTGGGACAGGGTGTTTGCGCCGCTGGGCTGGCGGTGATGTGGGTGTCTTTCATGGCGCCTGTTGTGTGCCCGGTAGGGGTAATGTGACAAGGAACACAGTACCACCGCCGGCGCGCGCTTTGAAGTCAAGACTGCCGCCGTGTTTTTCCGCAATCGAGCGACTGATGGCCAGCCCCAGGCCGATACCATCGCGGCGACCACTGACAAAGGGCTCGAAAAGCCGGTCGGCGATATCAGCGCTAATGCCACGTCCCCGGTCCTCCACGGCGAGACTCACGTGTTGCGCGTCACAGCCGGTGCGGATGGTCAGCAATCGTTCGGGCGCCGGCGTCGTTTTCATGGCTTCGATGCCGTTGCTGATCAGGTTGACCAGAACCTGTTGTATTTGCACGGGATCCAGCGCCACCGGCGGCAGGTGTCCGGATAATTCGAACTGGATGCCGGTGACGCTGCCAATGGTTTCGGTCTCCACCAGGTGAGCGACCTTGCGGATCAGCTGGTTGATATCGGTAGGCACGACCCGCAACGGGGTCTTTTTTACGTACCCGCGTATCCGTTCGATAATGTCGCCGGCACGCTGCGCCTGCTGGCTGGCATTCTCCAGTGCCTGCCGTATGTCACTGAGCTTGTCAGGGGTGCCGGTAAGGCGACGCAGGCCACCCTGTATGTACAGATTGATAGCGGCCAGTGGCTGATTGATTTCGTGTGCCAGGCTGGCCGCCATTTCACCCAGGCTGCTGAGGCGACGCGCGTGGGCGAGTTCTTCACTGTTTTTCCGGTGTTCATCCTCGATACGTTTGCGTTCGCTGATATCCCGGATCAGGGCCAGGTAGCCCTGCCTGTCCTGGTGCGTGGTCATGCTGAAGGTGAGCTCAACCGTAATAAAGCTGCCGTCCCGGCGTTGCCCCAGGTGTTGCTGGGCGGGATAGTCGCCATCGGTCGTGGGTGGCATGCGCAGGCCCGGCAGCCAGTCACTGATCATCAGTTCACCGGCCTGTTCCGGGCGGTAGCCGAAAATGTCCAGCGCGGCCGGATTGCAGGTTTCGATGCGGCCGTCGAAGTCGAAGGTCACCACGCCTTCGGCAATATGATCGAGCAGCATGCGCAGGTACAGGCGCTGTTCTTCCAGCAGCTGGCCACGCTTGACCAGATCGGCGCGCATGTGTTCCAGGTCTGCGGCCAGTTCAACGATTTCTGTGGCGCTGCCGGATGGCCGGAAGCGGTCGTGGATGTGACCGGTGGCAATGCGGTGGGCTGCCGATCCTATCTGGCGCAGGGCGCGTGACAGGTAGTTGCCGAAGACAGCGACGGCGGCAACCACCAGCAGCAGGTAACCGGCAGCCAGCTGCATGCTGCGGGAATACAGCCGGCTGATGTCTTTTGAAACGGGGGCTTCATCGTAGGCAACCCGCAGTGTATGCAGCGAGCGATCCGTGTTATCACGCAGCGGTTGCACGATCCAGTACAGCCCATCCCCGTGCTGTCCAAAGCCATAATCTTCGGGCAGCTCACGCACCGACACATCCAGCAGCGAGCCGGCACCGGCAATGCGGATGCCGTCGGCATCGAACAGCTGCACCGACTGGCGGAACGGGTTCAGCACCAGGTCGTCCAGCAGGGCCTGCACATTCCGGGCGTCGATGGAGCTTGATTCCAGTCGCGTCTGTACCCATTGCGCATCGCTGCGGGACTGGTCGATGAAACGGTCCTGGTAGTTCTGTTCCGCCATCCGGAACACAAAGACCACCAGCAACGGTACCAGTACCAGGTGAATCGCCAGCAGTGAAAGCAGCAGCCGGCCGGGCAGACTGCGGATTCGTTTTACGAACACGCCATATCGGTCTTTGCGCCAACCTTCCGTCATGTTCCGAATGGGTTCCGTCCTATGTACAGACGCTTCGCAGCTTTGACCGTTGGAAATGGAAAGGTTCAGTTGGAAAGTTCAGGAGCCGTTTCTGTGTATCAAAGGTTACGTATTGGAGTTGCTGCGAACCCGGGTTGTGGCACTCGCTGCGCATCCAGTACGTCGATGCGCTTGCGTCTCAGGCGCACGCAGCCGCGTTGCTCCATGTCCTTCAGCAGGCGGCTGATCATTTCCCGGGTGGTACCCAGCTCACAGGCGATTTGCTGGTGCGTCATGCGGACCGCTGCCTGCTGATCCCTGCTGGCCTGACGCATCAGGAACCCGGCCAGCCGGGTTTCCAGGCGTTCAAAGGCAACCTCCTGCAACAGCAGCAGTGTATGCTGTTGTCGCCTGGCCAGTTCGGAAAGGACATAGTCCTGGAAGCCCCTGGAGCGGGCAAAGGCTTCCCGGAATTCGGCTGCGGGCAGGCGGGCTGCGCGCGCCCTGGTCTCGGTAAGGGCAGTGGCTGAATAGTTTCTGCCCTGCAACAGGGTGGTGAGCGTGAATACGCACAGCTCGCCACCCGACAGATGCGAGATAGCCATCTCGCGACCGTTTTCGCCGTGCATGAATACCCGTACGTGACCATCGATCAGGAATAACAGGTTGGCACACGGGTCGCCTGGCCGGAATACTACGCTGCCGGGTGGCAGGCTCAGTATTTCCATTTTATTCAGCGTGGCCAGCCATGCCGGGTCATCCAGCGACGCCAGTTGCGGGTACTGCTGCAGCCATTCCGGCTGTACTGCCTGGGTTTCCATACTGTCTGCTCCTCCATACCGTCAGCTGACACCAGCGAAACGACTGCTGCAAACCGGAAAATGTCAGCCTGGTGATTGTTATAGGTATATACCCTAATGCATATTAGTGGTTTCCTCAAGTACTGATCGGGCGCGGATCGACGACATTTTGCCTGCCGGCGTCTTGCAACTGCTGATGGGGAAAATACAACCTGTTTTCAACAGGATGTGGTTTATATCCGGGGGCCGGACAGGTGTGTAGCGTGCCGGGTGGCATCCGTTACCGGCGGTTGCGGTGTAGTTCCCGCAGCACGACGCGGTTCAGCTCCCGTAGACCGCCGGCTGCGTGACCAGTCATCAGGGGTGCCGGTTCAGGTCTTCTTGCTGGATGAATTTGTATACAAAGGTACTGATTCATTCGCGCGCATTAAAGACACTGGTAAACGCAATGTTTTTTTTCGCACAATCAACTGAACCAGTGAGGACGTATGAGCAAACTACACTCGGCAATAAGCAGACGTAAATTCATCAAGGGGGTCGGTGCCGGTGCCGGCGCGTTGTTGTTACCACAAACCGGTATTGCACGGCGCATGGGCGGTGGAGGCGGAGGTGGTGCCGGAGGCGGTGGCGGTGGCGGTGGCGGTGGCGGTGGCGGTGGCGGGACAACCGTTCCGGTTTTCGAGTTGCCATTGAATATACCGCCGGAACTTGCACCGATTGCGTCAACAGCCGCGTATGATCTGTATGAGATCTCGCAGCAGAATGCATCGGTCTCCATTATTCCGGGGACGACGACCGACATACTGGGTTATAACGGTATGACTCCCGGGCCGACGATTCGCGTGGATGCCAACCGGCGAACCATTGTGCGTCAGACCAACAACACCCTGAATACACAGACCACTACCCACCTGCACGGCGGGCACATGGACCCCCGTTACGACGGTCACCCCATCGATCTGCTCAACCCGGGTGAATCCAAGGACTACGATTACAGTAACCTGCAGTTGCCGGCGACGCTCTGGTACCACGACCACACCATGGACCTGACCGGCGACCAGGTGTATGCGGGCCTGGCGGGCTTCTATCTCATTGAAGACGATCTGGAACGTTCACTGGGACTGCCGAGCGGCGCGTATGAAGTACCGCTGGTGGTACAGGACCGTACCTTTGCGGCGGATGGTTCGCTGATCTATAACGACCGGTTCCAGGGTATGGGAGAGTTCGGCGATACCATTCTGGTCAACGGTACCCCGTACCCGCGTTTCGAGGTCGGTAACCGCAAGTACCGCTTCCGCCTGTTGAATGGTTCCAATGCACGTTTCTATAATTTCACGCTGAGCAACGGAGCGTCATTCATCGTGATCGGTTCGGATGGCGGCCTGCTGGAAGCACCGGTAACACTCAACACACTGAATGTGGCGCCTGCGGAACGGGTCGATTTTATTATCGATTTTTCCGGTGTGCCGATCGGGCAGTCGGTCACCATGAACAACACCGGTGGCGGCATGGGCGGCGGCGGTGGCATGGGCGGCGGAGGCGGTGGTGGCAATACCTTCGACATCATCCGCTTTGACGTAGCCACGGAGACCATCGATGACAGTGTGGTGCCTTCCACCCTGCGGCCCATGGAGCGCCTGAACCCGGCGGATGCGACGACTACACGGCGCTGGACCTTCGAACGTGCAGGACGCGGTAATACCCCGTGGACGATCAACCGGCGGCCGTACGATCCGGAATACGTCGGGGCGATGGTCAAGCTGGGTGATACGGAAATCTGGGAGCTGGTTAACCGGACCGGCATGTTCCATCCCATCCACCTGCACGACCTGGAATACCAGATCCTGGATATCAACGGCGCACCACCACCACCGCAGTGGGCGGGGTGGAAGGATACCTTCCAGTTACCGCCGGGAGGTTCGGTACGGGTAATCGGTCGTTTTGACGACTACGTGAGTGATCCGGCCGATGTGTCTACTTCCTACATGATGCACTGTCATATCCTCGAACACGAGGATCACGCCATGATGGTGAACTGGATGGTGGTGGAGTAGCACCGACGCAGTTTAGCGGGGGGGCAGCCGGTCATGCCGGGGTTATGACCGGTTGCCCGTTCCCGGTTCAGCCTGCACAGCAGGACAGCTGTTTAACATCCTTGCTGAAGGTCTGGGCGCAGAGTTTCAGTCCCTCGACCATAGTCAAATAGGGGAACAGCTGGTCGGCCAGGTCCTGGATATTCATCCGCTTGCGGATTGCCAGCGCGGCGGTCTGTATGATCTCGCCACCCTCATGCGCCAGTACCTGGCAACCCACGATGCGGCCGGTTTCCTTTTCGGCCACCAGCTTGATAAAACCGCGGTGGTCCATGTTGGCCAGGGCGCGGGGTACATTTTCGAGACCCAGCGTGCGGCTTTCCACCACCAGTCCCTGTGCGCCGGCCTGCCGTTCGCTCAGGCCAACGGTTGCCACCTGCGGGTCAGTGAACACCACTGCAGGCATGGCAGACAGGTCGATAGCGACATCGTCACCGGTCATATTGCGTGCGGCGCGGGTGCCGGCAGCGGCGGCCACGTAGACGTACTGTGGTTGACTGGTGCAATCGCCCGCTGCATAGATGCTTTCCACGCTGGTGCGCATGTGGTCGTCCACGATGATGTTGCCGCTTTCATCGGTTGCAACACCGGCATTTTCGAGCGCCAGTGTGTCTGCGTTGGAACGACGCCCGGTGGCCACCAGCAAACGGTCACAGTCGATACGGATGTCACCGTTACGGAGCGTAAAGCGCTTGCCATCATGCCGGATGGTCTCGGGCACGGTGTGCAGATGCACGTTGATGCCTTCGTCCTCCAGTGCTGATTTCAGGCCGGCACCCAGGTCGGGATCTTCCCTGGACAGCAGGGTGCTACGCGCCATGAGCGTGACGTTGGAACCCAGGCGGCGGAACGCCTGCGCCAGTTCCAGCGCAACCACGGAACCACCCAGTATCGCCAGGTGCGCCGGGATGGTTTCGGCAACCAGGGCTTCGGTTGAGGTCCAGTAGGGTGTATCGGCCAGACCTTCGATCACGGGGATGGCCGGTCGGGCGCCGACGGCCAGCAGAATGCGGTCGGCGGTTACTTCCTGTTCACGGCCGTCCGCGGCGGTGACGATCAGGGTAGTGGCAGTACGGAAACGTGCCATGCCCCGTAGCAAACGGATGCCGGCGCTGGATTCCAGGATGCTTTCATACTTGGCGTGGCGCAGTTGTTCGACCATCTGCTGCTGCTGTTGCAGCATCGCACGCCGGTCGATTGCCGGTACAGTCAGCGGGATGCCCTCGAAGCGGTGATGCCCCTGGAGGTGCGTAATCTGTGCGCCGCGAATCATGATCTTGGAAGGCACGCAGCCAACGTTCACACAAGTGCCGCCGATGAGTTTTGCGCCCTCGATAAGGGTCACCCGCGCCCCGCGTTCCACGGCTTTGATGGCCGCTGCAAAAGCGCCGGAACCGCTGCCGACAATGGCGATGTGCAGGGCGGCAGGGTCGTTGCCGGTCCCGGCCTGATCGTCGTCCGGCAGGATGGCGTGGTAGCCCCGTGATGCGACGGCTTCGAGCAGCTGTGTGTTGTCGACCGAAGCATCGGTTTCAACCCGGGCCTGGCCCGCGGCAAAGGAAACCGAGGCGCGTACGCCTTGCAGCGCATTGAGGGCATCCTGGGCGCTCTGCGCACAGTGCTCGCAGGTCATGCCGGTAATCTGCAGGGTGAGGGTAGGCATCAGTCCAGGATCCCGGTCAGGCGGATTCTGTATCCGTGTCGTTCGGGGCAGGTGCACAGCTTTCCGGTGTGCAGCGTTTGTGGGCCGGTGAGAACAGGTCCCAGGCGGCCACGACCAGCATCAGTACCAGTCCGCCGTACAGGGACCAGGTGCTCCAGCCGTACGGGAACCAGGGGTAGAGGCTGAGCAGCACAATGACAGGACCGGTAATACCCAACAGGCTGCGCTGCCACTGGCGGTGACTCAGCCAGCCCAGGGCATTGGCCACGAGGGCAATCCAGGCAAACGCCGGCAGCAGTGTGTTGAGGAGCAGTCCTTCCCACTGGCTCAGGAATCCAAGTCCGAGCGCAGCGCCGATGCTGGCCAGTGCCGGAAAACACATGGCGCAGCCCATGGTGGAAACCACGGCGCCCAGTGCCCCGGATTTGTCGCCGATCCGGGCAAGCAGGGTCAGTACATGATGCATGCGTGTGTTCCTTTCATTGTCATTACGTCGTTTTTCAGTGAGTGCGCTGTTGGCCGGTCGGTTGGTTTACAGACGCGCGCTAAATACGTTCCTGCAGGCTCGATGGCAGCATCCCTGCTACCGCCGAGAGACCCGGCAAGGAAGCGAAGCCGGTTCCGGAGCGGGTTTTCCGGTGATGGTGTCTGGATGGGTCATACGCAGTGATTCCCCTGCATTTCGTGTCACCGTGGAGTACAAAAACTGTACTTCAAGGGTAGTCTAGGCGCCGTACCATGGTACGGAGTCAAGGGATTCCGGTTTTTTTTCCGGCGGGGTGAATCCATGCTTGACCTGGAGTCAACTCCAGGTCGTAGGATGTACGCACTGGCTGAATTTTTGATGTGTCCGGGAACCTGGAGTTGGCTCCAGACTGTCATACCCGGCACGAGGGAAAGAGGTATCCAGCAGTGAGTGATGATCCGCTATTGAAGCGCACAGGGGGTCTTGCCTGGCTGACGCTGTTTGCTTCAGGCGGCACGCTGATCTGCTGCGCACTGCCTGCCACCCTGGTGACGCTGGGGCTGGGTGCTACGGTCGCGGCGTTTACCAGCAGTTTTCCGGTGCTGGTTACGCTCAGCGAGCACAAGGTGTGGGTGTTTGTACTGTCCGGCGCGCTGTTGCTGTTATCCGGCTGGTTGCTGTACCGGGCCGGGCGCCGTTGCCCGGTGGAGCCGGGGCCGGGTGCACTGTGTGCGCGTTCACAGGTCTGGAACAGGCGTTTATACGGGTTGTCGGTCTTCCTCTGGTTGATCGGTTTTTCGGTGGCTTACCTGGCGCTGCCAGTGCGTATCTGGCTAGGAGCCTGTCGGGTTTAGCCCGCATTTCTCACCGGGTTCCGTAGCGAGGCGGTGGCAGGTCGTGTGATAAGCGGCGTTCGCGACCGAGGGCCGCGCAGGCATAGTCGACACGATGTCGAGCAGCCCGACCGAGTGAACGGCGCTTAGCGCGCGGCATGACGCCGCCGCAGCAGGAAGTCGGTGAGAAATGCGGGTTAGGCAATCGTAGCGGGCATGGTGGGAGAGCGAGTCCGGATTATGTTTAACAGGAGGTATGTTTCATGAAGCAGGTAATTGCGAGTTTGATCGGTCTGCTGCTGTTCGTTTCACTCGCCCGGGCGGAAACGCCACAGTATGTCGAAATCGAAGTGACGGGAATGACCTGTCCGTTCTGTGTATACGGGACAGAGAAAAAGCTCAACGGGCTTCCGGGTGTGGCGTCGGCCGAGGTGAGCCTGAAAAACAAAAAGGCACGCATCCGCATGGAACCCGGTAAGCAGGCGGACCTTGATGCCATACGCGAGGCGATTACCGACGCCGGGTTTACGCCCGGGAAAGTAACGGTTGAATCCGCCCGGGTTGCCCCTTGATCAGAAGATCGACCATGGTCGGGGTATGGCTCATGCTGTTTGCCGTGTTCGAGGCCCGCGCCATGGGCATCCGTTCGTTTGTCGCGCTGCCGCTGGAAGAGGGCGGTACCGTGTTACGTCTGTTCGGTGAGCGCAACCAGGATAAAAGCCGCAACGCGCTGACCACCAGCCTGGCCTACGGTGTAGGTGCGCGGCAGACGCTGTTTCTGGGTTTGCCCTACCGGTTTTTTTCCGCAGGCAAGGGTCGCCGGCTGGGTGACCTGAATACCCTGTACCGCTACACCGCCTGGCAGTCCGATACGATGCAGGGCACCAGCCGCCTGGGTTTGCTGGGTGGCGTGATTGTGCCGACCGATCGTGATCGCGACCCGGCCCTGCAGACCGGGGCCGTGGCCACTTTTTTCCGGCATCGCTATGAGTGGGACCTGGATGGATTGTGGGTCGAAGGGCTGGAGGATGCCAAAGACCGGGCGCGGTATGACATTGCCTGGCAGTATCGCCTCAGCCCTGCCGAGTATGCGGACTGGGGCATTGGTGGTGAATGGGATCTGGATCTGGAACTGGGTGGTCGCTGGGAACGGGGTGATGACATGGTGCACCAGGCAACCGTCGGGCTGCAGTCCATACACAAGCGCTGGGTGCTGGAAGGTGCTGCGGTACAGGACCTCAACGGACCCGAAGACACACGGTTTATTCTGAGTACGCGCTTTCATTTTTGAGGTACTGCGCCATGACGAACATACAGGTTGAAGTGTTTACAGCGCCCGGTTGCGGCAAATGCGGGCGTGCCCGGGAGGTGTTAAAGGGCATCGCCGACGCATGGACAGCCGCCGATATCCGCTGGCGTGAAGTGAATATACTGGACGAACTGGACTATGCCGTTGAACTCGGTGTGCTGGCAACACCGGCCATCGCCATTGACGGACGACTGGTGTTTACCGCCCTGCCGTCCGAAAAGAAATTGCGCCAGGCCCTGCAGGAGCGGCTGGAGAAAAAGCAGGCATGACCGTGACGCTGATCCTTGCCGCCATCCTGCTGGGCGGGCTGGCCTTCTTCGAACCCTGCACGATCGCGACCCATACTCTGTTTGCTGCGCGTTCGCACACCCTGTCGCGCGTCCGCTGTTGCCAGGGACTGTTCACCGTCTGGCTGGCGCGCAGCAGCCTGTCGGTCATCCTGCTGGTCGGCGCCACACTGTTGCTGCCGTCGCCCGAATGGGGGCCCTGGCTGCCCGGCCTCATTCTGTCGCTCATGGCGCTACTCTATATCGTCTCCCGCTTTGCCTATCTGCCGGTTCCGCACCTGGAATTTTTCCGCCTGCTGCCGGGTGGTCGTTACCTGCCGTTTGCTGTGCAACTGGGATTGACCCTGCCGGCCTGCACCATTCCCCTGTTCATGGTGGTTACCGGCCTGGCCGTGACACTGGATTCCGCACCGTTTGCAGCACTGGCCGGTGTGTTGTTTGCCACCCTGTTTACGGCACCGATGGTGGTGACGTCGTTAAAAGGCGTACCTGCGGATAGGCGTGATTTCCTGAACCGGGCCGCGACAGGCAGTCCGTACCTGACGGCAATCCTGTTGCTGGGCGCCGCACTCTATCTGTTGCTGCCGTCCCTGGAGGTGAGCGCCGACCTGCTGAAAGACAGCCTGCAGCAGGCCAGCCTGACCGGGGTCGGCCTGGCCTTTGCCGCCGGTTTCATCTTCAGTTTCAACCCGGTGTCGTTTGCCTCGATCCCGGTCGTGCTGGCCTATGTCACGCGGGCGCACGAAGAACGCCAGGCATTGTTACTCGGCGGCGCCTTTGTGGCCGGCATGATCGTGACACACGTGCTGCTGGGGGTGGTCGCGGCGCTGGGCGGCGACTGGGTGCAGGGTCTGATGGGCAGGGAATGGGGTTTGTTGCTGGGCCCGTTGCTGATTGTGCTCGGTCTTGTCTGGCCGGGCTGGCTCAGGCTGCGGCTGCCCTGGCTGTCCATGCGCGCCCGGCAGGTGACCGGGCTGTGGGGCGCTTTCCTGCTGGGCATCCCCTTTTCGGTGGCGATCTGCCCATTCTGTACGCCGGCGCTGCTGGTGACCCTGACCGCCAGCGCCGCGATCGGTTCGGTATCCTTCGGCTTTGCGCTGCTGCTGGCCTTTGCCGCGGGGCGCAGCCTGCCCGTGATACTGGGCGCCTGGAGTATGGGCTGGCTGGAGTCGTTACATAGGTTCTCGCGCTACCAGAAAGCGCTGGAGGTGGTCGCCGGTATTACCCTTATTCTTACGGGGATATACCTGCTCAATGAATACTTTTTCATCATAAAATACTGAGGATGAGCCGGGACGTGGCCTCGGCATGTGAGTTACTACTTCTTAACCTTTTGAAATTCTGCAATATTAAGTGTGCATTCCCGTGTTTTTCGGGCATGGGCAGGAACTTTTTGCGTGTTGACCCGCCTAAAGTTACAATATTATTGTTTTCTAATACAGGAGGTGACACATGGTTATCGATGCACTGACTATCGCAGGGGCCATACTGGCTGCAGTCGCCGTCGTAGTGGTGGTACGGGTATGTCATTCCGCAGGCGACAACTGCCTGGAAAAGAAGTAGGTTCCGCTACATCCTGATACGGCCGGGTTTCTGCGCCCGGTTTTTTTTATTCCAGAAACCCGATCGAGGGTGCAAAGAACGCGCAGCCGGTGACGGCGTGTGTGTAGTCCAGCAGGTGGTCGTGGTGGCCATCTGCATCGGTGTGGATCATGTTGTCCAGCACGTGGTTAAACGGATGCAGTTTGCCTTAAACAGGCGGCTGTTTCGCAAGATTTATCGCCATATAATGTTCATAGAATGGCTACCCGTATTCCCTCATTTTCCGTCAATACGATGCGGCTCAGGTCAGAGCAATTGCATGCAGCCGGCCGTCTGGTGGAGGCAATCAGTCTGCAGCTAGAGTTGATCAGGGTGGCTGAGCGTGAGGGCCGGATTCAGGCCGGTGATTACCACCAGCTGGGTGTGCAGTATTTCGCCGCACGTGCTTTTGATAAAGCAGCCGCCGCTTTTGCCAGGGTGCACAGTCTGGATTCCGGTTTTGGTGCTGTGTCACTGAATCTTGGTTTGAGCCTGGTGCGTTGCAATCGGATCGACGAAGGAATTGCACAGCTTGAATCGGTTGTGGGCAGGGAGAAAAACAATACCAACCTGCTGGATGGCCTGGCGGATGCCTACTGGAAAAAAGGAGATGAAAACAAGGCCCGGCTATACGGTGAACGGTCACTGGAAATCAAGGACATTCAGGCATGTTCTGTGTCGTCAGATTTTGAAATCGAGAGAGAGTGTGCTCCGCCATTTCATCCAGACCACCCTGTAGAGAACATCATTTCCTTTTCGTTGTTTGGCCAAACGAAGCAATATCACGATGGAGCCGTGAGGAATGCGGTCATTGCAAAAGACCTGTACCCTGGCTGGAGATGCCGTTTCTACTGTGATGATCGGGTTCCGGAGCAAGCGTGTACCGCGTTAAGGGAAGCGGGAGCGCAGCTTGTGATGATGCGGCGACCGAAACGCCCCGCGGACGGTCTTTTCTGGCGTTTTCTTGTTGCAGACGACCCGGATGTGGTTCGCTTCCTGGTCCGGGATTGCGATTCCTTGTTGAACGTACGTGAAAAATGTGCGGTGGATGAGTGGCTGTTGTCGCAACGGTTGTTTCACGTAATGCGGGATCATGGTTCCCATACGGCTACCATTCTGGCAGGTATGTGGGGAGGTGTAGCCAGGTCGATACCCCCATTGCACAGGCTATTGCAGGGGTTTTCGTATGATCCGGTAACGGAAAGCCGAATAGCAGACCAGTGTTTTCTTGGTCGTATTGTGTGGCCAATTATAAAGAAGAGCTGCCTCGTTCATGACAGCATCTATCGAAACTTTGATGCTCGCGGTTTCCCGGAAGGCTCTGAGCTTACTCCAGGGCGTCATGTTGGGGATAACGATTACGTGGCAAGGCAGGCTACTGGTCATTAGTAGTGCTTCCGGTTAGCAAGAGGTTCAGCCTGAAATTTTCGGGTAGCAGCAGGTTCCCGTTATTCATTGCTTGCGACAGTATGTGCTGGAGCGAGCATTCTACAGCGTCGGTCCTTCGGCAGGTGGTTCGTGGCGGGTCTACACGCTATGAGGCATGTCTTCCTTCAGGAACTCCATGGGAGGTGCAAAGAACGCGCAGCCGGTGACGGCGTGTGTGTAGTCCAGCAGGTGGTCGTGGTGGCCATCTGCATCGGTGTGGATCATGTTGTCGAGCATACGGTCGAAGTGATCCGGGCTGCGGGCGTAGGCAATAAACAGCAGGCCGGCTTCGCGTACATCTCCGTATGGCATGCTGTGGCGCAGGATTTCGAGTTCCTTACCATCCTCTTCAATGACCACACGACTGATATGCGCAGTCGGTGGTTTTACCCCGTCTTCCAGTTCGACGTCGTCCGCTTTGGTGCGACCGATAATGCTTTCCTGCCGCTTGACCGGCAGTGCTTCCCAGTCAGCCAGGTTATGGATATAACGCTGCAGGTGGATGTAGCTGCCAGCGGAAAATCCGGGGTCTTCCTGCGCTACCAGCGCCACTTCCGCGCGCTCATCGCCTTCCGGGTTTTCCGTGCCATCGACAAAGCCGGTCAGGTCGCGGTTTTCCAGGTAACGGAAGCCGTCGATCACTTCGACGATCGAAATACTTTCGCTGAATACCGCCAGTATCCTGCGCGCCAGCACGTAGTTGAGGTCGCGCCGCTCTGAACGGATATGAAACAGCAGGTCGCCTGCGGTTGCAGGCGCCTGCCTTGAACCTTCGGAGCGGGCGCGAAACGGCCGCAAGGCAGCGGGACGGGGTTCGTCGGGATACAGCCGATTCCAGCAGTCCGAGCCCACGGCTACCACGCTGACCAGTCCCGCCCCGGGGTCGAGCGCGGCGATTTTCCGGGTCAGGTCCGGCACCTTGCTGCAGCCCGAATGAGCCTTTAGCAGCGCGTCGTCACCGGCATTCACGGTCGCGATGATAAAACAGGCGCTTGAATTGCCTTCCGGCAGGATGCCACTTTGGGGTGTCGGCATGCTGTTGGTCTCCCTGTTGGCGCTGTTATCGCGGTGCCGGTATCACTCTACAGGGTCTTCCTGCAGAAGTACCAGTCCACGCACTCGTAGCCTTCTTTTACCCGCGCCTCGGCCGCGTCGGCGGTGGCGGGTGGCGGTACAATGACCTTGTCACCGGGCTGCCATCCCTCCGGTGTGGCAACGCCATTCGCATCCGACGTCTGCAGGGCGGTCACCAGGCGCAGGATCTCATCGATGGAACGGCCATTGGTCATGGGGTAGTAGACCATGGCGCGCAGTACCCCCTTGTCATCGACGACGAAGGTGGCACGTACTGCGGACGTATCCGCTGCGCCCGGGTGGATCATGCCGTAGCTGCGGGCTACTTTCATGTCCAGGTCGGCGATGATCGGGAACGGGATGTCCACGTCGAATTTTTCCTTGATATTACGTATCCAGGCCAGGTGTGAAAAATGGCTGTCGATGGACAGGCCCAGCAATTCCGTGTTGATGGCCTGGAAGTCAGCGTGGCGTTTGGCGAACGCCATGAATTCTGTTGTGCATACCGGTGTGAAGTCCGCCGGGTGCGAGAACAGGACCAGCCATTTACCCTTGTAGTCCTCGAGCGTTTTTTTCCCGTGGGTGGTGACTGCATCGAAAGCGGGTGCGGCTTCGTTCAGGCGTGGCATGGTGTGCTGTGTGGTTTCGTTCATTGCGGTGATCTCCTGTGCTGAATCCGTTGCATGTGATGAAAACAGTGGGCCGGGGCGATGTGCCTGCAGGCCCTGATGAGTACATTAGGAGATTCTTAATAATTAGTCTAATTGATTAAATAGATATCTATGATAGATATTAACTATTGAAATGTCTGTCGCGGGTCCACTCAGCGCCGGGATCTGGCGCGGCTGCGCGGGCGTACGCAGCTCAGTTGTGCTGCCGCGATCGCTGCCTGCAGTGCATCGATCACTTTAGGGCGGGGGAAGCTGGTGCGCCAGGCCAGCGCGACCTGGCGGCTGGGTACCGGGCTGGCAAAGCGCCGGATGGCCAGCAGCCGTTGCGAATAGCGGTGTGCCCCCGCGGCGGTGCAGGGTAATACGGTGAGTCCCATACCGGATGCGACCATGTGACGTATGGTTTCCAGGGAGCTGCCTTCTGCAGTGTAGACCGCACGACCGTCGCCGGTGGCGCGCGGCGCACAGGCCGGGCACGCTTCGATCACCTGGTCGCGGAAACAGTGCCCCGAGCCCAGCATAAGGATGGTTTCATCCTCGAGGTTTTTCGAACGCAGCGTCTTGCGGCGCGTGAGCGGGTGCGCCGCCGGCAACAGGATCACAAAGGGTTCGTCATAGAGCGGTAGTGTCAGGATGCCGGGCTCGTCGAACGGCAGGGAGATGATGATCACGTCCAGGTCGCCCTGCCGGAGTTTGTCGCTGAGTACGGCGGTGTAGTTTTCTTCCACCACCAGGGGCATTTGTGGTGCGCGTTCGCGCAGGTTGGAGATCAGGTCCGGGAACAGGTAGGGGCCGACCGTATAAATCGCGCCGATACGCAGCGGGCTGGCGAGCTGGTCGCGTTCCGAGCAGGCGACCTGGCGGACCGATTCTACCGCTTCCAGCGCCTGCTGGGCCTGTTCGACGACGCGTTCGCCGGCGGGCGTGATGCGTACTTCGTGGCGCGCCCGTTCAAACAGGGGAATCCCCAGTTCGTCTTCCAGCTTTTTGACGGCAACGCTCAATGTCGGCTGGCTGACAAAACAGGCCGCTGCAGCGCGGCCGAAATGGCGCTCGCGTGCCAGCGCGACGATGTAGCGGAGTTCGGCGAGATTCATTCCATGGTCCCGGTAATAGGCGCCGCCTATTACAGCACTTAACAAATACAATTGGCAACAACGACGCCCCTGTCCCAGGATGATGCAAAAGCCACAGGAGGGTTGTCGATGATCAGACAGATTGCAGCAGCATTCATTTTCATCGGCGGGACGGGCAGCCTGCACGCCGCGCCACTCGGATTACCACCGGTACCCATACCCGCCGATAATCCCCAGACGCCGGAGAAGATCGCGCTGGGGGACAAGTTGTTCCACGATCAGCGCATCAGTGCGGATGGCAAGGTCAGTTGTGCGACCTGTCACGAAAAGAGCAAGGCCTTCACCGATCACAAGCCGGTTTCCGAGGGTTTCAAGGGGCTCACCGGTACCCGCAACGCGCCTACCGTGATCAACTCGGCGTATATGAAGACCCTGTTCCTGGACGGTCGCGAACCGGACCTCGAGGGGCAGTCGAAACAGCCGCCTGTCAACCCGGTGGAAGGCGGCCTGCCTGACCACGATGCGGAACTTGCCATCATTCGCAATGACCCGGACTATGTCACCGCCTTCAGGGAAGTATTCGGTGTGGATCGCGAGCACATCACCATGCAGGAGGTGTCCAGGGCCATTGCCAGTTTTGAACGCACCATTGTTGCCGGTGATTCACCTTTTGACCGCTATTATTACAGTGGTAAAAAGGACGCCATGGACGCTGCCCAGGTCCGTGGCCTGAAGGTATTCCTGGAGCAGGGCCGTTGTGTTTCCTGCCACCGCATCGAGCAGACCCAGGCGCTGTTCATGGATCACCGCTTTCATAATATCGGGGTCGGTTTCAAACGGATTCGCGGTAAGGAGGCAGAGACGGCAGCGGCGTTCCTGAAATCCAAACACGGGGGTGCGGATATCGACCATACCGTGCTTACCAACCGGAACATGTCAGAGATCGGCCGCTTTGCGGTAACGGAGAATCTTACCCAGGTGGGTGCTTTCAAGACGCCGACACTGCGTAATATCGAGTTTACACAACCCTATATGCACGATGGCAGCCTGGAGACCCTGGAAGACGTGGTCGATTTCTACAACAACGGTGGCCGGGTAAAGGATACCGATCCGGTGTCTGCCTTCCTGAGCGGTGGTATACGGCCACTGGATCTTTCCAACGGGCAGAAGAAAGACCTGGTTGCCTTTCTCAGGGCACTGACCAGTCCATCGGTAAAAGCACAGGTCAACAGTGGAGGGAACACACCATGAGCAGGATCGATCGACGTGAGTTTTTGAAACGGGGTGGTGCATTACTGGCGGCCAGCAGCCTGCCCCTGAGCCTGGTGGACGTTGCCTTCGGTAAGACTTCGGAGCAGAACTTTACCTTTGCCTATATTTCCGATTCCCATCTGACGCATCTGAAAGGGCGGGAATTCGTGCGTAACTGGGACCGGGGCCTGATCCGGGCCATCGCCGAGGCCAACCTGATGGACCCGCGACCGGACTTTGTCTTCTATGGCGGAGATATCGCCCAGCTGGGTAAACCGGAGGAGATCGATCATGGCCTGGAGCTTCTCGGCGCCCTGCGCGGTGACGTGCATTACGTCATGGGTGAACATGATTACTACCTGGATCTGGGCGAGCACTGGCGCAAGCGCCTGGGGCCGGACCATTACAGCTTCGACCACAAGGGAGTCCATTTCGTGGTGCTGAACAGCATCCGGACCTTTGATGACTGGACCTACAAGCGCTGGCCGAGTGGCGCGGAACGCATGCACCAGATGGCGCGCCTGGATAACCCGCAGGGGTCGCCGTTCATGGTGGGCGAGCAACAGCGGGCCTGGCTGAAGGATGACCTCGACAAGGTCAGCAAGGACACGCCGCTGGTGGTAATGTCCCATTCCCCCCTGCAGAAAATCTACAAGGGCTGGAACTTCTGGACGGAAGATGCCGAACAGGTGCAGGCCTTGCTGAAACCCTTTAAAAAGGTCAACGTACTGTACGGTCACGTTCACCAGATCCAGACCAACCAGATCGGCAACATCAGTTTCAACGCGGCCATGGCCACCGCCTGGCCCTGGCCGTATCCCGCCACCTACAAACAGCAGGCCAGCTACCTGCCCAGACTCACGGTGAACATGAACCGGGCCGATCCGTTTTTTGAACGCGACGCTACCGGCTGGCAGTTTATCAACCTGCATACCGGTCGCGTGGATGTCAATTACCTGCTGCCGGGCAACCAGAACCGGGTGGTGGCCTGGGACGACAAGGCAGGGCGTCCCGCGGATACGCAATTCCAGGACACGGCGAGCCGGATTCCGCCGCAGACTCACTATTGATCAGGAGGAACGAGGCAATGAATAGCAGAGGCAGAAAGCGGACCGTTGCCGGTGCGATCCTGATGGCGGCAGGCATTGCAGGCATGTCATCGGCTCAGGCTGACAATTTCACCCGCGCGGACCTGGATCGCTGGCAGCAGGAATACCAGGCGGTGGTCAGCAAGGGTGAGCAGCTGTTTCATGGCGGGCTGGGGAACGAGAACACGGTTTCCTGCGATCAATGCCACCCCAACGCGGCAAATACCCACGCTGAAACCTATCCCAAGTTCCAGCAACAGCTGGGCAAGGTGGCGGTACTGGGGGAGATGATCAACTGGTGTATCCGCAACCCGCTGGAAAGCAAACCGCTGGCACTGGATGACCCGGATATGATCGCGCTGCAGGCGTATATCCTGCAGGAACGCCGCGGGGTGGCGCTGGCGCCCGGCAAGCACTAGACATCATGTTTTGACCTGCCCAACCTCAAGCAGCGTGGGTTAAGCTGGAGGTTGGAAACCCTTGGCTCAGAGCCACAATTGAGGAGGACAGGTC
>JALSRZ010000104.1 GCA_026984515.1 Thiohalobacter sp. | reverse complement strand
AACAGCTTCTGCGGTAAACTCTTTCATGACCTGTCCTCCTCAATTGTGGCTCTGAGCCAAGGGTTTCCAACCTCCAGCTTAACCCACGCTGCTTGAGGTTGGGCAGGTCAAAACATGATGTCTAGAACCGGTAGAGTACCCCCAGGCTCCAGTAGTTGACGTCGGAATCGATCCGCGTGCCGTCCGCCTGCAGGGCCCACCCGGGCGTGATATTCCAGCCCAGCGCCCCGCCCCAGGAAACGCTGCTGTCCGAGTCGCTGGCGGAAAATCCCGCCACCTTGACCGATACATCCGACCAGGCCGCACCGTAACGAACCTTGATATAAAACTTGTCCCCGACCCGGGCGGCCAGGTAGGCAGCCCGGGTGTCGATATCCCAGTCGCCCTTCTGGCCTGCGATTTTCACGTCACCGTCGGACACCGTGGTGGTCAGCTCTCCTTCCACCGAAACATGGAATTGCTGCTTGCTGAAAAATTCGTAGCCGATCAGCACACCGGCGTTGCTTGCCTCGTCAAATCCGTTTGCGTCCGCGTCCATAATCCCGACCGATGGCCCCAGGTAGACGCCACTGGCCGCATGAGCGGCCGTGATCCCGGCCGTAGTGAGCAAAGCAAAAGCTGTTTGACGAATCACTGTTTCTTCTCCCGTTTAAAGTATTGTATACGCCCCGCCAGCCCGGATAATAGGCGCCTTTCCGGCCAGCGTGAAATCCATGAAGCATCTGCTGTCACAGTTACTCTACGAAGCGGTCCAGACCCTGAAGTCACAGGGAGACCTGCCCGCTGACCTCGACGTTGAGATCGGCCTGGAACGCACCCGTGACCGCCGCCACGGTGACTTCGCCAGCAATCTTGCCATGGTGCTGTGCAAACCGGCCCGCAGCAAGCCACGCGACCTGGCGGACAGGCTGGTCGCTGCATTGCCCGACTCGGAACTGGTCAGCCGGGTCGAAATCGCCGGACCCGGGTTTATCAATTTTTTCCTCGGCCCGTCTGCCTGCCACGCGACCATAGCACAGGTCCTGGAACAGGGAGAACGCTATGGCCGCAGCGACTTCGGAAAGGGCAAATCGGTACAGGTCGAATTCGTTTCCGCCAACCCGACCGGCCCGCTGCACGTCGGTCATGGCCGCGGTGCCGCCTATGGCGCAACGGTTGCCGACCTGCTGGCGGCCACCGGTTACCGGGTACACCGGGAATACTACGTCAACGATGCCGGCCGGCAGATGGATATTCTCGCCACCAGTGTCTACCTGCGCTACCTGGACCTGTGCGGTGAAGAAGTCACGTTCCCCGCCAACGGGTACAAGGGTGATTATGTGTGGGATATCGCCGCCAGCCTGCACCGGGAACACGGTGACGCGCTGCGCCACGCCGTGGCAGAGGTTTTCGCCGGTGTCCCCGCGGATGAACCGCAGGGTGGTGACAGGGAATTGCATATCGATGCGCTGATCCGGCGCTGCAGGGAACTGCTTGGCGCCGAACGCTACCGGGAAACCTTCGACCTCGGACTGAACTCCATCCTGCACAACATCCGCACCGACCTGGAAGAATTCGGCGTGCACTACGACGACTGGTTTTCCGAGCGCTCGCTGACCGAAAGCGGCATGGTCGAGCGTGCCGTACAACGCCTGGAGCAGGCCGGTTATACCTACGAAAAGAACGGCGCAACCTGGTTCCGCTCCACCGATTTCGGTGACGAGAAGGACCGGGTGGTGGTCCGGGAGAACGGGCAGAGCACCTATTTCGCATCCGATATTGCCTATCACATGAACAAGCTGGAGCGCGGCTACGACCGGGTGATCGATGTCTGGGGCGCGGATCATCACGGCTATGTGCCACGCGTGAAAGCCGCCCTGCAGGCGCTGGGGGACGATGCAGACAGGCTGGATGTGCTACTGGTACAGTTTGCGGTACTGTACCGTGGTGGCGAGAAAGTACAGATGTCCACCCGCTCCGGTGAATTCGTCACCCTGCGCGAATTGCGCCACGAAGTCGGTAACGACGCGGCGCGCTTTTTCTACGTGATGCGCAAATGCGAGCAGCACATGGACTTCGACCTGGACCTGGCCAAATCGCAGTCCAGTGACAACCCGGTATACTATATACAGTACGCGCACGCGCGCATTGCCAGTGTGCTGCGACAGATGCCCGACAAGGGGATGCAATGGGACGCGGAAACCGGCACACAAAACCTGCACCTGCTCACCGAGGCGCATGAAGATGCACTGATGGTGAACCTGTCACGCTACCCGGAAATCGTCGCCGGCGCGGCGCTCAAACACGAGCCGCACGCCGTCGCACACTACCTGCGCGAGCTGGCCAACGATTTTCATACCTATTACAACGCGCACCAGTTCCTGATCGAAGACCCGGCACTGCGCAACGCCCGCCTCAACCTGATCCAGGCAACCCGGCAGGTGATCGCCAACGGACTCGGACTGCTGGGTGTATCAGCGCCGGACAGCATGTAATTCATGGCAACCGACTACAGACGCCGCAGCAGGCGCAAGGCAAGACCTTCGGGGCCTCCGCCCTGGGTGTGGGCCGCGGCCGGGCTGGTCGTCGGGCTGTTTGTCGCCTTCCTGGTTTTTCTCAAGGTAAGCCACGACCAGACCTTCAGTGAACAGGCGGCGCTGGAAATTCCGGCCGAGCCGGTAGCTCCCGCCCGGCCCGAAACGCACAAGGCCCCCGCTCCGCCACCCAAACCGCGCTTTGATTTCTACAACCTGTTACCGGAAATGGAAGTGATCGTCCCCGAGGAAACCATCAAGGGAACACCCACGCGGGAAGGCGTCAAGCGGGTCGAAAAACCCGGCACCTACCTGTTGCAGGCCGGCTCGTTCCGGAGTCGCAAACAGGCGGACCAGCTGCGCGCAAAACTTGCCCTGCTGGGCATGGAAACCCGCATTCAGACGGTCAGCGTCAACCACAAACAGTCCTGGCACCGGGTACGGGTCGGCCCCTTCAATAACCTGCACGACCTCAACCAGGCGCGCAGCCTGCTGAAGAAAAACGGTATCGATGCCATTCTGATCCGGCTGAAAGGCTGAACCGCACCCCCTCAGTTGCGACGCTGGAACTGCGCGACCAGTTGTTGCTGGCGCCTTGCCTCATGGATCAGTTGCTGGCTGATTTCGCCGTTTTTATACGCAGCCCCGGCCGTGCCCTGACCGAGTTCGTTGATGGTAGCCACGTTGCTGTTGATTTCCTCGGCGACCGCACTCTGTTCCTCGGCAGCCGTCGCGATCTGGGTATTCATATCACTGATCTTGCGGATGGCCATGGTGATATCTTCCAGCGCCTTGCCCGCCCTGGTAGCACACTGCACACTGGTTTCGGTTTTTTTGGTACCCTGCTCCATGGCGGTTACCGCCTCGTTTGCACCTTCCTGCAGGCGTTCGACCATATCCTGGATTTCCTGGGTCGATTGCTGTGTGCGCTGGGCCAGGGTGCGCACCTCGTCGGCTACAACGGCGAAACCGCGCCCCTGTTCCCCGGCGCGCGCCGCTTCGATCGCCGCATTCAGGGCCAGCAGGTTGGTCTGTTCAGCGATGCCGCGGATCACATCCACAACGGTACTGATACTGGCTGCGTCGCTGTTGAGCTGGTTGATCACACCGGCAGCCTGCGCGACCCCCCCGGCGACGTCGCGGATCGACCGGACGGTTTCGTTGACCACTGTACGCCCTTCGTCAGCGGACTGCTGCGCCTCGACCGTGCCGTCTGCGGCCCAGGTTGCGTTGCGCGCCACTTCCTGAACCGTGGCGGACATCTCATGCATCGCCGTTGCCACCTGGTCGGTCTGCGACTGCTGTTCGTGCAGGCGTACATTGGTTTCCTCGATGGTGCCGGCCAGGGACTCTGCCGAGCGCTTGATCATCAGGCTGGAATCATCCGCCCGGCCCACGACCGCGCGCAATTCCGATGCCTGCATTTTCATGGCCAGTTCGATGCTGCCTGCTTCGTCCCTGCGACCGGTATAAATCTGCTGCATCAGTGGATTGTCTATGATCTTCCGGGCCCTCGCAGCGGCTGCCCTGATCCGCCCTGAAACCAGCCAGGTTGTAAACACAGCCGCCCCCACACTCACGGCCGAGATGCCCCAGGTAGCCACCGCAGTGAACGCATCACTGGTAAGCAGCGCCCCGAGTGGCGGGACCACAGCGAGCGCAAAACCCGCTGCCAGCCGGCTGCGAATACCGATTGCAGGCAGTCGCAACGCGGGCGGCATTTTTCCCTGCATCAACTGCCGGTAGATACGCTCGGCACGCCGCACGGTGCCGCGCGCCGGTCGGGTACGTACCGACTGATACTCATCGACCCGCCCGTTCTCCCGGATGGGCGTAACGTAGGCATCGACCCAGTAATAGCTGCCATCCTTGCAGCGGTTCTTGACGATACCCATCCACGGCTGTTCGTTCTTCAGACTGGTCCACAGGTCGGCGAAGGCCGCCGGCGGCATATCGGGATGGCGGACAATGTTGTGATTGCGCCCCACCAGCTCCTCCTCTCCATAACCGCTCACCTTGATGAAATCATCGTTACAGTACGTGATCGCGCCTTTCAGGTTGGTCGTTGACAGCAGATTGGCATCTTCCGGGTAATCGACTTCGTGATCCGTTACCGGTGTATTGATTTTCATGGTTCCTGGCTCCAGTATTGTTTGCTCTCGAATCGGCCTTCCCTGCTCGCCACCACCGGTCAGTCCGGAAACGGCGGTGTAGCGCGCCGGCCTGTCAGGCAGCGTCCACCGGGTAGCACGGCAGGCAGTGGGCAATATATCGGTCACGTGCCCCAACTCTTTAAAAGAACACGTGAAATTCGGGAGCGCAGAAAGGGTGGAAGGCTGCCCGGCGCACTGCGCAATCCACCAGACCGTTTGCGGATCAAAAGCCGGTCAACCCGGGTTTTCCCAGTCTTCGTGATAGGTGTACCCGGTCAGCCCGGATTCCAGTTCCGCCAGTACCTGTCGGGCCTCGTCACCCGCCAGGCCGGCATCCTCTACACGTTGCCGGTAGGCAGCACGCAACCGGTCCGGTTCAAAATGGACATAGGCCAGTAACTCATCCACCCGGTCCCCGGGTTCGGCCTGTTCCAGGGTAAAAGAGGCGTCGCCATGAATCTCCAGGTTCACGGCATCGGTATCACCAAACAGGTTGTGCATATCGCCGAGGATCTCCTGGTAGGCGCCCAGCAGGAAGAAACCCAGCAGGTAATGCTCACCGGGCCGCACTGTGTGCAGCGACAGACTTTCACGCACACCCGCGCCCTCGACGTAGTAATCGATGCGGCCGTCCGAATCACAGGTCAGGTCTTCGAGCACGACACGCCGATCGGGCCGTTCGTCCAGGCGCTGCAAGGGTACCACGGGGAATACCTGTTCAATGGCCCAGACATCCGGCATGGACTGGAACACCGACAGGTTGCAGAACACCTTGTCGGTCAGGGTGCGCTCCAGCTCGGCGCCCGGGCTGTGCCGCTCCCTGCGGCCCGCTGCGAGCAGCTCCGACAAGCGCCTGAGGATCGCGAAGTAGTACTGCTCGGCAAGGGCGCGCTGGGTGAGATTGACGTAGCCCTGGCAATAGGCCTGCTGAACCGTTTCCAGTGCCTGCGCAGCCCTGGCAAGCGCTTCCTCTTCGCTCCCGTGCGCCAGCTGCTGAAAAATCTGTTCCAGGCTACGTACACTGTCCGGAACTACTTCCGGCATGGGTTGTGGTTCTTCCTCTACTGTTACCTGCTCGGTATCGATCACGTTGGTAATCAGGATGGCGTGGTGAGCCGTCATGGCACGGCCGGACTCGGTGACCAGGTCCGGGTGCGGCAGGTCATTCTCGTCACACAGCTCGTGCATGACGCTGACCACCAGCTCTGCATAGGCTTCCAGGCTGTAATCCATGGAACAGAAACTGCGTGAAGCCGTACCCTCGTAGTCCACGCCCAGTCCGCCACCGACGTCCAGCATACGAACCGGGACCCCCAGCGCATGCAGCTCGGCGTAAAAACGGGCCGCCTCCTGCAGGCCGTGGTGGATATCGTTCAGGCTGGCCAGCTGGGAACCGAGGTGAGAATGCAGCAGCTGCAGGCAGTCCAGCAGTCCTTCCGCGCGCAGGCGTTCTACCAGTTGCAACACCTGCGCGGCGTGCAATCCGAACTTGGATTTTGCACCACCGCTGTTCTGCCAGTTACCCGCACCGATCGAGGCCAGCCGTACCCGCACACCCAGCAACGGCCGGACCTGCAGCGCCCGCGCCTGCTGGATGACCTGTTCCAGCTCCGACAGTTTTTCGATCACCAGGTAGACTGACAGGCCCAGCTTGCGCCCGATCAGGCCGAGGCGAATATACTCCCGGTCCTTGTAACCGTTGCAGATCACCAGGCCGCCGGGGCTCGCCAGGCCCAGCACCGCCATCAGTTCGGACTTGCTGCCGGCCTCCAGGCCTACCCGTTCCGCACCGTGTTCCAGGAGGGTGCTGACCACGCTGAACTGCTGGTTGACCTTGACCGGGTAGGCGGCGCGGTACTTCCCGCTGTACGCGTACTTTGCGCAGCAGCGGTCAAACGCGTTGACCAGCCGGTCCAGGCGCTGCCTGAGTATATTGTTGCAGCGCACCAGTACCGGCCAGCGCAGACCGGCGCCCTGCAGTTGTGCCGCGACCTCAAGCAGGTCGACCTGCACGGTTTCATCCGTGGCCGCCAGCCGGACCGTCAGATGACCGTGCCGGTTGATGTCAAAATAGCCATCACCCCAGCCGCGCAGGTGGTAACGCTCGCGGGACGCATCGATTGACCAGTTCATGCTTCAGCCTGGCGTTGCCAGTGACCCCGCCTGTAGAGTGTAACGACGCGGGGTAGTATATTGGAAAATCCGTCAACGACCCCAATAAATCGTATGAAACCTGCCAGCTCCGAATGGTTTACCGAGTACTGTGAGGAAGGCGGCTCTGCTTTCGGCCTGCAGCTGAAAGAAAAGCTGCACGATGAAACCACGCCCTACCAGCGCATCGAAATCTATGCCACCACGCACTTCGGCAACCTGATGGTGATCGATGGTTTTGTGATGCTGACTGCCCGCGACAATTTTCTCTACCACGAAATGATGGCTCACCCGGCCCTGTTCACCCACCCGCAACCACGACGGGTGACCATTATCGGTGGCGGTGACTGCGGCACGCTGCGCGAAGTACTCAGGCACCCCGGTATAACGCAGGTAGTGCAGGTGGAAATCGACGAACGGGTAACCCGCTTGTCCGAACAGTACTTCCCCGAACTGTGCGAATCCAACCGGGATGCACGCGCCAGCTTCGATTTCGGTGACGGCATCCGGCGCATGAAAGAAGCCGATGCGGGCAGCATCGATGTCATTATCGTGGACAGCACCGATCCCATCGGCCCGGCAAAAGGTCTGTTCACGGAAGATTTCTACCGCGACTGTTACCACGCGCTCGGTAACGACGGTGTGCTGGTTCAGCAGAGCGAATCCCCCCTGCTGCATTACGACAGCATTATCCGGCCCATGCACCGGGCCATGCGTGCCGCCGGTTTCAGTGACAGTATCAGCCTGCAGTTTCCCCAGCCCTGCTACCCGTCCGGCTGGTGGACCGCTACACTGGCGGGCAAAAAAAGCGTCCGGGATTTTCGCAGCGCGGACGCCGGGAAGAAACCGTTTCCGACCCGCTACTATAATGCCGCCATCCACCAGGGCGCACTGGCACAGCCGGAGTTCTTCCTGACCGGCTGATATTAATCAGGGCTTCCCCTGCACCAGCGGGTCACCCGCTCCTGCGCACGCTGCATCAGCTCGGCCCGCTGCTGGTCCGACAGGTAGACCCGTTGACCATCCTGGTCCAGGTTATAGATACGGCGGTAACTGTTGTAGCGGCGTATATCGTCGCGTGCGCGGTTGCAGTTCCTGGTGCGCTTTTCCTCCGCTGCCTGCTGCGCTGCCCGCTGCTCATGCTTCTGCCGGCGTTCGAGCCGATAGGCATCCAGCAGCTTGCGGGTCTTCTTCATGCGATCCTGTGAAGTATCCCGGGCGGCCCCCGGTGTCGAGTAGGATTTCAGGACCTGCGATTTCGCACCCCGTTGCTGATCCGTGTAGTGCACCTGGCCGCTGTCATCCACCCAGCGGTAGGTATCGGCAAGCGAGCTGCTGCCGGCGCACAGCAGGAAAACGGCGAACAGTTTGTGGCGGTACCCGGTCGGCATGCCACAGTTATCGCTGCAGGCGGTCCAATCTTAAGCGCTGTCGCGCATCGAACAGCCTGCGCACCCCCAGGTGCACGGCGGCCATGGTCCCGAAACCGGCACCACCAGCAATCAGAAACATGATCAGAATCTGGTACTTGACTGCCTCCACCGGCTCTGCACCGGCGAGGATCTGGCCAGTCATCATGCCTGGCAGGCTGACGATCCCGGCAGCTGCCATGGCGTTGATAATAGGAATGAGACCGCTGCGGAACACCTGTCGGCGAATATCAGTCATGGCATCCAGTGCGCTGTGGCCCAGCACCAGGCGCGCCTCGATTACCGCGCGCTGCTCCCAGGCCGACTGGGTCAGGCGGTCCAGCGCCAGCGCAATCCCGTTCATGGTATTGCCCAGTAACATGCCGAGCAGGGGAATGGCATATTGCGGCTGGTACCAGGGCTGGTTGCCGACCACCACCAGCAGGGCAAACAGCGCCACCGTAAAGGACGATACGAACATGGAAACCACGCCGATGCTGTACCCCCAGCGCCCGGCAAAACGACGGTGCTGGCGCGCCATCACTTCGCGACCGGCAATCAGCAGCATCAGCAGGGATATCAGCGCCACCCACAGCAGGTTACTGTTGGCAAACAGCGCTTTCAGCACCAGGCCAACCAGCGTGAGCTGGATGGCGGTACGCAGGGCGGCAACCAGCAACTGCCGGGCAATGCCCGGGTAGATGCGCATCGAGCTGAGCGCCAGCGCCAGCACCAGCAGCGCGGACAGCACCAGATCGGTGTGGCTCAACTGGATCATGCCGCAGCCTCCAGCAAACCAGTACTGTCCAGCACCAGTACGCGGTCCGCAATACGCGCGGTCTGCGCCTGGTCGTGGGTTACCCACAGACAGGCCGCCCGGTGTGCCTGCAGCCAGGCACGCACGATGCCTTCGACCTTGATGGTATTAACCGGGTCCAGGTTGGCGGTCGGCTCGTCCAGCAGCAGCACTTCCGGTTCATTGGCCAGTAATCTTGCCAGTGCAAGTCGCTGACGCTCACCACTGGACAGCCGCTCCACGTGCCAGCCGGCAACCTCCTCTCCAAATCCCAGCTGACTGAACATCGCCTGCTGTGAAGCGGGGAAATGGTCGCCCACCAGCGGCGCCCACCAGCGGCTTTCGGCAGGCAGGTACCCTACCCGCCGACGCCACGCCTGCGGTTCAATCTGCTCTCGCCCGAGCGCACCCAGGCTCACCTGGCCGCTACTGACATCCAGGTCTGCCAGCGCACGCAGCAACAGCGTCTTGCCGGAACCGCTGGGTCCGGACAGGCAGACCAGTTCACCGGGCGCCAGGCTGAATGAAAGGTCGCTCAAACCGGAACGCGACAGGTGTCTGACTTCGAACAGGGGCATAGGTATGTAGTATGACAGACAAAAAAAACGGGCGCCGAAGCGCCCGTCGTAACGACTGTCCTGGTGGACAGCAAACTACCAGACTGTACACGGCCAGAGTTACAGAATGTAGCCCCGTTCGTCGTGCTGGGCAATATCCAGACCTTCGGACTCATCGTCTTCACTGACCCGCAGGCCGACAATCATATCAATGACCTTGAGAATGATCAGTGTTGCGATGGCTGTGTAGGCCACCGTTGCACCCACACCGATGGCCTGTGCGGTGACCTGCTCGCCGATACTGGAGTGACCTTCGGCCAGACCGGAACCACCCAGGCTGGTGGCGGAAAACACCCCGGTCAGCAAAGCGCCGACAATACCGCCGATACCGTGCACACCGAACGCATCAAGCGAGTCATCGTAGCCCATGGCGTGCTTGAGGCTGGTTGCACCCCAGTAGCAGATCACGCCCGCGGCCAGGCCGATCGCCAGGGCACCCATGGGACCGACGGAACCGGAAGCCGGCGTAATCGCCACCAGGCCCGCCACCGCACCGGAAATGATACCGAGCACACTGGGCTTGCCGTGCACCATCCACTCAGCCAGCATCCAGCCCAGCGCCGCAGTGCCGGTGGCGATCTGGGTAACCGCCATCGCCATACCGGCGGTACCGTCCGCTGCCAGCTCGCTGCCGGCATTGAAACCAAACCAGCCTACCCACAGCATACCGGCACCCACCACAGACAGGGTGAGGTTATGCGGCGGCATGGCTGTAGTCGGGAAACCCTTGCGCTTGCCCATCACCAGGGCGGCCATCAGACCGGCTATACCGGCATTGATATGCACCACGGTACCACCGGCAAAATCCAGCACACCGTAGTCACCCAGCCAGCCGCCACCCCAGACCCAGTGACAGACCGGAGCGTAGACCAGGGTCACCCAGAAAATGGTGAACAACAGCAGGGCGGAAAACTTCATGCGCTCGGCAAAGGCACCAACAATCAGCGCCGGCGTAATGATGGCGAAGGTCATCTGGAATATGACGAATACCGTTTCGGGAATAGTCCCCGACAGGGTATCTACACCGATGCCGGCGAGGAAAGCCTTGCCGAAACCACCCCAGTAGGCGTTCATCGAACCGCCGTCGCCGAATGCCAGGCTGTAGCCATACAGTGTCCACAGCACCGTTACCACGCCGGTGATGGCAAAACACTGCATCATCACCGACAGCACATTCTTGCTGCGTACCATGCCGGCATAGAACAGCGACAGGCCCGGAATTGTCATAAACAGTACCAGCGCAGTCGCTGTCAGCATCCACGACGTATCACCCGCACTGAGGGTATCTTCGGCTGATGCCAGCGAAGGCAGCATCGCCAGCAGGCTCGCGTACCACAGCGCTGGTCGCTTGAAAAATCTGTTAACAGTCATGTTATCTCTCCAGTTAACCGCTACAGGGCGTCCGGCCCGCTTTCGCCAGTGCGAATGCGGATCGTCTGCTCCAGAGGGAATACAAAGATCTTGCCGTCACCGATCTTGCCAGTATTGGCGGCCTTGGAAATCGCGTCGATTACCCGCTCGGTCAACTCAGCCGTTACCGCAACTTCGAGTTTGACCTTGGGCAGGAAATCCACCACGTATTCCGCGCCGCGGTACAACTCCGTGTGACCTTTCTGGCGTCCAAATCCTTTCACTTCAGTGACCGTGATGCCCTGTACGCCAAGCTCCGATAACGCTTCACGAACGTCGTCGAGTTTGAAGGGCTTGATGATTGCAGTAACAAGCTTCATCAGATGGTCTCTCCTAGGTTGCGCCCGCTCTCATGAGCGGGCTTTTTCAGTACTTGCAGTAAAAAACCGGCTCAGAAGTCTTTTGCCCAACCGATCCAGAACTTGGGATTGTCATCGCTGACCAGGTCATTTGCATCGTCGACCTGTTCGTAGTTCACGCTCACGGAACCGAAGTCACCGGCGTCCTTGGCGACGCTGATACCCCAGTGGGTGTAGTTGAAATCGGTGTTGGCGCCGTCGCCGTCGGAATCAAACTGGTAGGCGCCGATAAAGGCGGAAGGCGCAAACCCTTCGTAGTCCCAGCCCGGATCGACACTGAGCTTGTAATACAGGTCGCCGCTGTCAAATGCGCGCGGGGTATTCTGGCTTTCGACCTCACCCCAGTAGGTGTAGGAAACGCTACCGGTGATCCACTGCCAGCCCAGGCTGCCGTACAGTTCCGCGTAATCGATATCACCGCCCTGCTGTTCACCGCCGGCGCCCGGGTACCAGTAATAAATGGTGCCGACGTCGTAGCTGAGCCCGGTATCACCGATATCGCTACCGAAACCTGCGTACAAATCGATTTCTGCAGTTTCCTTGCCGCCGAAGTCGACGTTGGACATCCAGGTACCGACATACAGGCCGGAATCATGGCTGTAATCGATACCACCCTGAATCGCAGCTCTGTCGTCCGTCTGTGAAATACCGCGGAAGTAATAGTTACTGACCGTGGCGATATTGGCGCTCAGTTCGGCCTGGGCGACACCTGCGCTGGCCAACAGCGCTGCCGCAATCATGGTCTTGGATACATTCATGGTAAGGACTCCTGTTTCCCTTTTAGTAAATGACATTGATAACAGTCTTTTGCCTGCGGGCACCCATCCCGCCCACAGCAGGCGTACGCAATGCTTTAGCAGTTCCTGTGCCAGCCTGTTAAATTCATGTAATTCAATAACTAACAGTATTTCCGGCGTCACCGCCCCGTGGCCAGCGCACCAAACTGGTGACCTCGATCTGTGCGCACCGCTTTTGTGCACCAGAATTGTGCGTGCTGGCCACGACCCGAATCCCTGCACAGCCCGGCCGGTGTTCTCCCACCAGCGTCGGGCGTCCGTGTCTGGACGCCGCCGGCACGCTCGGCTATGGTTGCCCGCATGCTTGACCCCAAACTGCTCGATGACATTGCCAGGCGACTGAGCGGCGCCATGCCGCCCGCGGCCAGGGAACTCCAGGCCGACCTGGAAAAAAACCTGCACGCGGCCGTACAGTCCGTGTTTGCCCGGCTGGACCTGGTCACGCGCGAGGAATTCGACGTGCAGACCAAAGTGCTGGCGCGCTCACGGGCAAAGCTCGAGCAGCTGGAAAAGCAGGTCGCAGAGCTGGAAGCCGCACTGCTGAAAAAATAGCTCTTCATAAATTCCAGGGAAGGAATGTATGTCGCTCGCCGTACTCTACAGCCGCGCCCAGACGGGCGTTCAGGCGCCTCTGGTCACCGTCGAGGTCCACCTCGCCAACGGCCTGCCCGCGCTTTCCATTGTCGGTCTGCCGGAAACTGCGGTACGCGAAAGCAAGGACCGGGTACGCAGCGCGCTGTTGCACAGCGGCTTTGAATTCCCGGCCCGTCGCATCACGGTCAACCTCGCACCCGCGGACCTGCCCAAGCAGGGCGGTCGCTACGACCTGGCCATCGCGCTGGGTGTGCTGGTGGCCTCCGGTCAGGTCCCCGGCGATAAACTGGATCACTACGAGTTTGTAGCCGAACTGGCGCTCGGTGGCGCCTTGCGGCCGGTTAACGGCGCGCTGCCCGCGGCACTGGCCACCCTGCGTCAGGGACGTCAACTGGTGTGCGCGCGGGAAAACGGTGCGGAAGCCGCGCTGGCCGGGACCGACCGGGTGCGGCTTGCCGGCCACCTGCTGGAGGTCTGTGAACAGCTACGCAACCCGGACAGCCTGCCCTGTCCGGTACACCCGGCTGACCTGCAGCCGCCCGACCATCCGGATCTCAGCGATGTCCGCGGCCAGCACCAGGCGCGACGCGCACTGGAAATTTCCGCCGCCGGCAATCACAGCCTGTTGCTGATCGGCCCGCCCGGCACCGGCAAGACCCTGCTCGCCAGCCGCCTGCCCGGACTGCTGCCAGCGCTCGATGAGCAGGAGGCGCTGGAAACCGCCTCGGTACGCTCGATCAGCGCCGGCCGTTTTGATGTCCGGCACTGGCGCCAGCGGCCGTTCCGCACACCTCACCACACCGCGTCGGCCGCAGCGCTGGTAGGCGGCGGCTCCAGCCCGCGCCCGGGGGAAATTTCGCTGGCGCACCACGGCGTACTGTTCCTGGATGAATTCCCCGAGTTCAAACGCCACGTCCTGGAAGTGCTGCGCGAACCACTGGAGACCGGCAGCATCATCGTCTCCCGCGCCAGCGGCCAGGCCGAATTCCCGGCACGCTTCCAGCTGGTCGCCGCCATGAACCCCTGCCCCTGCGGTTACCAGGGCGACCCGGAGGGGACCTGTCGCTGTACACCGGAACAGGTGCAGCGCTACCGCAGCCGCATCTCCGGTCCGCTGCTGGACCGGATCGATATACAGGTTCAGGTACCCCGCATTTCCTGGGAACAGCTGAACGGTGCAGACGGAGAAAGCTCAGCACAGGTCCGCACGCGCGTCAGCAGCGCACGCCGGCGCCAGCAGGCACGCGGCCAGCTGAATGCCGCTATTCCCCTGAATCGCATGGACCGCACTTGCGGGCTTTCCACCCCGGACCAGGCACTGCTGCAAAAAGCAGCACAACGTTTCCGGCTCTCGCCGCGCGCCGTGCATCGCATCCTGCGGGTCGCACGCACCATTGCCGACCTGGACCAGAAGGAGGATATCCAGGCTCCGCATTTGCAGGAAGCCATCAGCTACCGGGGGTTCGGGAGCGGACCATGAGCCGTTTACCCGAAAATCGAAGTTTTCGGTTTTGCAAGCTGCCACAAAAACGATTTGCCGGTTACAATGACCGGCATGCGCAGTTCCCCCGCCTGTACCTGATTCGTGACCGACCTCAATCCCCAGCAACGCGCCGCGGTGCGCGAAACTGACTGCCCGTTGCTGGTGCTGGCCGGCGCCGGGAGTGGAAAAACCCGCGTCATCACGGAAAAGATTGCGCACCTCATCGAACACTGCGCCATCCCCGCGCGCAACATCGTTGCGGTCACCTTCACCAACAAGGCCGCGCGGGAAATGCGCGAACGCGTCAGCCGCCTGCTGTCCGGCGAGGCCGGCAAGGGCCTGCAGGTGTCCACCTTTCATACCCTGGGCATGCGTATGCTGCGGCGCGACGCAGCAGGGCTGGGTTACAAAGCAAACTTTTCCATCTTCGACAGCCAGGACAGCCTGCACCTGATCGATGAACTGCTGCGCAAAAACCCGGGCGCGTTCGCAGCGGATGCGCTGCGCAACTGCATCTCCAGCTGGAAAAACGAGCTGGTGTTGCCGCCACAGGCGATCCGGCAGGCCACGACGGAATTCGAAACGGCCGCCGCGCTTTTATACGCCGAGTACCAGCGCAACCTGAAAGCCTACAACGCGCTGGATTTTGACGACCTGATCCTGCAACCGGTGCTGGCCCTGCAGGAGGACGACCAGGTACGCGACTACTGGCAGAACCGGGTACGGCACCTGCTGGTGGACGAATACCAGGACACCAATGCCGCGCAGTACCGGCTGGTGCAGTTACTGGTCGGCAGGACCACCCCTTTTACCGCGGTCGGCGACGACGACCAGTCCATCTATGCCTGGCGCGGCGCCAACCCGGAGAACCTGCACCGCCTGCAGGAAGACTTCCCGCGCCTGCAGGTCATCAAGCTGGAACAGAACTACCGTTCCGCGGGCTGCATCCTGAAATGCGCCAACCAGCTCATTGCCAACAACCCGCATGTCTACGAAAAGCGCCTGTGGAGCGCGCTCGGCTACGGCAGCCCGCTGAAAATCCTGGGCTGCCGCGACGGCGAGCACGAAGCCGAGCGCGTGGTATCGGAAATCCTGCATCACCGGTTCACCCATCGCGGCAAGCACGGCGAGTACGCCATCCTGTACCGCGGCAACCACCAGTCGCGCGCCTTCGAAAAGGTGTTGCGCGAACACAGCATTGCCTACCACCTCAGCGGCGGCACCTCGTTTTTCGAGTACCGGGAAGTCAAGGATCTGCTGGCCTACCTGCGCCTGCTGGCCAACGAAGACGACGACCGCGCCTTCCTGCGTGTGGTCAACACACCCCGGCGCGAACTGGGTGCAGCAACGCTGGAGAAGCTTGGCAGCTTCGCCTCGGAACAGGACATGAGCCTGCTCGCCGCCTGTTTTGAAAACGGCCTCGCCGAGCGGCTCAACAAGCGCGCGCTTACGCGCCTGCAGGCATTCGCCCGATGGGTGGTCAGCCTCGCCGACCAGGCCCGCGAAAACACTGCCATGCCGGTTATCCACCAGCTGATGCGTGACATCGACTACAGCGACTGGCTGCTGGACAGCGCAAAGGATCCGAACGACGGCGAACGCAAGCTGCAGAATGTCAACGAACTGGTCAGCTGGCTGGAACGCATGGCCCGACAGGGCGACGAGGCGCCGGGCCTGGCGGAACTGGTCAACCGCATCAGCCTGCTGGACCGGCTCGACCGGGACGACGAAGGCAACGAAAACTGTGTGCGCCTGATGACCTTCCACGCCGCCAAGGGACTGGAGTTCCCGCACGTGTTCATGGTGGGCATGGAAGAAAACCTGCTGCCGCATCGCAGCAGCATCGAAGCGGACGACCTGGAAGAAGAACGCCGGCTGGCCTACGTGGGCATCACCCGTGCGCAGAAAGGACTGACACTGACCTACGCCGGCAAGCGGCGGCGCGCCGGGGAATGGGAAAGCTGTGAACCCAGCCGCTTCCTGTCGGAACTGCCGGCGGATGACGTCGAGTGGGACAAACCGGGCATGGTAAAAAATCCGCAGGCACGCAAACAGCGCGGCCAGGCGCACCTGGCGCAACTGAAAGGCATGCTCTCATGAAAAAGGCCGCTTTGAGCGGCCTTTTTCAGCGTACTGGCCGGGGAGGCTCTACAAACCGGACTGCGACAGCATGTGTTCGATGGCGCCCTTCAGTTCGTCCGCCGAACAATCCGCACAGGTGCCCTTGGGCGGCATTGCATTCAGACCGCTGGTAGCCGAGGCCACCAGGCCATCGATCCCCTTGGCCGCGCGCGGACCCCAGGCAGCCTTGTCACCCACCTTCGGCGCACCGGCCACACCCGTGCCGTGACACGCCATGCAGACCGAGCTATACACCTGCTCGCCGGAACGGGGAGCGGCGGCCGCCGCAGGCGCTGCACTACTGGCTGCGGGCACGGAACCCACGTTGACCTGACCCACCGGGCGAATATTCTCCTCGATCTTGGCCTGCATGCGTTCGTTGGCCGCGTCACTGTCGCCCATATCGCTGGTTATCGTATTGGCAACGAAATAAAAGAGAACGGCTACCACCGCGAGCGCGCCCAGCACGCCGAATATAGTGGTCACTACTGATTTGTCTTCGTGGCTCACCTGAACCCCCTGAAATTTAAGGATAAAGTTAATATGTCAAGGCCGACTGACTGCAGCACGGCCGGTTTGAAAACTGGCGCAAGTATAGCCGTAAACACCTGTGCGCGAAAGAAAAACCCCTCACCGCACTAAAGTATTCGTCAACACCGCCGTTAGCCAGTGCGAGGGAACCCGGAACGGCTCATGGATGACCAGGAGGCCATTTACCATGAACGTTGATGCACAGTTCCCGCAAGCGCCCGTTGCCGCACCGGCCAACCGGCCGCAACCGGCACAGGCCGGTCAGACCACCACGCGCCCGGTCGACAAAGCCGAAAAGGACGCATCCACCGACAACCGGACCGAACCGGATGCCCGCCAGACCGAGGCACAGAAAGCCACCACACAAGCGGGGAATGAAACCGACCGCGCGCGCCGCGAAGCAGCGGAGCGACGCACCGACACCGGCAAAACCGCGCCGGAAGCTCCCAATCGCTCACCCGCCCGCTCTTTCCAGAGCAACAGCCGCGACAGCGAACCGGTCGGCGAATTGCTCGACGTACTGGCCTAGGTGGTCCGCATGAAAATCGACAGCGCACTCTCACAGGCCATGCTGGGTATACAGCGCGGCCTCACCAGCGCCCGCAACCACGCCGGCCAGATCGCCAACGCCGGGCAATTCGGTGAAGACAACCCCGCCAGCCTGGTGGAGCCCCTGCTCGGTCTCCGCCAGGACCGCATCCAGGTACAGGCTTCCGCCCAGGTCCTGAAAGCCGTCGATGACATGCTCGGCACCCTGTTTGACGAAAAAGCCTGAGCCCCCGGCCAACCAGCACCCCTCTGCGGGCTGGCACCCGCCATTCGGTTACCTGTATCATTCCACCTCCTGCTCAAGCGCCCGTAGCTCAGCTGGATAGAGTACCGCCCTCCGAAGGCGGGGGTCACAGGTTCGAATCCTGTCGGGCGCGCCAATATTCCGGATGGCGGTGTTTGCGCCGCCAGGGCGCAGCCCCGAACATTGCCCAAAGTTGATGGAAGTCTATCCTGTCGAAAGTGTCTGCACCCACAGAATAAGGAGAATGATCCAGAGGCCCTTTAACCCAAAACCAGACTCCCTACCCCTTCCGCACACACTTCGCCAGCAACCGGTCCAGATGATTGGCAAACGCCTGTCGGTCTGCCTGGCTCATCGCCGGCGGCCCACCGGTATCCACGCCGCTGGCACGCAGCGTGTCCATGAAATCCCGCATATTCAGGCGCGCCCGGATGTTGTCAGCCGTATGCATTTCACCACGGGGGCTCAGCGCCAGCGCGCCTTTTTCAATCGCATCCGCGGCCAGCGGGATGTCACTGGTAATCACCAGGTCACCGGCAGCGAGACGTTTGACGATTTCGTTATCGGCAACATCGAAGCCCGCGGCCACCTGCAGAAAATGGATATTGCGTGACGGCGGTACACGCATAAACTGGTTGGCCACCAGCGTCACGTCCACCCCGGTGCGATCCGCTGCCCTGAAGATGATCTCCTTGATCACCACCGGACAGGCATCGGCATCCACCCATATCCTCATACGCCGGCAGTCGCCCGGTCAGGACTTTTTGACAAATACGGATTTCAGTTTCATGGCACCGATACCCTCTACCCGGCAATCGATATCATGGTCCCCTTCCACGAGTCGTATATTTTTAACCCGGGTTCCCATCTTGAGCACCGAAGACGAACCCTTCACCTTCAGGTCCTTGATCAGCACAACGGTGTCACCGTCACTCAGGGTATTTCCATTGGCATCCCTGACTACCGGTTCTGCTTCCGCGGTCTCCGCCTCCGCGTGCTGCGGCCATTCATGCCCGCATTCCGGACATACGAACATATTCCCGTCTTCATAGGTATACTCCGACCCGCACTCGGGACACTTCGGCAAATCCATCACGCTTTTCCTGTAACCGGTTATGGCTTCAGCCTGCCGGACAGGCCGGCGGACCACGCTGCTACAAATTCATGAATCGAGTCGACGAACAGCTCGTCCTGCTCTTTTTCGTCGATCGTACAATGAATCACTATACACTGATCTTTTTCATGCCAGGTAACCGTCCACGCCAGGGCATGCGGGCAATTCAGCAACGAGAACCGGACCCCGTAACGGATTTCCTGGCGCCGGACGTCAAATGCACCCCAGACACAATAGATACTCCCTTCGTCATCACCCGCACTGTTCACTGTCTGGATCGAGGAACACAGGACCGGCAGGTTCTCCATCGTCAGCAGGCGCTTCAGTTCGGCGACATCCAGGCCGGCAAGCCGTACTTGATGAAAAAATTCCATACCTTCCTGCTACCGCACCTGTTATGAAAACAGGCGCCAGCGCACCCTCTCTGTCATGCCTGACCTTGATACAGCATGCCGGCAAATTTACCCAGCATATAGCCAACAAAACCAGGTATCAGCGAGTACAGCGGCAGCCAGACGAAAATCAGCGCCGATGTCGAGCTGCCGGTCCTGGTACCCTGCCAGTCGATATACCATGTAATGTGATAAAAAATACTGAAGATAATGCTAAATGCCATGAAGCCGTAGGCAGACAGCAACCTTGAGGTTGAATTCGATTTAATCGCGGAGTTGATTAACAGGTAACTTATATACAGAGGCAATGATGTCCACAATATTAACGGATTAAACAGAATACCTGCCAGAAAATATAAAAGTGCTGCGCTTGCAACCAGTATAAACAGCGCTATTTTCCTGTGTTTGTTCATGGACGCAACAACCCGCACAAGCAGGGCAGGTCACCGAAGCTGTTTGCAGCTTCGCTCGGATACACGGTTATTACACTATCGTCACTCATATTTTACTTTGTTTGATTGCCAGGGAACGCGCACCGTCCGGCTGGTCGCCGGTTTTCCTGAGTAATGTTCCGGTTCTGTTAACACCGGGCAACAGGGGAGCTTTTACCACCCTGTATAACGTTCCGTAATGGTGCTGTCAGGCGGCGTAAGCTCATCCCTGAACAGAACCAATGAAAACATACTATTTATTGAAAAACAAAAGCATACCGTCACATCCTGCTTTCTTCCCACAATTACACGGTGTAACTGCGCTGAATTCGCGGCCCATCTTCGCTAAGATATCCGTCCCGTTGAACACGGGAGCATTGCCCGGATTGGGACGGGCCAGAATGATTCGGGGAGTGATGGATGGATTTTGCACATGTCCTTGGGATGAACAAGGCGTCCGAGAGCCCGGAGGAAGAGCGCGCACGACTGCAACTCTACATCAACCTCAAACTGGCGTCCTCCGGCCAGCCAACCTGTGTACCGGATGATGCCGCTGGGTTTTTCGGTATCTCCAGTGACCTGCTTAAAAGCTACCGGGAAAAAAACCGGCTGCTGGCGGACTACCACTGCTGGGTGGACCAGCGTATCCAGGACTATCTGACCCGCTACCTGGTCGATCTCGACCTTGAACGCATTCCCGCACTGCCCACCCAGACCCTGATGCTCGACCGGCACGGCGTGGCGCGCGAGCTTTCGCTGCCCATGGGCAAGGACGAGTTTCACTCGGACATCGTTTCCAGCTATCGCGTCAAGCAGGGAGTGCTGCACAACCCGGCCAGCGACCGGCGCACCACCAAGGGTTCGTTTCATATTGCCGAAGGCGGCCTGCCGATCCCGGGCGACAAGAAGGCGGTTCCCAAACTTACCTTTGCGCACATGCTGAAGCACGCCCTCAATCCGCCACAGGACCTGCTGACGATCCCCTTTACCGCGGGCCTGCCAACGCCGGCGCGCATGTTTGTCTCGCTGCTGCTGCGTCCCATCGTGTGCCCGGAGATACCCGGCAAGGACACGGAAAAATCCATGGAGATCCGGTTCTTTGCACCCGGCAACCTGGTCAGCAACCTGGATTTCGTGGAGAGCATCTTCGGCAACGGCGGCAACCCCTACCTGGCGGAATTCGACGCCGCGCTGGACGTGGATCACTGGACCGGTCACACCGGCTGCGTCATCCTGGCGCCGCACCTGGTCGGCCTCACCAAAAAGGAAGTGGGCCTGCCGCACTGGGAAGACGCCAGCGAGCGGCAGCGACTCGAGGGCATGTGCTGGAAGCAGGAAGACGAGCTGTATAACGACGGACAGGCGTTCAAGATCACCGCGCGTGACGAGGCCGGCGTCATCGTCACCCTGCTGGCGGACAACTATTTCGGCTATTGCAAGAAAGAAGTGAAAACCCAGATCAGCTTCTCTGCCAACCTGTTCGGGCTGGCCGAAGAGGAACACGCGGGCGGTGCACTGGCTTTCCCGCGCCGTAATCACGGTGAGGAATACGGCGTGGACAGTCGCACCCACAAGCCGGGGTATTCCTTCGCGGACACGGTGGAGCGCTATGGCGACATCATGGACCTGCAACCGGAAGGCTACGGTATCGACAAAGCCTGGCCGAACATCATTTACGTGCCCCAGCGGGTGCGTATGGATCTCAATGCGCAGACCATCACCTGGCACAAGGACGGCGAACTGCAGACCATTCGCCTGTGCCCGGGCAAGACCTACATCCAGCCCAGCGGCTACAAGGTGGAAATGAAAAAACATCCCGGCGCACCGTCCTGGCGACTGGTGGGGATGAACCCGGAAGGCACCTTTTGCCATAAACCCTCCACGGTATCCGGGGGCGGCAAATCGGAAATTTCCAAATCACTGAACGATGCCGTGATCTATCGTCCGCTGTTCGTCGATGACCTGCAAAAGGACCTCGACCAGGTCCAGGCGATCTATGATCAGGACTATACCAAACGTTTCAAACCCGGCTACGAAGACGAAGACCGCGACCCGACCCGCCAGCCGCTGAGCCCCGAGCGCAGCCTGGGTTCGGTCATCAAGCTGCTGACGCCTTCGTCCACCTACACCGACGAATTCAACGCCTGGCTGGCATCCATTTCACCGCGCATCCTGGCACTTGCTTTCCTGATCAAGCGGTTTTACCGCACCGAGTGGGGCGACCGCTGGCGTGAACACCTTTCGGTGGACGAGGTGGACGGCGCTCCTGCGCACGAACTGAAACTGGACAACCGCAATATCGTTGCGTCCTACCTGCGTGTAGGCTTTGACCGGGAAGGCAAGTGGCGCACCTTCAAGCTCCGCCAGGACTATATCGCGACAGAAAAGATCCAGATGGAGGACGATATCAGTGCCTCGGTGGTGGTGCCGTCAAAGTGCGTCGCCAACTGTGCACCGACCCGCAAGCGCGGCCAGAGCATCAAGCTGGTGAAGAACTGCGAGTACCGCCTGTTCCAGCGCCCCGATGATGCCGTCATTCCCGGCTTCGACAAACAGACCGAAAAAGATATGTCGGGGCCCGATAACTTTCTTGCCAACTACGAACCGATCTCCGGCGAGACGCTGAGCCGGCTGGTCGAGGATGTGCATACCTTCTACCTGTTCACACCTCCCATGCAGGCGCTGCTCAAATCCGCCAACGATGACGGCAGCGGCTTCGTGGTGTCCTCCGCGCATCCCCGGATCGTCGATGGCGAGCCTTCCAAAAACCCGCGTTACCTGCAGATCCGGCCTGACCTGGTCAAGCCGGAGCGTACCTATATCGCAGAGATTACTGCACGCTTCAGCCGTAAACTGCCACTGGAGGAAAAAGTCTGTCACCCGGTCGACGCGGTACTGGCCGGGCGCCGCAACAACCCGCCGGAACCGGGCATCCGTTCACTGGCCGTGTATAACCCGATCCACTACCAGGAACTGCCGGAACTGTTCATGGATTTCATCTGCAGCCTGACCGGCAAGTCACCGTCCACCACCGGTGCCGGCAGCGAAGGCGCGCTGACCAAGGGGCCTTTCAACGCCCTGCGCACCACGGCAGACCTCAACAATGCCCTGGTGTCTTTTATTCTCACCGGCTACGCAGGCTTTTCCAGCTCGGCCGGCTATGTCGGCCCCTATGTGCGGGTCGATCACGACATCAGCCTGCTGGTCCCGGAGATCTGGGCGCGTATCGAACCCGAGGAACGCGAACCCGAGTACCTGATACGGCACGGTTACCTGGAACCACTGGAAGACTTCGAGTACCAGGGTAAACGGGTACTCGCCAGTCGCCTGGGTTACCGCATCACCGAACATTTCGTGCACGGCTTTTTCGGCAAGATCTTCGACAAACCGAATGCCGTGTTTACCGAGGACATCCTGCGGCCCGAACTGCAGGGCCTGGACGTTTTTGTCGACGGCATCAACAATATTGTCGAGGCACAGCAGCGGGTTGCGCAACGTTACCTGGACGACGGCAGTATCGACGATGCCTGTCCGCCGCTGCAGGCCCTGCTGCACATCATGGCGACCGGCGAATACCAGGGCATGGACGTGCACCACCCGCGGATACGCGCCATGTTCACGCGCGCCCAGCTGCTCAAGGCGGACTGGTACCGCGAACGCCTGCAGGTAAAACAGTTGCGGGATATCGAATTGTGGAAGCACCACTGCAACAGCCTGCAGCAGTTCCTCGACGACACGGACTACGCGGATGAAGCGGAACGCCTGGGGATCCACCAGCGACTGGACGGTGCCCGGAAAAAACTCGAGCAGGTACAGAGCGAGGAATATCTCAAGGGGCTGGTGGGCACACTGGGCGCAGACCCCCTGCAGCCTGCGGCCTGCATGGCGGAAAACCAGCTGGTCAACTGGAGCAAGTCGAAGCTGCCCTTCTTCAGGGAAGGCACCACTGAACAGGAAGCGGACCCGGTGCACCCGCACAAGGTGCCTTCGCTGCTGCAGCGCTTCAAGGCCAGGTTCCGGAAAAACCGCCTGCAGTAACACTGCGACCCCTACGATTCCCTCACACACTTGCGCAGGTGTTTTTCGATCGCTCGGGCTACCGCTACAAAGCCCATGGTACCGGTGACAAAACTTGCCGACCCGTAGCCCATGCTGCAATCCAGGTGTACGCCGTGGATGCCGGGTTTGCGGTGACCAACACGGCCATCCTGCGTCGGGTACACCTGCTGCTGGATTGAGAATACACACTCGACGCCAAAGTACCGTTTCGGATTACGCGTGTAGCCGTGCTGTGAACGCAATTGTGCACGCACTTTGGCTGCCAGCGGATCGTTGAACGTCCGCGTCAGGTCTTTCACCCTGATTTGCGCGGGATCGGTCAGCCCGCCCGCCGCACCGGTAGTGATCACCGGAATCCGGTTACGTTTACAGTAGTAGATCAGGGCGGCCTTGAAGCGGATGCTGTCGATGGCATCGATTACGTAGTCGAAACCTTTGCCAACCGGCAAATGCTCGAACAGGTTTTTATCGTTGATGAAATCATCGACCACTGTGCATCTGCACTCCGGGTTAATGTCAGCAACCCGTTTTTGCATGGCCAGAATCTTCTTTTCACCCACACTGCTGTCCAGTGCATGCACCTGGCGGTTGATATTCGTTGCACAGACTACATCGTAATCAACCAGCGTCAGCCGACCCACGCCGCTGCGCGCCAGTGCCTCCACGGCCCAGGAGCCCACTCCGCCCATACCGATGACACCGACATGCATGCGCGCGATCCACTGCGCGGCATCTTTTCCGTATAAACGCGCTATACCTGAAAATCGATCGGATTGGTTACGGACGGACATATCCTGAACAGCTATGCATCCAGCGAAAAAACATCGCGGGCATTGCGTGTAGTGTGCAGCGCCAGCTCATCCGGCGCTGCATCGCGCACCTCGGCCAGCGCCTGCAGGCAATCCGGCAGGTACTCCGGGCTATTACGCTCACCCTGGTGTGCAGCAACCACCATGTCCGGGGCATCGGTCTCCAGCACGATAGCATCCATGGGTAATGCGGCTGCCAGCTTCCTGATCCGGGTCGAACGCGGGTAAGTCAGTGTCCCTCCAAAACCCAGCCGGAATCCCATGTCCAGGTACCGTTGCGCCTGTTGCAGGCTGCCATTAAAAGCGTGTACCGTCCCGCCGCTTACCGGGATACGTTTCAGCGTGCTGATGACCTGGTCGTGCGCCTTGCGCACATGCAGGATCACCGGCAGCCCGGCCGCGCGTGCGGTTTCAAGCTGTGCTTCGAACAGGGCCTGCTGTTGCTCGCGGTCCAGCCCTGGCACCAGGTAGTCCAGCCCGATTTCACCTACCGCAACCGGCCGGTGTTCTTCAACCGCGCCCTCCAGGGCAAGGATATCTGCCGCCGTATGTTGCTGCAGGAACACCGGGTGCAGGCCCAGCGCCGGATACAGCGCTTCCTCCGTACGACACAACTGCAGCAAGCCGTCCCAGTGCGCGGCATCGACTGCGGGAACCAGCATGCGCTGCACGCCGCGCGCACGCGCGCGCTCGAGCACCTGGCGGCGATCCGGATCGAATGCTTCAAGGTCAAGATGGCAATGTGTGTCGACCAGTTCCATGGGCCGCTATTGTACGTTAGCAGCCTGGTAAACGCCCTCCCCGTAGCGGGGAGGGCCGGGCTAGCCGCTATCGTCCAGGCGCTTGCGTACCACTTCAGGGATGTCCGTCGAATGCCCTGCCGCGTGGTCAAACCAGACAATGGTGCCATGCGCAATCGCACAGAGTTGATCCGGTGCGCGACTGTCGTGTAGCTCGTAATAGCTTGGCAGGCTGCTGCGCCCGGGCCTGCCCGCGTACAGGCGCACCTGCAGCGTTGCCGGGTATTTCAATGCTTTCAGGAAGGTACAGGAAATATTGGCAAGCACCAGCGCGTGACCGGCGTCCAGCGAATGCAGCCAGTCCACGCGTGCCTGTTCAAAGTACGTGAAATACGCAGCGTTGTTGAGGTGCCCGAAGGCATCCATATCCCCCCAGCGCATTACGTATTCAGCGCGGTGCAGCAACCGCGCATCGGCAGGCAGTTTGCGTATATAGGTGGCGCCGCTTTCCCGTTCCTGTTTCATATCAGCACGCTACCCGAAGCGATTCCGCGCAACGAGGTCACTGCCGGGAACCGTTCGCGACCGCCCTTATGCCTGACCACACCAGCTGCAATTGCTGCTGGTAAAGGTCGGGAATCCTGCCGGGGTGACTGGACAACAGCGTCAGCGGCACACCAAACAGGATGGCCAGCAACAGCGACAGTACGGTGGGGATCAGGGTGTTGTCGGGCAGTTCACCGTTACGAATGGCCGCTTCCAGCTGTGGCACGATCAGGGCGTCGATGCCCTTGAGCGGGGTACGCTCGATCCCGTCCAGCTCCGGAAAAGCCAGTTTGCGCTCAAAGGCGGCCGGTGGCTGCAGCGCGTCGGGGCTCCCGCCATGCATCAACCAGGCGATCAGTTCCCGCATCAGGCCCGGACGCCGGGTGCAGGTGCGTGCGCTGTGCGCGAACAGCTGCTGCAGGACGGACAGACCTGCTTCGTCCCGTGCCGCCCTGGCGGCCTGCCAGCCCAGTTCCAGCAACCACAGCTGGGCCAGGTAACCCATCAGGTCCTGCTTGCCGGGAAAATAGTTAAAAAATGTAGCCTCCGAGACTTCCGCCTCCTGGCACAGGGCGCGGACGGAAATATCAGCGAGTGGCCGTTCTGTGAGCGCGCTGGACAGCGCCGTAGCCAGTGCCAGTCGAGTACGCGCGAATTTTTTCTGCCGCAGTTCAGACATGGCCAATATTTATAGCAAACTCCATTTTTGTATCATACCTTGTTATGCTGGCCCGTGGAATCCGGCGATAGCGTGCCGCTAACCCCCGAATCCGCAGACAGATCAGGCATTATTTATGGTATACACTATATTTAATGAAAGCTTTATTATTTACAAAACCACGACGGGAAGCCAAAATCCGGTAGCGATTGACAATAAATCTCTAAAATAAGACGCCAATCTCTTGACATATTTTTAATTGGGAATAGAGTCCCAAACATGGCTGAAACACTTCAACAAACCCTGTCCGCCGCGGTATTGACCCTGCTCCGGCCGCTGGTCAGGATCCTGCTGCGCAACGGAATTGCCTACGGCAGTTTCGCCGAACTGGCCAAGAAAACCTACGTGGACGTGGCCTTCGAGGAATTCGCGCCCGACAAAAAGAAACAGACCATATCGCGGGTATCCGCCCTGACCGGTCTGACGCGCAAGGAAGCCAAACGCCTGCACGAATTACAGCAGTCCGACACCGGAGAGAACGAACAACGGTACAACCGGGCGGTGCGCGTCATCTCCGGCTGGGTCAATGACCCGGAGTTCCAGGATGTGCAGGGCCGGCCCGCCGTACTGCCGGTCGACGGCGACTCCGGCTCCTTCTCCACGCTGGTAAAAAAATACAGTGGCGACGTAACCACGCGCTCGATGCTGGCCGTACTCAACAGTGCCTCCAGCATCGAGAAAGACGGCAACCAGGTGCGCCTGGTCCAGCATGCCTACGTCCCGGGTAACGATGCGACGGAAAAACTCCGTATTCTCGGCAGCGACGCCGCCGAACTCATCGCCACCATCGACCACAACCTGGTCAGCGACGAGCCGGCGCTGCGTTACCAGCGCAAGGTTTCCAACCCGCGCGTCGACCCGGATGCCCTGCCTGCCTTCCGCAAACTTTCGGCGAAAAAATCACAGGCTCTGCTGGAGGCACTGGACACCTGGCTGACCGCACACGAGGTCGACGCTGCAGACCCGGACTCGCCAGCGGGCCGCTACGTGAGCCTTGGTATCTACTATTACGAAAAGTCCCGCAGTGAGGAGGACTCGACATGACTCTGGTCAACAGAACAATCCTGGCCGGCCTGCTGGCCATCATTACCCTGTCTACTGGCTGCGGTGGTGGTGGCGGCGGCTCCACGCTGGCCGGCATCGGCGGCACCGGAAAAACCGTCAGTGGCACCATTACCGGTTTTGGCAGTATTTTTGTCAACGGCGTCGAATACGACATCGACAATGCCGCCATCAGCATCAATGACGACAGCAGCCCGGCGCTGAGCCAGGCCGACCTGCGTATCGGCATGGTGGTCACCCTGACCGCCAGCGACGACGGTACGGTCGGGACCGCAACACGGGTCATCTACGACAATGAAATCAAGGGTCCGGTCAGCAATCTGTCGACCCTGTCCGGCGGCCTGAAGAAAACCTTTACAATATTCGGCACGAACGCGGTGGTGGACGTTGCCGGAACCTCTTTCGACGACAGCAACGCACCGGGCTTCAGCTTTGCCACCCTCGCCGACGGTGATGTGGTGGAACTCAGCGGCCTGTTCGACAGTGCCGGCACACTGGTCGCCACCTACATCGAGAAAACAGACGACCTGAACCCGGGTAACAGCGAAGTCGAAATCAAGGGCGTCCCGGCTACGGGTACCGATGCGGGAGTCGGTCAAAGCTTCATGCTGGATGGCGTAACCGTGAATATCCTGCCCGGAACCGACCTGAGTGAGCTACCCGGCGGCCGGGTAAACGATACCTTTGCGGTGGAAATAAAGGGAACACTGCTTGGAAGTAACCCCGCCCGGATCGATGCGACCCGTATCAAACAGGCGGAAAAGAACATCGACTCCGGCGATGGCGAAGCCAGTATCGAAGGCTTCATTTCCGACTTCACGGATAACAGCAGTTTCCGGGTTTCCGGCACCCGCGTGAATGCGTCCGGCGCGACATTCGAACCGGCCGGTCTGGTGCTGGGAGATGACCTGCGTGTCGAGGTCGAGGGGATGCTGGTCAGTGGCATACTGAATGCCGAAAAGGTGGAACTGAAAAACTGACAGGCAGTGTGCCGCTTGCGTTACGTGGCCAGCACGCAGCGGTTGCGGCCTTCCTGCTTGGCCCGGTACAGGGCTCTGTCTGCGCGCTCAAACCAGGACCCGGTGCTGTCACCCTCACGAAATTCGGCCAGCCCGCAGGAAGCGGTGATGGTAATGGCCTGGTCACGAAAGTGAAACCCGGTCTCCTGGATCGATTCCCTGAGCTTTTCTGCGACCTGCAGACACTCCTGTAGCGAAGACCCGGTCATGAGTTGCACGAACTCTTCACCACCATAGCGGGCCACAAAGTCGGTTTCGCGAATACCGCGTTCCAGGGTACGCGCTATGGTGCGCAACACCTTGTCGCCCGCACGGTGGCCAAACTGATCGTTCACTTCCTTGAAAAGATCGATATCCCACATCACCAGTACCAGCGGTGTCGCAAAGCGTTTCCAGCGCGCCACTTCCTGCTCCAGCCGCTCCTCGTAAGCCAGCCGGTTGGGGATACCGGTCAGCGGGTCCATCTTGGCCTGGTTACGCTCCTGCTTTACCCGTGAACGCAGCTCCGCGGTCTCGTTCTCCAGTTCAAGCAAACGATCACTCATGGAGACGATCTGTGTCTTGGCCTGTTCGTAGCGCTGCTTTTCGACTTCGCGGTGCCTGTCCAGGTGCGTGATCACGGCATCGACGTGGGCCTGTATGTCCTGCCTGAGGTGTTCAAAATCGGTGGCGTCACGAACGCTGTCACCGATCCCGGCCATGCCGGCTTTTACATCGGAGTCCAGCTGTTCTCCCGCCTGCAGCGCCTCATCGTAGTGGTGACCACTTTCCTGCAACTGGCGGTTGACCTCCTGGAAGCGCTCCCCCAGCTGCACCAGGAATTCTTCCACACCCTGTTTTTCCTCCAGCGTGCGGGCGCGTATCACCTGGACCAGGTCCGCGATCTGTTCCAGTATGCCGTCCCAGGATTCGCCTTCCCCGGTGGCCTCGATCCCGCTGCGAATATCACGCACCCGGTCGACCAGTTCCGGCGGCAATGACAGGCACTCCAGCAACCGCAACAGCACGGCTCGAACACTCTCCGGTGTCTGCCGCGGCGCCTCCTGCACCCGTCGGCTGCCACGGTTGGCGGGCGCGGTTGTGTCGTTACTCTCCGAGGCACCAAACAGTCGCTGCAACAGACCGGAACGCGCCACCTGCCTGTCCGCCTGTCCACCTTCACCGGATACCTGTACCAGCACAGCCTGGATCAGTCTGGCAACAGACTGAGCGGCTGCGCGTTCATCGATCGCGTGCGATTCCAGCTGCTTCTTCAGTGCATCGGCCTTGCGACGCGCATCTTTGGGAAGCGTCAGTGCGTCGAGCAGATCCAGCAGGGGAACGGAATCGGCTGCCGGCTGCTTCTCAACCCGCTCGTTATCGAGACGCACCAGGGTACGCGACATCTCGTCGATAAGCGTGCGTAGTTGCAGGGTGGTAGCGCGATCGCGGATCGCATTGCGCAGCTCGCGCAACTGCCTGTCCAGCGCGTCGTCCAGGCCGTCGGCCGCGAGAGTCAGCCGGGAGACGGTTTTGCGCAGCAGCTCATCGGCTTCGTTCCACTCCTTTTCCCTGCGTTCCGCTTCCTCGAGCTGGGTAAAGTATTTCTGCTTCCATTGCCCGGCTTCCTGCACGACGTCATCAATATCCACGTTGCGTATCCTTCCGGTCAGGTTCTGAGTTCCACGCTCTCTGGCAACACTACTTCCATGGACACCGGCAGGTGGTCTGACAAGGGGTAGTCGAGCACTTCAGCGCGCTCCACTTCCACGGTGGGCGTCACGAGGATATGGTCGATGTTGCGCCTGGGCCGCCAGCTGGGGAAGGTGTTCAGGCCGTGCAGTGGTTCGCTCATCAGGGTCTTGTTGAGCAACAACTCCATTTCTTCGCTTTGCGAGCGGCAGTTCATATCACCCATCAGCACCACGTGCCGGTAGTCATTCACCAGGTCACCGATAAAATCCAGCTGGCTCATGCGACCGCGCCGGCTCAGTGCCAGATGTACGATCAGGATGACCAGTGACTCGGCACCGTCGCCAAAGCGCACCGCCAGAGCACCCCGCCCCGGGATGCGTCCCGGCAGTTTGTGTTCGGTGATGCCGCTGGGCCTGTAACGGCTCAGCACACCCAGGCTGTGCTGCGCAAACCGCCCGATGCGCCGGTTGGTCTGGTCGTCCCAGAACGGGAACCCTGCACTGGCCGCCAGGTACTGGGTGATATTCACAAAGCCGCTGCGCGCACTGCCGGCATCGGCCTCCTGAACACCCACCACGTCGTATTCACGCATCAGGTTCGCGATACGATCCAGGTTATCGAACCGCTGCGGGTGATTGATGACGTGTTTCCAGCTGTGGGTCAGGTACTGCCCGTAGCGCCGCGTCCGGATACCGATCTGTATGTTATAGCTCAGCAACCGCAGGGTACGGTTCGGGGCGTGCTGAAGTCGCTTGGCATTCGCTGTAGTTGGCATCTTTCTGTTATATGGGGCAAACCAGGTTACCCAGTTGCTCTGTCAATTTAAGGTTCTCGCTGTAATCGACCGGGCAATCGATAATACTAAGCGTCGGCTGTGCCAGCGCATCCTTGAGTATACTCTCCAGCTGGCCCGGCCCGGTGACCCGGTAGCCCCTGGCGCCGAAAGACTCGGCATAGGCCACGAAATCGGGGTTACTGAAATCCACGTTTGAAGTACGCTGGAACTGCTCCATCTGTTTCCATTCGATCAGGCCATAACCGGCATCATTCCAGACCAGGATGACGATGGCGATCTTCAGGCGCATGGCCGTCTCGATTTCCTGGGAATTCATCAGGAAACCGGCATCACCGGTAACCGCCACTACCGCCCGGTCCGGGGCGACCATTTTTGCCGCAATCGCACCCGGTACCGCGATACCCATGCTGGCAAAACCGTTGGAAATGATGCAGGTATTGGGATACTCGCAACGGAACATGCGTGCCATCCACATTTTGTGCGCCCCCACGTCGCAGATGACGATATCGTCCAGCGCCAGCACGGTACGCAGGTCCCAGATGATTTTCTGCGGCTTGACGGGAAAACCGGGATCGTCACGGTGCTGCTTCATCTCCTCGATCAGGGCATCGCGCAGCGGACGCATTACATGTCCCTGGTGCGGTGTGGCGAGTTCGGCAATGCGCATCAGGCTGTGCCTGATATCACCCAGCACGCCGACCGTCACGTTGTAGTGCTCGTCCACTTCGGCCTGGGTGTGGTCTATATGGATAATGGAACGATCGCGCGTGGGGTGCCAGAGGTAGGGGTGATACTCGACCAGGTCGTAGCCAATGCACAGGATCACGTCTGCACGACTGAAGCCGATACTGATGTAGTCATTCGCCTGCAGCCCGGCGCTGGCCAGCGAGGTACGGTTGCGGAACGGCACGACACCCTTTGCCATGAAGGTATTGGCGACCGGGATGTTGAGCTGTTCGGCAAACTCGGCGAGGTGTTTCCAGGCACCGCTGCGCACCACGCCGTTACCGGCCAGTATCATGGGATTGCGCGCCTCGGAAATCAGCCGCGCGGCCCGCTCCACCTGTTGCTGCGGGGGTTCCGGGGGGTACGGCCGGTTGACCGGCAGCGGTGCAGACTCCACCGGCAGCTTGGCCACGTCTTCGGGAAACTCGATAAAGGCTGCACCGGTCTTTTCCGACTGCGCAATCTTGAAAGCCTTGCGTACCACTTCCGGTATCACCCCGGGCGACAGCACCCGCGACGTATACTTGGTAACCGGCCGGAACATCTGCTCCAGGTCCAGCACCTGGTGCGACTCCTTGTGCAGTCGGTTGGTACCGGCCTGGCCGGCAATCGCTACCAGCGGCGCGTGATCAAGATTAGCGTCGGCAACACCCGTGACCAGGTTGGTTGCACCCGGCCCCAGCGTCGACAGGCAGACGCCGGCCCGGCCGGTAAGACGTCCGTAGACATCCGCCATGAAGGCCGCGCCCTGTTCGTGACGGGTAGTGATAAAGCGGATACCGGAATCGAGCAGCGCATCCATGAGGTCCAGGTTCTCTTCCCCCGGAATGCCGAAGATGAATTCCACACCCTCGTTTTCCAGGCACTTCACAAACAGCCGGGCTGCGTTCATTCATGTTCCCTTGCAAGGCGTGACACCAGGGCCGGCTACTGCGTTGCAGCCTGAGTCTTGCCGGCTGCGGCGGCACGCGCCTCGCGCTCCTTTTTCACCAGGAAGTCGACCACTTCCAGTATACCCTTGTTACTGCCGGCTTCACGCGCGGAGGTACGGTACTTGCCATCGACCACCAGCGTCGGCACCCCGCTGATACCGTACAGGCTGGCCGCCTGTTTGGCACGATTGGTTTTGGTAATCACGGCAAAGGAGTTATAGGTCTTGTCGAAATCTTCCGCAGATACGCCCTGCTCGATAAAGAAGTCTTTCAGTTGCTGTTCATTGCGGATCGGTTTTTTATCCTTGTGGATCCGGTCAAACAGGGGCTTGTGTATCTTGTCGGTTACACCCAGCAGCTCGGCGGTATAAAACGCACGCGCGTGCAGGGCCCATGGAGGACCCAGGATCGCCGGCATGCGCACAAAAACGACATCGTCCGGTTTTTTCTTCAGCCAGGCTTCCAGCTCCGGCTCCAGGTGGTAGCAATGCGGGCAACCGTACCAGAACAGCTCCAGCACCTCGATCTTGTCGGCACTCGCGGTCGGCTGGGCATTCTCGATCACCTTGTACTGAACCCCTTCCTTGTATTCGGCGTGGGCAAAAGGTGTCAGTAGCAGCATGAACAGCAGCGACATAGATACATTCTTCATTCGACTTCTCCAATCTCGCGTAATGTATCGGGGAGCCGGACTGCCCGGCGTATATCCCGAATGGGGAATTATAGAACAAGGTGGCGTACAAAATCCGAAGCTGACAGCCCCCCCTCCCGGAGTTAATAAGACCGTGAATCAGCTGCACAGTTCACCCGACCGGCGAACAGGAGCAGGTACAGAACGGAAGCGTTGGCGCCAATAAAAAAGGCGGCCCGAGGCCGCCTTTTTATGCTGGATGACCGGGGTTCAGTGCAAACCCTGTACATAGGAGGCAACCGCCCTGATTTCCTTCTCCGTCATCTTGCCGGCAATGGTGCGCATCATCTTGCCGGGATCATTGCTGCGCTCACCGGAGCTGAAGGCGTTCAGCTGGTTTTCGACATATTTCGCGTGCTGGCTGCTGAGCGCAGGGAAACCGGCGGCAGGGTTACCGGCACCGGTCGGACCGTGACAGCCAATGCAGGCAGCAACCCCGCTGGCGGGATTACCGCCGCGGTAGAGTTTCTGTCCCAGGTCGACCAGCTTTTCGTCCGCGCTACCGGCCTGTACCGACTGACTGGAGAAAAAGGCCGCCAGATCAGACATATCCTGTTCACCCAGGGCCGCCGCCATAGGCGCCATGGTGGCATTTTTACGCGCACCCCCCTTGAAATCCTGCAACTGTTTGTGGATGTACCGTTCACCCTGGCCGGCCAGCTTGGGCCATTCGGGGTTGGCGCTGTTACCGTCCATCCCGTGACAGCCCGCGCAGGTCGCGGACTTCTCCTTGCCGGCCGCGGCGTCACCGCCGGCCCAGACTGTGGAAACACCGCCCATTAATGAAATTACCGCTGTAAAAACAAGCCACTTGCTCATGCTGATTCGATCTCCAAAAAGGCTGTACGACGGTGCCCGGCCGCGCCAGTGGCCACCACCCGAAAAAGAGCCCATCTGTATACCAGTGGTCTGGCAGGCGGTCAACCAAAACACGGATTAAAACTGTGCGAAAATAAAAATATGAGTATCGATTTCCGTCATGCGGTCTTCCTCACCAGCGTCCCGGAAACCCGTCTGGCGCCGCCCGATGAAGGCGCTGAAGTGGCCTTCGCCGGGCGTTCCAATGCCGGCAAGTCCAGCGCCCTGAACACCATTTCGGGTCAGAAGGCACTGGCCCGCACCAGCAAGACACCCGGCCGCACCCAGCAGATCAACTTCTTCGACCTCGGCAACCGGCAGCGCCTGGTGGATCTGCCCGGCTACGGGTATGCAAAAGTGCCGGTCGCCATGAAAGAGAAGTGGCAGCGCAGCCTGACCGAATACCTGCACGTCCGCCAGTCGCTGCGCGGCCTGATCCTGCTGATGGACTGCCGCCACCCGCTGACCGACTTTGACCGGCAGATGCTGACCTGGTGTGCCAACGCCGGGCTGGCTACCCACATACTGCTCACCAAGTCCGACAAGCTGAAGCGCGGACCTGCCGCCGGCAGCCTGTTGAAGGTGCGCAGCCAGCTGCCCGGCTTTCACCCGCAGGCCAGTGTGCAGCTTTTTTCGGCGCTGAAGAAAACCGGCCTGGATGAAGCCCGGGCAGTACTGAATGACTGGCTTGACCTGTCCACAAACCCGGGCCACCCGGCAACAAACTTCTGACAAAAAAAACCCCGGAATGCAAGGGGGGAAGCACCGGGGTTAAGAATACCCGGCTTGGGGAAACCGGGTTGGAGGAATTCCCGCTCTGCCAGTTAGCGAACGGGAGCGTTCAGCCTGCTACGCTCCATGGCGTAAGACCATATCCTGAATAGTTGACGGTTATATACTTGCCGTATTCGTATACCTCGCCCTGACTGGCAGATTTTGTAACGTCCGATACATTCTACTATAGATCATTTTCAACCTTTTGGTAGTAGACCTGCGTTAACAATAAAATATATTTTAATAAATAACCCTGATCAGTACTGCCAACAGCTAGCGGTTCCCCGCCGCGCGACTGAAGTCATCCGGTCGCACTTATAGACACATGTTCAGTGTGCTTCGTCCCAGTTCGCGCCACGCCCGATATCCACTACCAGCGGCACATGCAATTGCGCCGCGGATTCCATCAGCGTACGGATCTCATCCTCAACACCCTGACATTTTGACACTGACACTTCGAACACCAGTTCGTCGTGTACCTGCATCACCAGTCTGACGTCTTCGGGCCGGGTACTATTCCACTCGTGCACGGCGAGCATGGCTCTTTTAATAATGTCCGCCGCGCTACCCTGCATCGGTGCATTGATGGCGGTACGTTCGGCGGCCTGGCGGCGTGCCGCATTGCGCGCCCTGATATCGGGCAGGTACAGGCGCCGACCGAACAGGGTTTCCACGTACCCCTGCTCGCGTGCCTGCTCCCGGGTCGATTCCATGTAGTTCTTTACCCCCGGGTAACGCTCGAAGTACAGGTCCACGTAGGCCTGTGCGCGACCGCGCTCGATACCCAGCTGTTTAGCCAGCCCGAAGGCGGACATCCCGTAGATCAAACCGAAGTTGATCGCCTTGGCGGAGCGCCGCTGATCCGCGCTCACCTGCTCCGGCTCGGTAGCGAAGACTTCGGCTGCCGTGGCACGGTGGATGTCTTCACCACGCGCGAAGGCCTGCAGCAGTCCTTCATCTCCCGACAGGTGCGCCATGATGCGCAGCTCGATCTGCGAATAGTCGGCCGCCAGCATCTCGAAACCGGGTTCGGCGATAAACGCCTGGCGAATACGCCGACCCTCGGCGCTGCGCACCGGGATGTTCTGCAGGTTAGGGTCGGACGATGACAGTCGACCGGTCGCTGCAACGGCCTGGTGGTAGGAGGTGTGAATGCGCCCGCTGCCGGGATCGACCTGCCCGGGCAACTTGTCGGTGTAGGTCGACTTGAGCTTGCTGAGCGAACGGTGTTCCAGGATCAGTCTGGGCAAGGGGTAATCCAGCGCCAGCTCCTGCAACACGGGCTCCGCGGTCGAGGGCGTGCCTTTCGGGGTTTTGGCCAGCACCGGGAGTCCCTGCTTGTCGAACAGGATCGCCTGGATCTGTTTGGGTGAGGCCATGTTGAACGGCTCGCCCGCGAGCCGGTGCGCTTCTTTTTCCACCTCCAGCATACGCTCCGCCAGTTCCCTGCTCTGTCGCGCCAGCATGTCCACGTCCACCTTCACACCGGTACGCTCCATATCGGACAACACCGTCAGCAACGGGAGTTCCAGCTCCTCGAACAGCACCCGGAGTTTTTCTTCCCGACACAGGCGCGGCCAGAACAGCTGGTGCAGGCGCAGGGTCATGTCGGCATCTTCCGCGGCATACGGCGTGGCCGTTTCCAGCGGCACCTGGTTGAAGGTCAGCTGTTTTTTGCCCTTGCCGGCAACCTCTTCGAACTTGATGTTGGTATGGGAAAGGTATTTCTGGCACAGCGAGTCCAGGTCATGGCGACTGGCGGTACTGTCCAGCAGGTAGGATTCCAGCATCGAATCATAGGCAATGCCCTGCAGGCGAATGCCGTGGTTAAGAAGCACATTGCGGTCATACTTCAAATGGTGGCCGAGCTTGCTGCGGCGGGGATTTTCGAGCAGCGGTTTCAGTCGTTCCAGCACCCACTCCCGCTCCAGCTGGTCCGGTGCGCCCGGGTAATCATGCGCCACGGGCAGGTAGGCGGCCTCGCCCGGCTGGATTGCGAAAGACAGGCCCACGATCCTGGCCTGCATGTAGTCCAGGCTGGTGGTCTCGGTATCGAAACCAAACAGTTCCGCATCCTGCAGGCGCTGCAGCCATGCATCGAAGTCCTTCCGTGTCAGGATGGTGTGGTAGTCCGCAGGGGGGTCGGCGGACGGTGCATCGTCTGCGGCAGATGATTCCCCGGGGCCGCTGTCCAGCTGCTTCAGCCAGTTGCGGAATTCCAGGCGCTGGAACCAGTCCCGCAGCACCCCGGTCTGCGGTGGCTGCAGGGAAAGATCGTCCGGCGTAGTGTCGAGTTCCAGGTCACAGCGAATGGTGGCCAGCGCCCTGGATAGTTCCAGCTGGTCCAGGCTGGCACGCAGGCGTTCGCCCACTTTTCCCTTGATCTCATCGGCGTGCGCCACCAGTTCGTCGAGCGTTCCGTACTGACCGAGCCATTTTGCCGCGGTCTTCGGTCCTACCCCGGGCACGCCCGGGATATTGTCCGAGCTATCGCCGACCAGCGCTAGGTAGTCGATGATCTGTTCCGGCCGTACGCCGAACTTTTCCACCACGCCCTGCTCATCGAGCCGGCTGTCGTTCATGGTATTGATCAGCGAAATCCGCTCGTTGACCAGCTGGGCGAGATCCTTGTCACCGGTGGAGATGACCGTCTGCCAGCCCGCCGCGCTGGCCTGCTGCGCCAGGGTGCCGATCACATCGTCCGCCTCGACCCCGGACACCTGCAAGAGCGGATAGCCCATGGCTTTCACCAGTTCCAGCAGCGGCTCGACCTGGGAAGACAGCTCCTCCGGCATGGGCGGCCGGTTGGCCTTGTAGTCCGCGTACAGTTGATCGCGGAAGGTCTTGCCCTTCGCGTCAAACACCACGGCCATGTAACGCGGCCGGTAACTGTCCACCAGTTTGCGCAGCATATTCATTACCCCGTAAACGGCGCCGGTCTGCTGCCCCTGTGAGTTGGTCAGCTCGGGCAGGGCGTGAAACGCCCGGTACAGGTAGGAGGATCCGTCCACCAGGATAAGCGGGGGTGCGTTGTCAGAAGTCATGCTGCGCGTCTCGGTTTGGGAAGGGTGCGATGGTATCATTAGAACCCGCTGTGCGGCCCGGAACAGGCCGCGGCACCCGGCGAAACGGAAATCCTGTTAAAGTTGCGGCCAGGAGCCTGGTAAAACCCGGAAATGGATACTGTTATGAAAGAATTGCTACTGGCCGGTCTGCTGGCCTTCAGCGCCGGCGCCCTCCAGGCGCAGGATGCACCGCCACCCCCCGCCAGCCTCAGCGACCAGGAAGGGCAGGAAGAAATCGAGCCGGAAGTGGTGATCATCCAGCGCAAAGACAAGACCATCGAGGAGTACCGGGTCAATGGCCAGCTGTATATGATCAAGGTAACACCGAAAAACGCGCCGCCCTATTACCTGCTCGACAAGGACGGGGACGGCACCATGGAAACCCGGACCGCCACCGAACTGGAGCCGGACATCATGATCCCCCGCTGGGTGCTGTTCCGCTGGTAACCCCCCACTCACAGGCAATCCTTCTTCAGGCTGGTGAACCCCGCGCCCATGCCAGGCTCCACACTCCGCACCCTGTCCGGCCGGCTTGACCGGATCGCTGAACTGACCGGACAGGCCGTTGCCTGGCTGACACTGGCGCTGGTACTGGTCACTTTTGCCGTCGTGGTGCTGCGCTACGCATTCCAGTTTGGTTCCATTGCCATGCAGGAGTCGATTCTCTACCTGCACGCAAGCGTGTTCATGCTGGGCGCCGCCTATACCCTGCGACAGGACGGGCACGTCCGGGTGGATATTTTTTACCGCGACTTTTCCACCCGGAACAAGGCGCTGGTTGACCTGCTGGGCGCGCTGTTCCTGTTGCTGCCGGTGTGTCTCTTCCTGCTGTGGAGCAGCCGGGAATACGTGGCCAACGCCTGGTCGTTGCGCGAAGGCTCGGGAGAAACCGGTGGCCTGCCGTATGTCTACCTGCTCAAGACCCTGATTCCGCTTGCTGCCTTCCTGCTGATCGTACAGGGCATCAGTCAGGCGCTGGCCAGTCTCGCTACACTGCTGGGCACACAGCGGGAAAACCGACCGTGAACGGCGGCATGGCCCTGCTCATGTTTGCCAGTGTGTTCCTGGTGTTGCTGGCGGGGTACCCGGTCGCGTTCAGCCTGGCCGGTACCGCGCTCGGGTTTGCCTTTGCCGGTCAGCTGACCGGCAGCTTCGACAGCGCCTTTCTGCACGCCCTGCCGAGTCGCCTGTTTGGCATCATGAACAACCTGACCCTGGTCGCCGTACCCCTGTTCGTGTTCATGGGCGTCATGCTGGAACGTTCGCAGGTCGCCGAACACCTGCTGGAAACCATGACGTCCCTGTTCGGCAAACTGCGTGGCGGTCTGGGCATTTCCGTCACGCTGGTGGGCATGCTGCTGGCGGCCAGTACCGGAATCGTGGGCGCCACCGTGGTCACCATGGGCCTGCTGTCGCTGCCGACCATGTTGCGGCGCGGTTACGATGCCAAAATCGCTGCCGGGACCATCTGCGCCTCCGGAACCCTGGGACAGATCATTCCGCCGTCCATCGTGCTGGTGCTGCTGGGTGACGTACTGTCTTCCGCCTACCAGCAGGCACAGCTCGACCAGGGCATCTATTCCCCGGATACGGTGTCGGTCGGCGACCTGTTCGCAGGCGCGCTGATCCCGGGCCTGCTGCTGGTGCTCCTGTACCTGGCCTACCTGCTTATCGTTGCCGCAAAGCGCCCGGAGGCCATGCCGGTACATCACTACGAAGACAAGGACGCACCCGTCACCGGCCTGCAGGCACTACGCGCCCTGCTGCCGCCGCTGTTCCTGATCCTGGCCGTGCTGGGTTCCATACTCGGCGGTCTGGCCACGCCCACCGAGGCAGCATCAGTGGGCGCTGTCGGCGCCATGCTGCTGGCCGTCACCCAGCGGCGCTTTACCATCGGCATCCTGCGGGAAGTCGTGCGCAGCACGCTCAGGGTATCCAGCATGGTCTTCCTGATCCTCATCGGTGCTTCAGTATTTTCGCTGGTATTCCGAGGCTTTGGCGGTGACGTGCTGGTCGAGGACCTGTTGACGCGCTTACCCGGCGGTGCCTTCGGCGCCATGCTGGTGGTGATGCTGGTGATGTTCCTGCTGGGTTTTGTACTGGATTTTATCGAGATCACCTTCGTGGTGGTGCCGATCGTCGGACCCATCCTGCTGGCCATGGGGCTGGACCCGGTGTGGCTGGGCATCATGATCGCCATCAACCTGCAGACGTCATTCCTGACGCCACCGTTCGGCTTTGCCCTGTTCTACCTGCGCGGGGTGGCACCGGACAGTGTCACCACCGGCGACATCTACCGCGGTGTCATGCCGTTTATCGGCATCCAGCTGTTCATGCTGGCCCTGCTGGCGCTGTGGCCGGCACTGGCGACCTGGCTGCCTGACCTGGTGTACGGCTAACCGCGTGCGTTGAGGTAGGCGCGCTCCGAAATATTGTGCCACTGGATAACCTGTGTCCTGAAATCGCGGTACGAGGCATAGACCCGCTGTGACAGGTCATCCTGGTCAGCGATCTCCGCCACCACCTGGTCGGAGAGCTCCCGTAAACGATCCAGTACGGTATCGGGCAGTTTACGCAGCTCGACCCCGTACTCATTGACCAGCGTCTGCAGGGCCTGGTTGTTGCGCGCGACATACTCGGCCAGCATATCCTGGTTGGCGACCCGCGCCGCGTTCTGCACGATGACCTGCAGCTCCTCCGGCAACGCGTCAAATGCCTTGCGGTTCACGATCGCTTCCAGCGTAGTGCCGGGTTCATGCCAGCCCGGGTAGTAATAGTATTTCGCCGCCTTGTACAGGCCGAAGGCGAGGTCATTGTAGGGCCCCACCCACTCGGTAGCGTCGATGGCCCCGGATTTCAGCGAGGTGAACAACTCACCGCCGGGCATACTCACCGGCACACCACCGGCACGCGCCAGCACTTCGCCACCCAGCCCCGGAATACGCATCTTCAGTCCCCGGAGATCCTCCAGCGCGTTGATTTCCCGGTTGAACCAGCCCGCCATCTGCACGCCGGTATTGCCCGCCGCCATGGGGATCAGCCCGAACGGTGCATAGGTTTCGCGCCATAACTCCATGCCGCCGCCGTGATACAGCCAGGCGTTCATTTCTCCGGCGGTCAGCCCGAATGGCACCGCGGAGAAAAACTGTGCCGCTTCTGATTTACCCTTCCAGTAGTAGGAAGCACCGTGACCCAGCTCGGCGGTTCCGCCAGCGACCGCATCGAATACACCGAACGCTGGCACCAGTTCCTTCGCACCGTACACCTTCACCTGGATACGGCCACCGGTCATCCGGGTAATCAGTTTTGCCAGGGTATTGGCGCCGGTACCCAGGCCGGGAAAATTCTTCGGCCAGGTCGTCACCATCTTCCACTTCAGCGGTTTGAAGCCCGCGGCAGGCGCCGCTGCGGCCGGTTCCGCCGTACCCTGCTGCTGGCAGCCGGTACCCAGCAGCGCACCGGCCGCCAGCGTGCCTGTACCCAGTTGTCGTAAAAAATGTCTTCGTTTCATACTTGGCTCCTGCATACCGGTCCGGCTGGGGCGCATTATTGTACGGCCTGGATCAATCCGGGACCCCTGTAAAAATAATTCTTGCAATTCTCCTAGGTTATGCCAATATCTTCGCCAATTGATTTATTTATGTCCGTATCACACTGCAATATAAGGAAATTGAGCAGGCGGGAGCATTATAACAACCTGTCCGGACAGTCAGAATACTGAATCCGGCTATCCGTGGAAGGGGAACGTATGCTGGATGCCCCGGAGCGCACAGGCGCCCGATTTTCAATTTTTCTGTTCCTTGGCTTCCTGCTGGCGCCGCTGACCGGTTTCAGCACAGCCATCCTGTTTGGTGTCATCCAGGTCTGGCAGTTGCAACAGATACTGGCAGCGGGCCTGGTCCCGGCCTTCTCGATCTCCCTGGTCTTTTTCTCGCTGTTCCAGCTGCAGCGGCTGATTACGCCGCTGACCACCTGGGCCATGCAGCACCCGGATGGCGGCAATGCACCCGGCCACCTGCACCACCTGCTGAGCCGTTTCAGCCGTGATTTCTGGGGCCTGCTGGCGCTGCACGCTCTGATCAGCCCGCTGCTGGTGTTCTGGAGCCTGGATGGCAGCATCAACGCTGACAACCGTTTTGCCTTCTCCCATTTCCTGTTGCTGCAGGTGGTCACCGCCATCCTGGTGGGCATGCCGGCCTATCTGTTCGGCCTGCACCAGCTCGGCAAACTGGCCGGCTTCCTGAGCCTGAACCGTGTCCTGGTCAGCCTGAAATCGAGAACGCTGCTGCTGGCCGGACTGGTGCCGCTGCTGTCCTGCTCGCTGCTGGTCGAATATCACTGGCTGCGTACCGGCGAACTGGATGCCGGTTACCTGGTGACCTGGATTGCACTGGGCATCATCACCACGACCATCAGCCTGTTATCGATACGCAGTATGCAGCAGGCCTTACGCCCTTTTCAGGAGCTGTTCAGCCGCAGCGGTGCCTCTACCCACGAGGATCTCGCCAAGCTGCGCCCGGCATCCACCGACGAGATCGGGCACCTCACCCAGACACTCGGCAAGGTGTTTCAGCGCCTCGGTGACCAGGAGACCCACATGCGAGCGATCATCGATACAGCGGCTGAAGGCATTATCGTCATCGACGAACACGGGTTGATCGACACCTTCAACCCGGCAGCGGAACGCCTGTTCGGTTACCTGGCCCAGGAAATCCGCGGCCGCCACCTCGCGGCCCTCATGCCTGACGTGTTTGAAGTCCGGGAACCCATCGCTGCGCACAGCGAGGAACGCGAAGTGGAGGGCAAACACCGCAACGGCTCGACCATCCAGATCTCGCTGCGCATTTCGGCGATGGAAATCAGTGGCAAGCGCATGTTCACCTGCCTGGTTGCCGATATCACGCAACGCAAATCCGCCGAACACGAACTGCTGGACGCCGAGGCCCGCTACCGTGCACTGGTCGAAACCGCGCATGACCTGGTGTGGAGCGTCGACCCCACAGGCTGCTGGAGCTACCTGAACTCCTCCTCGCGGATGATCTACGGGCTGGAACCCGAAGACATGCTGGGTCGTTCCATTTCGGAATTCTGCGCACCGGACAAATGCGCGGCCGACCAGAGCGCCTTCGGTGACCTGCTGGCCGGCAAGGACCTGTACCAGTATGAAACGGTGCACATTGATATCGAGGGCAATCACCGCCAGCTCAGCTTCAATGCCAAGGCGCACGTGGACACAGAAGGCAATATTCTGCAGATCAGTGGAACCGCACGCGACATTACAGACCAGAAAGCCTTCCATGAACAACTGACCTACCAGGCCGAACACGACTCGTTGACACGCCTGTTCAACCGGCACTATTTCCAGCAGGAACTGGTGCGCACCGTGGCGCGCGTCTCCCGTGACCCGGACCGCACCTGCGCATTGCTGTACATCGACCTGGATCAGTTCAAGTACATCAATGATACGCTGGGGCACGCCGCGGGCGACCAGCTGCTGGTCGAGGTCACCCGGCTGCTGCTGAATCACGTGCGTGACGGCGACCTGCTGGCACGCTTCGGCGGCGATGAATTCACCCTGTTGCTGTACAACATCCGTCCGGAAAACGTGCTGTCCGCCGCGGACCATTTCCGGGTGCTGCTGGAGGAATACCGTTTTCTGCAGGACGGCAAAAGTTTCAATATCAGCTGCAGTATCGGTGCCGCCATTATCGATACGCTGGTCGATTCCGCCGAGGAAGCCCTTTCCCATGCCGATATCGCCTGCAACCTGGCCAAGGCGCAGGGCCGCAACCGTATCAATCTCTACGACCCGTCCGACAGTGACAAGGCCGGCATGGCCGCAGACATGGGCTGGGCCTCACGGGTGCGCGAAATGCTGGAGCACGACCGTTTCCAGCTGGTATACCAGCCCATCATGGCGCTCAACGATGACCAGGTACAGGACTATGAAGTACTGGTACGCATGGTCTGCGATGACGGCGAGATCATCCTGCCGGGCGGCTTCATGCCCGCCGCCGAACGTTTCGGCCTCATACATGCCGTCGACCGCTGGATCGTGCGCCGCGCGCTGACCCAGCTGTCGCGCCTGCACCAGCAGGGTGAGTCGGTACGCTTTTCCATTAACCTGTCGGGCAAGGCGTTCGAGGATGCCACGCTGCTGCCCATGATCCAGGAGCTGCTGGACAACTCCAACATCGACCCCTCCCGCGTGTGTTTCGAGATCACAGAAACCGCCGCCATCGCCAAACTTTCGGAAGCGGAAAAATTCATCGCATCACTCAAGAACATGGGCTGTCAGTTTGCGCTGGACGATTTCGGCGCGGGCTTTTCATCCTTCGCCTACCTGAAAAGTCTGCCGGTCGACAAGCTGAAAATCGACGGCGCCTTTGTACAGGGCATGGCCAACAGCCAGATAGACCAGGCCATGGTGCACTCCATGAACCAGGTGGCGCACGCGCTGGGCAAGCAGACCATCGCCGAGTACGTCGAAGACGCGGCTACACTGGAAATGCTGCGGGACTTCGGCGTGGACTATGCGCAGGGGAACTACATCGGCAAACCCCGCGAGGCACTGATGAATATCACCCGCCTGCCCGGTCCCCACCTGCAAACGGTCGGCCGGGCTGACTGACCGCTCGCCCCGCCACCACTCCGGACAGATACAGCGCGTTCTGCACCCGCCTGCGGCAGACCATTCTGCCCTTGCAGCCAGACCACCTGCCTGTAAAATGATCCGCGCATGATCTACGGCATCCGCGAATTCCTGAAACTCGAAAGCGCCAGCGGCATCCTGCTGATACTGGCCTCTGTTGCCGCCCTGGTGCTGGCCAATTCACCCCTGGACGGCTACTACGACCGCTTTCTCAACATCCCGATACACATCCGCATCGGCGCCTTCGAAATCGCCAAGCCTTCGCTACTGTGGATCAATGACGGCCTGATGGCCGTGTTCTTCTTCCTGATCGGCCTCGAACTGAAGCGGGAATTCGTCGAGGGCGAGCTTTCCGATATTCGCAAGATCACGCTGCCGGCCATTGGTGCCATCGGCGGCATGGCGGTTCCGGCGTTGATCTACCTGCTGGTCAACCGCGGTGACGAGCTGGCCACCAGCGGCTGGGCCATACCGGCTGCAACCGATATCGCCTTCGCGCTCGGGATCCTGGCGCTGCTCGGCTCGCGGGTACCCTACCAGCTGAAAATTTTCCTGGTCTCGCTGGCCATTTTTGACGATGTGGGCGCCATCATCATCATCGCGCTGTTCTATACGGCTGACCTGTCGTTTACCGCGCTGAATATCGCGCTGGCCTGCACTGCGCTGCTGGCCTTCATCAACTGGCGCGGCGCAACCCGGCTGAGCGCCTACATTCTTATCGGCCTGGTCATGTGGGCGGCACTGCTCAAGTCCGGTATCCACGCAACGCTCTCGGGCGTGGTGCTGGCGCTCTTCATTCCCATCGCAAAGGACCCGGAGACCGGCACCTCACCGCTGCACGAACTGGAACACGACCTGCACGGCAGCGTTTCCTTCGTCATCCTGCCCCTGTTCGCCTTTGTCAATGCCGGTGTGTCGCTGCGGGGCATGGGTATGGACCAGCTGCTGGGTACGGTCCCGGTGGGCATCGCCCTGGGCCTGGTGGTGGGCAAACAGCTGGGCGTATTCGGCCTGTGCTGGCTGGGCATCAAACTCGGCATTGCCAGACTGCCCGAAAACGTAAACTGGGTTCAGCTGTACGGTATCGCCATACTGTGCGGCGTAGGCTTCACCATGAGTATGTTCATTGGTTCGCTGGCGTTCGAAGATGCCAGTTCACCCTATCTCCACCAGGACCGCATCGGCATTCTTGGCGGCTCGTTTATATCCGCGTTGCTGGGGTATTTCTGGTTACGCAGGGTGCTGCCTGCTGCGAAAACAGCTTAGCGCGACCTTCGCGCTGCAGGCCGGAAGCGTTTTCTGCGTGACCTGGTTACGCCGGTTGCAGGTTGGCGTAGGCCACCACCAGCCACTTGCTGCCGGCCTGTTCGAAATTGACCTGTACGCGCGCGTGTGCGCCCTGTCCTTCGTAATTGAGTATCACGCCATCACCGAATCTGGCATGTTGCACACGCTGCCCCAGGCTTAAGCCGTCCGGTGCCTGTTCCAGGGATGGACTCACGGCATAGGTAGCGGACGGCCGGTTCACCTGGATGCGCGGCCGGATTTCGTTCACCAGTTCCGCCGGGATTTCGCGGATAAACCGCGACGGCAGGTTATAGGACTCGTTGCCGTGCAGGCGCCGGTGTTCCGCATGAGTGATGAACAGGCGCTTGCAGGCGCGCGTAATACCCACGTAACACAGGCGCCGCTCCTCTTCCAGGCGACCCGCTTCCTGAATCGATCGCTGGTGCGGAAACAGGCCTTCTTCCAGCCCGCACAGGAATACCGTGTTGAACTCCAGGCCCTTGGCGGAATGCAGGGTCATCAACTGCACGCAGTCTTCCCACTGGTCGCCCTGACCTTCGCCGGCTTCCAGCGCAGCGTGGGAAAGAAACGCCGGCAACGGCTCCAGCGACTCTTCCTCGTCGCTGTCGTATGCAAACTCGCGGGCTGCGTTCACCAGTTCGTCCAGGTTCTCGATCCGGGCCTGGCCCTTTTCGCCTTTTTCCTTCGCGTAGTGTTCCTTCAGGCCACTGCACTGGATCACGTGTTCAACCTGTTCGCCCAGCGGCAGCGGCTCGATATCCCCGGCAAAGGTCTGAATGATCTTCACAAAGGCGGCCAGTGCATTGCGCGCCCGGGCGCTGAGCTCATCCCCTTCCGTCAGTGCCTGCGCCGCTGACCAGAGCGGGATCTTTTGCAGTCTGGCGCGCTCCCGCACCACCGCCAGGGTGCGCTCCCCGATTCCGCGTGGCGGCTGGTTGACGACGCGGTCGAACGAAGCGTCATCCTCGTGATTTTCGCACAGCCGCAGGTAGGCCAGTGCATCCTTGATCTCCTGGCGCTCGAAGAAACGCAGGCCACCGTACACCCGGTAGGCGATTCCGGCCTGCAGCAGGCGTTCCTCGAAAACGCGCGACTGGGCATTGGAGCGGTACAGGATGGCATGGGCACTGCGCGGTTCACCCTGCTCAATCGATGCCTGGAGACTCTCCACCACGAAACGGGCTTCGTCCAGCTCGTTCATTGCCGTGTACTGCTGAATAAGCTCGCCTTCGTTCCCTTCGGTCCACAGCTGTTTCCCCATGCGGCTGTCATTATGTGTAATGAGTGCGTTGGCCGCCTTCAGGATCACGCCGGTGGAACGGTAGTTCTGCTCCAGGCGCAGGGTGCGCGCGCCGGGGAAATCCCTGCCGAAGCGCTGCAGGTTCTCGATTTTTGCGCCGCGCCAGCCGTAAATGGACTGGTCGTCGTCACCGACAATGGTAATGTTTGCCTGCTTGCCGGATAACACCCGCAACCAGGCATACTGAATGGTATTGGTGTCCTGGAACTCGTCGACCAGTATGTGCCGGAAACGCTGCTGGTAATGCGCCAGCAACTCCGGATGCTGCAACCACAACTCGTGGGCCCGCAGCAGCAGCTCGGCAAAATCGACCAGCCCGGAACGCTGGCAGAGCTCTTCATAGGCCTGGTAGATAGCCACCTGCTGGCGCTGGTAAGGATCACCCTTGTGTTCGATATGCTGAGGACGCTGCCCCTCGTCCTTGCGCGCATTGATGTACCACTGCGACTGGCGTGGCGGCCAGCGGCTCTCGTCCAGCTCCAGCGCCCGGAGTATGCGCCGTATGATGCGGTACTGGTCATCGGAATCCAGCACCTGGAAGGACTGCGGCAACCCGGCCTCCTGCCAGTGGGCGCGCAGCAGGCGGTGTGCCAGGCCATGAAAGGTTCCCACCCACATGCCGCGTGTCGGCACACCGATCAACTGTTCGATACGGCTGCGCATTTCACCGGCTGCTTTATTGGTGAAGGTGACGGCCAGAATCCCGTAGGGCGAAATGCCCTCAACCTGCACCAGCCAGGCAACGCGGTGCACCAGTACCCGGGTTTTGCCACTGCCGGCGCCTGCCAGCACCAGCAACGGATCCTGTGTAGCGGTGACGGCTTCACGCTGCGCGTCGTTCAGGGGATCAATAATAAAAGACACATCCATACGCGCATTCTAGCAAAGCAGGCTCCCCTGATAAGCGCAAAAACCGTCCTGTTCGCCGCTGCCGGGAAGCACTCCTCCTTGCCTGTCCGGGTCATAAAAACATCAACCACAGCAAGGGGTTAAACCACCGCTCACAGGGGCTGGCGGAACCTGGCCGCACACCCGCTGTCCACTTCTGTAACACGGTATGTACAGCCACGCCTGCGGGAGACCGGTATGCAGACAGCCGAATGGACACTGCCGCTCACCCGGCCACCTGAATCCTGGTTCTGTAATGTGGTGTGGGGCGGCAATGAGCTGGCGCTGGAAACCTTTACCATGCCGGGTCTCGATGGGTACCTGTTGTCCGTACCCTGTGCCGACAAACGCGCCGGCGGTGATATTTACCATGTCACCGTCTGCAACCACGGGGTTTTCAGCAAATTCCTGCTCATCGATGTAGCCGGGCACGATGACGCGGCGGCGCACATATCCTCGCGCCTGCAGCAACCGCTGGCCAGGCTCATGAGCGAACTGGGCAACGCCGCCATCCTCGAGGAACTCAATGGCAACATCCTGGCCAGCGAAGCCAGCGGCAGCTTTGCCACTGCCGCCGCCGCTACCTACAATCACTGGGACCGCAGCCTGACCTACGCCTACGCCGGTCACCCCTACCTGCTGATCCGGCGCGATGGTCGCTGGCAGACGCTGCCGGAATGCAGTGCCGGCCCGCCTATCGGGATTCTTGGCGATATCCATTACTTCGAAAACGAAATCATACTGGACGGCGAGGACTGGCTGTTCCTGTTCTCGGATGCAGTCCTCGATATCAAGCGCCGTGACGGTACACGACCCGGCTTCGAGGGCCTGATCGAGCTGCTGAACCATATCGAACAGACCGAGATCGGGCCCTTCTACCAGGCACTGGTCGAGACACTGATCACGCTCAACGGCAGCCGCCACTTTGCGGATGACCTGACGCTGTTCCTGCTCCGGCAGCAACCGACCGCGCGCGGCCTGCCGACACGCACCGCCAACGCACTACGCAGGCTGATGATGCGCTGGATGAAACGCAAGGAACCACGCTGCAGCACGCCGCTGCCGGCCTTTCCGCAAACTACCGGTTGAGCACCGCAGCCGGGTACACTGACGGGCCTATGCCCGCCACTGCAAACATTGGCCTGGTGTGTCACATTGCCGCGCTGGAAAAGCACGCCGCTTTACTGCGTAACGTTTTTGACATCCCGCGTCGCAAGACCGTGCCCGGAGAAGGCTTTTACCTGCAACTGGACGAATACGGCCTGTCGCTGTGCCAGGCGGGACGAGGCGCGCCCGGCCCGGTCCGGGTCGACTTTGTCGGTGGCGAAATAGGCCACCGGCAGCGCTTCGGCGGCGGTCGCGGGCAGGCGCTGGCACGCGCGGTCGGTATGAAAGCGGGATTCAGCCCAGACATCTTCGATGCCACCGCGGGACTGGGGCGCGACGGTTTTGTGCTCGCCAGCCTCGGCAGCCGGGTCACCCTGTGCGAACGCTCACCGCTGGTGGCTGCCTTGCTGCACGATGCCCTGCGCCGGGCGGCCGATGATAGTACCATTGGCGCCTGGATCGAAGACCGGCTGCAACTGGTCAACGCCGATGCCGGCCACTACCTGCTAAAACTGGCCGAGGCACAACAACCCCAGGTGGTGTACATGGACCCGATGTATCCGCCAGGCAAAGCGCACGTACAGGCAAAAAAGGGCATGCGCGCCCTGCAGCAACTGGTCGGTCCCGACCTGGACTCGCAGGCGTTGCTCGACATTGCGCTGCACACCGCCGGGCGCCGCGTAGTGGTAAAACGCCCGCACCGGGCCGGCTGGATTCATGACAGAAAACCCGATACCAGCATCGCCAGCAAAAAGACTCGTTATGATATCTACATCACGCTGTAACCCGGCAACCCGGAAGAGAGACACCCGCTGATGCCAGCGGATCATTTCTGGGAAAACCGCTCGCTCGAATCACTGGACGCGCAGGAATGGGAGTCCCTGTGCGACGGCTGCGGGCTGTGCTGCCTGATCAAGATCGAGGACATGGACAGCGGTAAGCTGTTCTATACCAATGTAGTGTGCGAATATCATGACAATGAGCACAGCTGCTGCACCTGCTACGCACAGCGTTCGACACGGGTGCCGGACTGCATCAAGGTCACACCCGAGGTCGCCCGCACCGAGCAATGGCTGCCGGACAGCTGTGCCTATCGCCTGCTGGCGGAGGGAAAGCCGCTGTTCGACTGGCACCCGCTGATCAGCGGCGACCCCGACAGCGTACGGCAGGCAGGCATTTCCATACGCGACCGCGTAATATCCGAAAAGTTTGTACATAGCGACGAATTGCCGGAGCACCTGGTGCACTGGTTCGACTAAACCCGGTACACGGAGACCACAACATGAGCCGCGGTGTACTCCCCCTGCTGTTTGCACAGTTCCTGACTGCCTTTGGCGACAACGCCATCCTGTTCGCCGCCATCGGCATGGTACTGCAGGCGAACGATGTGCCCGGCTGGTACATCCCGGCACTGCAAAGCTCCTTCCTGGTTGCCTACGTGGTATCGGCACCCTGGGTAGGCCCCATCGCAGACCGCTTTTCCAAGTCACGGGTGCTGCTGCTCGGCAACCTGGTCAAGGCGCTCGGCACCGGCCTGATCCTGGCGGGTATCGAACCCTTGTTTTCCTATGCACTGGTCGGGCTGGGTGCAGCCATCTACAGCCCGGCAAAATACGGCATCCTGCCGGAGCTGGTGGCCAAGGAACAGCTCGTCAGGACCAACGGCTGGATCGAGGGTTCCACCATCCTCGCCATCATCGTGGGCGCGGTAGTCGGCGGATACCTGGCGGACTACAGCGTCAGCGGCGCTTTCCTTATGGTGCTCGTACTGTACCTGGTATCGATGGTGGTCACCCTGCTGATCCCGCTGCTGCCGCCACAGGGCGGGACACTGCAGCAGGCTTTACCGAAATTTGCCGGCATGATCGGCGGCTTCATGGAGACGCCGCGGGCACGCTTCGCCATGCTGGGCGGCAGCCTGTTCTGGGGCGCTTCGGCGGTCCTGCGTGTGCTGCTGGTGGCCTGGGCACCCATCGTACTCAGCATCCATTCCGCCGGTGACATCTCGGCGCTGGCCCTGTTCATTGCCCTCGGCGTCATCATCGGCACGCTGGTAGCACCGCTGTTCATCCCGCTGGAGCAGCTGCGCCGCGCCCGCTTTGCCGCCTACGCCATGGGGCTGATGATTTTGCTGTTCAGCCTGGTGAACACACCGATGCTGAGCCTGGTAAGCCCGGTGTGGGATGCACGCATCGTGCTGCTGCTGACCGGTGTCGCCGGCGGCATCTTCCTGGTGCCCATCAACGCCGCGCTGCAGGATATCGGGCACGGCACCATCGGCAGCGGGCGCGCCGTCGCCATCCAGAATTTTTTCCAGAACTTCGCCATGCTGGTAACAGTCGGCCTGTACACGCTGGCCGCTGCCAAAGAGGTGCACCCGGTCACTACGGTCGTCGCGCTGGGAGTATTGATCCTGGTGGCAACCGTGGCCGTGGCACTGCACCTGCCCAGGGAGACCCCGCAGGCCGGCTAGCCCGCATTTCTCACCGACTTCCTGCTGCGGCGGCGTCATGCCGCGCGCTAAGCGGCGTTCACTCGGTCGGGCTGCACGACATAGTGTCGACT
>JALSRZ010000103.1 GCA_026984515.1 Thiohalobacter sp. | reverse complement strand
CCCCCGTTTGCTGTGTGCAAGTTCGGTTGCGCCGGTTGTTGTGCAGCACCGATCGGCGTGTTCTGGATCACGGGAATCGTCAGTATCGTCTACGGTATGACCGGTGGCCCCACCAACCTGATGGGTCCCAGCTGGAATACCATCGCCCTGGGCCTGGCCCTGTGGGGTATCGCGGCCGTGTGGGCCGCCATCACCATCCGCAGCGCAGACGAAGACCGGTGCAAGGGCAACAAGAACCCGCTGTGCGACCGGATACTGCCGTCTGCAGACGAATCCGACCCGTTCGACGAAGTTCGCAAAGCGCGTTAGACGCCTTGCCAGGATCACCGGCAACCCGGCGCGGCGAAGCTGAACTCGTGTTCCGTCAAACCCGCCGGTTTTTTACCCTTTAGACAGGATACCGGCCAGCAGGATGCCATCCTGCGGGTTCAGTGAGTGCCCGGAAGGTGTGACCACCACCCGTACCCGGCCATGCAGCGCAGGCACGTTGTTCATATCCTGGCTGTAGGCCGGCACCATCTCGTCACCATCACCAAATGCAGACTGCCGAATCACCGAATAGTAGGTGATATCAGGATATGGTTGCTGGTTCAGCCATGCCAGCACATTGCCGGATTCCGCCGGTAACAGGTCTACCAGCAACGGGCGTGAGTCGCGCAGGTAATCGTACTCCCCGCCGATGAGCACACTTTTCAGCATGTCGATACCCGGCCCCGGGCAGAAGAAGGGTTTGCTGTCCACCACGTCCAGGCCCTGGGCGGCACGATAGGTACCGAGATTGGGCGTGGCAATGGTAATCAACTCATCCACGTGAAACGGGTTATTGCCGAGCAACACCAGCCGCGCCACAATACCGCCTGCCGAGTGTCCTGCCAGGATCAGTTTTTCCTGCGGGTAATACTGGCGCAACTGGTACAGCACCGCGCGCAGGTAATCCGCCTGTACCAGCAAGGGCGCCTGTGCAGGCAGGTTCACGCTGTAACTCTTGTTGGCGGACGACACCGCGGGGGCGGCAGGGAGCACACCGGCGCGCGGCCAGCCGTGCGCCTGCAGGACGTCGTTGACGCCACTGAACTCCCAGGTACGCGCGTCGGATGCATAGCCGTGCACCAGCACCAGCACATCGGCGGACAGCGGCCGCACCAGCAGCAGTGTCAGCACAGCCAACAGCAGGGAAATTTTTCTGAACATGTCCAAACCTGTAAAAAACGCCAGCACTCGTGGCACAGTTTCAGACTAGATTATAGTGGTTCCCGGCCGCCTTGATCCCCGTCAAGCGCTGGGGGTATCAACAGAACATGCCGTCGAAGGCAAAACCGGCTGCACGTTCGGCTTCCGTGGACTCGCGTATTTCCAGCACTTCGAAAGCAAAAGCCAGTTGTTTGCCGGCAAAGGGGTGATTGGCATCGAGTTTCACCAGATCACCGGATACCGCCGACACGGTGAAAATCACCGATTGACCATCCGGCAATTCGCCATCGACTGCACTGCCGGTCTCCGGGATATCCCCCTCGAACCCGGCCGACGGCAACTCCAGCACCAGCTCGGGCCGGTGCAGCCCGTAGCCTTCCTCGGGCGACAGCATGACCTCTACCCGGTCTCCAACCCGGCAGCCTTCCATGGCCCGTTCCACTTTCGGGAACGCCCCACCGTAGCCTCCATGCAGATAGAACAGGTCATCCCCGTATTGCAGCAGATCCCCGCTCGACCCGTCCACGACCCTGAAACGCAGGCGTATTACCTTATCCTTGCATACAGCCTCTGTATTTCCCTTATTATTCGGTAAGTTAACGATAGCTGCGCGCATAATTTGTGCTCCGTAAACTGCCTGTTCCGATCCATTTGAACGGGCTAGCGGCATCCCGCGCAAATTCTGGATTGACATCCTGTTCTTTCGTCTATTATTAGTATTGTCAATACTCGTATTAATGACGATGAATGACAAAAAATGGTATCTTTAGGCACATGGTGATTTTCTGAACCGGGACCCCGTTGGGAAATAACCCGGTCAAGGATGCGCTTTACGAGACAGTCCGGTTCGACGACACGGGCTGCCGGCAATAATAAACGAACAGATTGAGGAGAAAAAAATGTCTGATATGTTTTCTGCAGATTTCATGAACAGCTTCAAGGAACGCTGGAACGCGGACAGCGGTCTGGCCGGGGCTCTGGAAAAAATCGGGTTCAATTCCACGATTGCCTACGGTATCGATGGTGAAGACAAGCCGCGCGGCTTTTTACGGGTTGAAAACGGCAAGGTTGTGGAAGCCGGTGACTACAACGGACAGGAACTCAACTGGGACCTGCGCGCCTCCGAGGACAGCTGGAAAAAATGGATGAAAAAGCCGCCGGGCATGATGGGCCTGGGCATGGCCTACACCTCCCGAAAACTGAAATTCAATGTCGGTGACTACACGGCCATGATCAAGGATCCACGCATGGCCGGTCCCTTCATTCGCAGCTTTGCTGCCATGGGCGGCTGAAGCCCGACGCCAGGGCCCTGTCGGGTTCCGGCAGGAACAAAAACGGCGGCCTGACCAGGCCGCCGTTTTTTTGCCTGGTATCACTGCTGTCCCGTTAACTTTAGCCCGCATTTCTCACCGGGTTCCGTAGCGAGGCGGTGGCAGGTCGTGTGATCAGCGGCGTTCGCGACCGAGGGCCGCGCAGGCATAGTCGACACGA
>JALSRZ010000102.1 GCA_026984515.1 Thiohalobacter sp. | reverse complement strand
CCGAACTGATCTTGCCACCGTCGAATTGACCGACCACCAAACGGCGGCCCAGGCCGTGAAATTCCATCTGATCCGGTGTACACTCTGTCTTCATAAGGCTGTTTTTCCTCCTGGCTATAACTCCTTGTTCGCACAAGTGTTATGCCATGAAAAACAGCCTTATTCAATTCTATCGGTGAGAAATGCGGGCTAGCTTCATTTGCAGTAACACGGCGTCCTGTCCATCCGGACGCTGTCGTGTTTCCCTGCCAGCCACGGTAAAACCCAGCTGCCGGTAGAGCCTGAACGCCGGCCGGTTATCCTCGAATACCGCGATCATGGCGGTCGGCAGCTGGTGGTGGTTAAAAATCCTGTCCAGCATGTATTCCAGGAGTCGTTTGCCGGTCCCCTGTCCGCGCCGCGTGTTTTTTATAATGACATTGCCGATACAGGCCTGCCTGCGTGGGACCAGGTCATACAGGTCGGCAAAACCGATGGTGTCTTCCCGGTCGCTGACGACGGTAAGGTCGGTGCGCTGTTCGGTGATGCGGTGCAGCTGGCGCAGGGTGAACGGCCAGCGCGCGGTGGGGAAGGCCAGGAACAGCTCCTCCGCACTGGTGAACAGCTTGCAGATCGACGGGTAGTCGTCGCTCAGTGCGGCGCGGAAGCGAATACGGTCACCGCTCATGCCGGCGCCTGCTGTGCAGCCAATGTTCTGTCGATTCGCTTGTCCCGGTTTAGTCAAAACTTTGTCGCATGGTGGAACAGAGTTTTTAACCATTTGTTATTGAAAGAATAAATAGAGCCGCCTTGCGTGGCATACGTCTTGCTATCCCTGTAGCTGTAGTGATTAAAGGGATGAGTCAATGGCAACCAACGTAGACGATCTGGACCTCGACCTGGACGACAGCGGTCAACCGCCGGCCAAATCGAAATCAAAGCTGTTCATTATTATAGCCATTGTGGTGCTGTTGCTGGGTGTCTCGGCAACCGCCACGCTGATGCTGACCGGCATACTGTCGGGCGACGATGAGGAAGTCACGGCCGGACAGGACGCGGCCGACAGCAAGGCCGGTAAAAGCAGCAAGGAGAAAAAGAAGAAAAAAGCAAAGGCGCCACTGAATTACATACCGCTCGATCCACCATTTGTGGTGAATTTCACCGCGGATACCGATATCCGTTTTCTGCAAATCACGGTGGAAGTCGGAACGCGCGAGGCCGACTCGGTCGACCTGGTAAAGGAACATCGCCCCGCCATCCGCAATGCACTGGTCATGCTGTTCAGCAGCCAGGATCCGTACACACTGAATACGCGTGAAGGCAAGGAAAAGCTGCGTGCTGAAACCCTGTCCGAAATCCAGGGGGTCATGAAAGAAGAGACCGGTGACCCGGTGGTCGAAAGCGTGTTTTTCACCAGCTTTGTCATGCAGTAGGTTGATATTGTGAATGACCTGCTTTCACAGGACGAAATCGATGCACTGCTGCACGGCGTAAACGGTGGCGATGTAGAGACCGAGACCAGCGAAGAAGTCCCCGAAGGCGAGATTACCGGGTACGACTTCACCAGCCAGGACCGCATCGTGCGCGGGCGCATGCCCACGCTGGAAATGATCAACGAGCGTTTTGCCCGTTATTTCCGCATCAGCCTGTTCAACATGCTGCGCCGGGCCAGCGAGATATCGGTATCGGGTGTACAGATGCTCAAGTTTGCCGAGTACGTGCACAGCCTGTTTGTGCCCACCAGTCTCAACCTGGTGCGCATTCCCCCCTTGCGCGGCACTTCGCTGTTTGTGCTGGAACCCAAGCTGGTGTTTGCGCTGGTGGATAATTTCTTCGGCGGCGGCGGACGTTTCCATACCAAGATCGAGGGCCGCGAGTTCACGCCTACCGAGCTGCGTGTTATCCAGATGGTGCTGGAAGTCGCATTCGAGGATCTGATGCAGGCCTGGAAGCCGGTGCTGGAGGTGAGGTTCGACTACCAGAGCTCTGAAGTAAACCCGCATTTCGCCAATATTGTCAGTCCAACTGAAGTAGTAGTGGTTAATACCTTCCGCATCGAACTGGAAGGCGGTGGTGGTGACATGCACGTCACCATGCCCTATTCGATGGTCGAGCCGATTCGCGAGTTGCTCGATGCCGGTGTGCAGAGTGACCGCAGCGACCGTGATGAACGCTGGACCCGGACCATCCGCGAGGAGATGAAAGAGGCCCGGGTGGACCTGTCCACCACCCTGGTGGAGACCAGCCTGTCCCTGCGGGAGGTGAACGAGCTGAAAGCCGGTGATGTGATTCCGGTCGACCTGCCCGAACTGGTCACTATCGAGGCTGAAGAAACCCCGGTGTTCCGCGGCAAATTCGGCATTCACAACGGCAGTCGTGCAATAAAGATCGTAAGCAAGATTATCCCTGATTCCATTGACAGCTGAGGCTGGCAGGAGAAGCTGATGAGCGAAGAGACACAGAATGTAGAGGCAGAAGAAGCCGGCGACGACTGGGCCGATGCCATGGCCGAGCAGGCGACGGCGGAAGCCGAAACCGCGGCAGACGAAGAGACGACGGCTGCAGCATTCGACGACCTTGAGGATACTGCGGTCGGCCTGGCGGATGAAGAAGCCAACATGGATGTCATCCTCGATATCCCGGTAACCATTTCGATGGAGATCGGGCGCACGCATATCAGTATCCGCAACCTGCTGCAGTTGAACCAGGGTTCCGTCGTCGAGCTCGACCGGCTGGCCGGTGAGCCCATGGATGTGCTGGTGAACGGTACGCTGGTAGCACACGGCGAGGTCGTCGTGGTCAACGAAAAATTCGGTATTCGCCTCACCGATGTCATCAGTCCGGCGGAACGTGTCAAGAAACTCAAATAGGATCCTGCATGATTTCCCGCCGTACCCGGAAACTGTTTCTGTCTGCAGCCGCACTGGCGTGCTCATCACTCGCTACCGCGGCTGAATCCACGGCCGCTTCCTCACCTGTGCAGGACCCGCTGGCCATGACCAGCCTGTGGCAACTGACGCTGGGGATGATCGCGGTGCTGGGCCTGATCATGGGTCTTGCCTGGCTGCTGAAACGCACCGGTCGCTTCCAGGCGACTGCCGGTGGCGGCCTGCGCGTACTGGGCGGCCTTTCCATGGGCGCCCGCGAACGCGTGGTGCTGCTGCAGGTGGGAGACACCCAGCTGCTGGTCGGCGTGGCACCGGGCAGGGTACAGACGCTGCACGTGCTGGAACAGGCGCTGGAGACGGGCAGGACCGTAACGCCTGCCGGGTTTTCCGAACAATTGGGGCGCTTGCTGAACAAGGGCCGGGAGAACGCATCATGAGGCGCTGGATAGCGAGGGTAGTTATGTTGCTGGTCGGCTGTACACCCGTGCTGGCTGCCGCCGAGCCGGGGCTGGCAGCCCTCAAGGTGGTGCCGGGCGCGGACGGCAGCGAGACCTACAGCGTGACCATCCAGGTCCTGCTGTTCATGACTGCACTCAGCCTGTTGCCCGCGGCGCTCATGATGATGACTTCGTTTACGCGTATTGTCATCGTGCTGGCGATCCTGCGACAGGCGCTGGGTACCCAGCAGTCACCCTCCAATCAGGTCATTATCGGACTGTCGCTGTTCCTGAGCCTGTTTGTGATGATGCCGGTGTTCGACCAGGTCTACGACGATGCGCTGGGTCCGTACCTGCAGGATAAAATACAGGTCCAGGAAGCCGTGGAGCGTGCCTCCAGACCTTTCCGTGGTTTCATGCTGGAGCAGACACGTGACGATGACCTGTCGCTGTTTGCCGATATTTCCAATGCCGGTGAGTTCGAGTCGGCGGATGATGTGCCCTTTTCCCTGCTGATGCCGGCGTTTATTACCAGTGAACTGAAAACGGCGTTCCAGATCGGTTTCCTGATCCTGATTCCTTTCCTGGTGATCGACCTGGTGATCGCCACCCTGCTGATGTCGATGGGCATGATGATGCTGTCGCCCATGATTATTTCGCTGCCCTTCAAGATCATGCTGTTTGTGCTGATCGATGGCTGGTCGCTGATCATGGGCACGCTCGCGGCCAGCTTCATGTCCTGATGGAGAACCCTGGATGACACCCGAAACCGTGATCGATATAGGTATGCAGGCCATGAAAGTCACAGCCCTGCTGGCCGCGCCCCTGTTGCTGTCGGCGCTGGTGGTGGGTCTGCTGGTCGGTATGTTCCAGGCGGCCACCCAGATCAATGAAATGACACTGACCTTCGTGCCCAAGCTGATCGTCGTGGCGCTGGTCATTCTTTTCGCCGGTCCCAAGCTGCTGAGCACCATGCTGGGATTCACCACCGGTCTTATCGAACGCATACCGGAACTGATCGGTTAGCGGGGCAGATGCCGGCATGCTGTTTACCAGTGCGGATATTACTACCTGGATAGGCAGCCTGGTCTGGCCGTTCACCCGCATTGCCGCCATGCTGGCCATTGCGCCGATTTTTGGTGCCCGCATGGTGCAGAAACGCACACGCCTGGTCATGGCGCTGTTGCTGACCTGGATTGTGCTGCCCCTGCTGCCGCAGGTGCCCGCCATCGACCCCCTGTCGGTAGCCGGCGTACTGGTTACCGTGCAGCAGCTGGTGATCGGCCTGGCGATCGGTTTCAGTCTGCAGTTGATTTTTGCAACCCTGGTAATCGCCGGGCAGGCGACGGCCATGGGCATGGGCCTGGGCTTTGCGCAGATGGTGGATCCCCAGAACGGGGTGAATGTACCGGTCATCGGCCAGTACTATGTGGTGATCGCTACCCTGCTGTTCCTGGCCCTGAACGGACACCTGGCCCTGATCCATGTACTGGTAGACAGCTTTCAGACCCTGCCGATCGGTGTGGAAAGCCTGGGCCGCGAGGATTTTCGCACCATCGCCTACTGGGGATCGCGTATGTTTGCCAATGCGCTGATGGTGGCCATCCCCGCGATCGCATCCATCCTGCTGGTCAACCTTTCCTTTGGTGTCGTCAGTCGTTCGGCGCCGCAGCTGAATGTTTTTGGTGTCGGTTTTCCGGTGACCCTGACGCTGGGCTTTGTCATCATCATTTTCGCGGTCGCCAACCTGTTGCCGCAGATGCAGCACCTGATTCACGGCGCCCTGGACTCGGTCAGCCTGCTGGGCAAGGGAGGGCAGTGACATGGCCGAAAACGAAGACGGTCAGGAAAAAACCGAACAGGCGACCCCCAAAAAACAGGAAGAGGCGCGCAACAAGGGCCAGGTCCCCCGCTCCCGGGAATTGACCACCATGGCAATGCTGCTGGTGGGGGCCGCCTCCGTGAGCATGATGGGCGGACCCATGATTCAGCAGCTCGGCGGGGTTATGCGCATGGGGCTCCAGGTTGAAAGGTCCAGGGTATTCGATCCCTGGGCCATCATCGACATTCTCAGCCAGGCGGTCTTCCACGGGTTCCTGGCGCTGGTGCCCTTTCTGCTGGTGATGCTGGTAACGGCGCTGGCCGCGCCGGTTGCACTGGGTGGCTGGGCATTCAGCACCGAAGCCATCGCCTTCAAGGCCGAGAAACTGAACCCGCTGAAAGGACTGAAACGCATTTTCGCTGCGCGCGGCCTTATCGAGCTGGTCAAGGCGCTCGCCAAGTTCATTCTGATCGGTTCGGTCGGCGCCGGTCTGCTGTGGCATTTTCTGCCGGAACTGATGGGGCTGGGACGGGAGCCGGTGGTGGCGGCGCTGGCGCATACCGGCAGCATATTGAGCCTGTCGTTCGTGGTACTCAGTGCGTCCCTGCTGCTGATCGCGGCCATCGATATTCCCTTCCAGTTATGGGACCACGCCAAGAACCTGAAAATGACCCGCCAGGAAGTGCGGGACGAAGCCAGGAACACGGAAGGCAAGCCGGAAGTGAAATCCAGGATACGCAGCATGCAGCGCGAAGTTGCGCAACGTCGCATGATGCAGGAGATACCCAATGCCGATGTGGTTATCACCAACCCGACGCACTACGCCGTCGCGCTGCGCTATGACGCCGAGCGCATGGCGGCACCGGTGGTGGTCGCCAAGGGTGTGGAGCTGGTGGCCGGGCAGATACGCGCCGTGGCAACGGCCAACCGGGTGCCGCTCTACGAAGCGCCACCGCTGGCGCGCGCCCTGTATTACAGCACGGATATCAACCAGGAGGTCCCCGCCGGCCTGTACCTGGCCGTGGCACAGATCCTGGCCTACATCTTCCAGCTGAAGGCCAGTGCGCACGGCGGCCCGTTGCCGGTGCAGCCGGGCGAGCCGGAAGTGCCCGACGAATTTTCCCAGGGCCCCGGTCACCGTGCCGGCCCGTCTTCCAGCTCAAACGATGAACCCGTTCATTAAGGTAACGCTATGGCAACTGAAGCAGCAACCCTGAGTCTCCGTGACATCAGCCGCAACGGGCTGGGTGCCCCGGTCCTGCTGGTCATGATGCTGGCAATGGTGATCGTGCCCCTGCCACCGATCGCACTGGACGTATTCTTTACCTTCAATATCATGCTCTCACTGGCTATATTGATGGTGACCATCTATGCCATCCGGCCCCTGGACTTCGGCATCTTCCCCACTGTGCTGCTGGTCACCACCCTGCTGCGCCTGGCGCTGAATGTCGCATCGACACGGGTAGTGTTACTGAACGGACATACCGGCACGGCATCGGCTGGCAAGGTGATCGAATCGTTCGGTGATTTTGTGGTCGGCGGCAACTACGCCGTGGGCCTGGTGGTATTCGCCATCCTGGTCATTATCAATTTTGTGGTGGTCACCAAGGGTGCGGGGCGTGTCGCCGAAGTCAGTGCGCGCTTCACCCTGGACGCGATGCCCGGCAAGCAGATGGCAATCGACGCCGATCTCAACTCCGGCCTGATTACCCAGGAAGACGCGCGCGCCCGGCGCGAAGAGATCGGGCGTGAAGCGGACTTCTATGGCGCCATGGACGGCGCCAGCAAATTTGTCCGTGGCGATGCGATCGCCGGTATCCTGATCCTGTTTATCAACATCATCGGTGGCCTGGCCATCGGTACCCTGCAATTCGACCTGCCGGTTGCGGATGCGATGCGCAACTACACACTGTTGACCATCGGCGACGGCCTGGTGGCCCAGATCCCGTCGCTGGTGCTGTCTTCGGCGACCGCCATCATTGTTACGCGTGTTTCCAGCAAGCAGAAGATGGGTGAACAGGTCATCGACCAGTTGTTCGGTAACCCGATGGTGCTGGCGATATCGGGGGGCATCATCGGTTTCCTGGGCCTGATTCCCGGCATGCCGAACGTTGCTTTCCTGACGCTGGCCGCTGCGGCCGGCACCGGCGCCTGGTTTGCCTGGCAACGTCAGCGGCAGGAACTGTTGCCGGCGGAGGAAGTCACCGAGTCTGATGACACACCACAGGAAGCAAAAGATCTCAGCTGGGACGACGTGGCGCCGGTCGACATCATCGGACTGGAAGTCGGCTACCGCCTGATCCCGCTGGTCGACCGCAACCAGGGCGGGCAGATGATGGATCGCATCAAGGGCGTGCGCAAGAAACTGTCCCAGGAACTGGGCTTCCTGGTGCAGCCGGTGCACATCCGCGACAACCTGGAGCTGGCGCCCAATGCCTACCGCATCCTGCTGATGGGCGTGCCGGTAGGGGAAGCCGAAATCTATCCGGACCGCGACCTGGCGATCAACCCCGGGCGTGTGTTCGGCACCATACAGGGCATCGAGACCCGCGACCCGGCCTTTGGCCTGGAAGCGGTGTGGATCCAGCCTTCCGAGCGGGACAATGCCCAGACCCTGGGCTACACGGTGGTGGATGCCAGTACCGTAGTGGCCACCCACCTCAGTGAGTTACTGCAGGCGCACGCCTACGAGTTGATTGGCCACGAAGAGGTTCAGCAACTGCTGGATGTGCTGTCCAGATCGGCGCCCAGGCTGGTCGAGGACCTGGTGCCGGGCACCCTGTCGATCGGCGTAGTGCTGAAAGTGCTGCAGAACCTGCTGGAAGAACGCATACCTGTGCGGGATATGCGCACCATTGCCGAAACGCTCGCTGAAGCGGGCTCAAGAAGTCAAGATCCCGGCGCTTTGACGGCGGCGGCCCGCGTCGCCCTGGGCCGCTCAATTGTCCAGCATATCAACGGGATGGGGCTGGAAGTGCCGGTTATAACCCTCGATCCCTCACTGGAACAGATATTGCACTCATCGATTCAGGCGGTGTCGGAAGGCGGTGCCGGAATCGAACCGGGACTGGCGGAAAGAATGCACCAGTCCCTGCTCGAGAGCACCCGCCGGCAGGAAGCCGCAGGACAGGCCGCTGTGCTGCTGGTGACACCGGCTATCCGGCCCTGGCTGGCAAAACTGGTGCGGCACAGTATCCCGGGACTGCAGGTCCTGGCCTATAACGAAATACCGGATAACAAGCAGATCAAAGTGATCGCCAACATTGGAACAGGAACACCCGGCCTCGATGCCGGACAGAGCGGAAACGCAGCCGCATGAAGCCTGAAAGCAGGCAGCCGGCTGTGAACCCCCAGGGCAGCCTGAACAGCGAGGAACGGGAATGAAAGTAAAACGTTTTTTTGCACCGGATATGCGACAGGCAATTCGCCTGGTACGCGAAGCCCAGGGCGCGGATGCCGTGATTCTGTCCAATCGCAAGGTGGACGGGGGCGTGGAGATTATCTCCGCGGTCGACTACGACGAATCCCTGCTGGAAAACGACGTGCGCGAGGCAAGCCCCGAACCTGCCGCGGCCACGCCGTCTGCCGATACGACCACCACGACGCAACGCGCCCCGGCACAGGAGCGGGCCGTGAACTGGTCACAGGACCCGGCCATCGTCTCCATGAAGGAAGAGATCCGGCAACTGCGCGGACTGCTGGAAAACCAGCTGGCACACCTGGCCTGGGGCGACCTGGAACGACGCGAACCGCTGCACACCGAAGTCATGCGGCGCCTGCACAACATGGAACTGAGTACCGCGCTGGTCGAACAACTCTCTGCACCCGCAGTACACGCGCGTGATTCGGCGCACGCCTGGCAACTGGCGCTGGCGGAATTCTCCGCGACACTGCCGGTGGCCGACAACGATTTCCTCGACCAGGGCGGTGTGGTGGCGCTGGTCGGCTCCACCGGTGTGGGCAAGACCACCAGCATTGCCAAGCTGGCCGCGCGTTACGTACTGCGCCACGGTCAGCGGCATGTCGCGCTGGTTACCACCGACAGTTACCGTATCGGTGCACACGAACAACTGATGACCTATGGCCGCCTGCTGGGCATCCCGGTGCAGGTAGCCGCCGACCACAGGGAACTGCGTTCCACACTCAACAGCCTGGCGGACAAGCGCCTGGTCCTGATCGATACCGCGGGCATGAGTCAGCGCGATGTGCGCCTGACCGAACAGTTTGCCACCCTGTCTGACAGTGGCGTTCCGATTCGCACCCTGCTGGTGCTGTCGGCAACCCTGCACCCGGCGGTACTGGACGAAACCGTACGCGCGTTTTCAGCGGTTCCTGTCGAGGGCGTGATCCTCACCAAGCTGGACGAGGCTGCCAGCCTGGGCGGCGTATTGTCCGCGATTATCAAACAACGCCTGCCCCTGATGTTTACCACCAACGGACAGCGGGTCCCCGAGGACCTGCATACGGCGCGCGCCCAGGACCTGGTGCAGCATGCCGCGCAGCTGATGCGCAGCGAAGATGCCGCCGGTGAGACGCTGCTGGCCGAACAATTCGGAGGACTCCGGACGCATGTTTCTGTCTGAGTCGGGAATGGATCAGGCCGCCGGATTACGACGCATGGCACAACCAACACCGGTACGGGTAATCGCCATCACCAGCGGCAAGGGCGGCGTCGGCAAGACCAATGTGTCGGTCAATCTCGCCGTGGCCATGGCGGATACCGGCAAGCAGGTCATGCTGATGGATGCCGACCTGGGCCTGGCCAATGTCGATGTATTGCTGGGCCTGCAGCCGGACTGCAACCTGTCGCACGTGATCGACGGCCAGCGTTCACTGGAAGAGGTCATCGTACAGGGCCCGTCGGGCATCATGGTGGTTCCCGCCGCTTCCGGCGTAAAACGGCTGGCCGAACTCTCCACCATGGAGAATGCCGGGCTGATCCGGGCTTTCAGCGAGCTCAGCCATGATGTCGATACCCTGATTATCGATACCGCCGCCGGAATCAATGAAAGTGTTACCAGTTTCAGTCGCGCCGCCCAGGAGGTCGTAGTGGTGGTGTGTGATGAACCCGCATCGATAACGGATGCCTACGCGCTCATCAAGGTGCTGAATACCGGGTACGGCATTCAGCACTTCCGGGTGCTCGCGAACCAGGCACAAAGCGCCCAGGAGGGAAGGGAATTGTTCAACAAGATCTCACGCGTAACCGATCGCTATCTGGATGTCACCCTGGAATTCATGGGAGTCGTCCCGCAGGACGACTACCTGCGCAAGGCGGTGCGCAAGCAACGTGCCGTGGTGCAGGCCTTTCCGCGCAGCCGCGCGGCAATGGCATTCAAGAACCTGGCACAAAAAACCGATAAGTGGCCGGTACCCGGTGCTGCCGGCGGACACCTGGAATTCTTTGTCGAGCGTCTGATCCAGTCGCACAACGCACACATGGAGATTGGGGCATGAATGGAGCTGCTATGTACGTAATGAATCCTGACATTGAAGGCGACGACCTGGTAACCAAGCACGCGGCACTGGTCAAGCGTATTGCCTATCACCTGATGAGCCGCCTGCCGCCCAGCGTGCAGGCCGATGACCTGATACAGGCCGGCATGATCGGCCTGCTGGAAGCTTCCAGGAACTACGACGCTTCGCAGGGTGCCAGTTTCGAGACCTATGCCGGTATCCGTATCCGTGGCGCCATGCTCGACGAGATTCGCCGCACCGACTGGACACCGCGTTCGGTACACCGCAAGGCACGACAGGTTGCCGAAGCGGTTCGCGAAATCGAGAACCAGGAAGGGCGTGACGCGCGCGACGTGGAAGTCGCCGAAAAACTGGGTATCGACCTGCACGAGTACCACCGCATTCTGCAGGATGCCACCGGCTGCCGGGTATTCAGCATCGACGACGCCGGCGTGAACGGCAGTGAACCCCCCCAGCCGGTATCCGCCCAGCCCCACAACGAACCGCTGGACAAGCTGCACACATCGGATTTCAAGGTGGCCCTGGCGGAGGCGATTGCCGGTCTGCCGGAACGGGAGAGCCTGGTGATGGCGATGTACTACGATGAAGAACTCAACCTGCGCGAGATCGGTGAAGTCCTGGGCGTCAGCGAGTCGCGCGTTTGCCAGATACACGGGCAGGCACTGATCCGCCTGCGCGCACGCATGACGGAATGGACCAGTGACTGATGGTCAACAGCAAAGAACAGGGTAACCACATGGACAGGCACAAGCTGGCGGGAGGCTCCCTTGGATACTGATATGAAAATTCTCATCGTGGACGATTTTTCCACCATGAGACGCATCATAAAGAACCTGCTGCGCGATCTTGGGTTCAACAATACCCAGGAAGCGGATGACGGTAACACGGCGTTGCCGATGTTACAGAGTGGCAATTACGATTTCCTCGTCACCGACTGGAATATGCCCGGGATGACCGGGATAGACCTGCTCAAGGCGGTACGCTCCGATGAGAAACTGGCTTCCCTGCCGGTACTGATGGTGACGGCGGAATCCAAGCGGGAACAGATTATCGAGGCGGCACAGGCCGGCGTTAACGGTTACGTGGTAAAACCCTTTACCGCCGTGACCCTGAAAGAGAAGATCGACAAGATATTCGAACGCATCGAAGCGACTACGGAGTAAGCCATGGAGGCAGCCATAAAAACCGGTAGCGCCATGCTGCTGGAGCAGGCACGTGAACTGGTGCAGGAACTGGAATCAGGCAACCTGCCTGCCGCGGAGTCCCTGATCGATCAACTCAGCCAGATCCGCGAGCAATCCCTGTTTCAGGAACTGGGCAAGATGACGCGTCAGCTGCACGATTCCCTGTCCGATTTTGCCCTCGACGACCGGGTGCAGTCGCTGGCCGAGTCGGACATTCCCGACGCCAAGGCCAGGCTCAATCACGTAATCGAAATGACAGAGACCTCCGCCAACCGCACGCTCGGCGCGGTCGAGAACACCCTGCCGATTGCGGCGCAGTTACAGCAGGTCGCCGACGCCCTGCACGAGCAGTGGGGGCGGTTCCGCAACCAGGACATGGAGGTCGAAGAGTTCCGCGGTATGAGCCGGGAGATCGACGCGTTCCTGGGCGTGACCCGGGATAACGCCGAGCGGATTCACGCCAATCTTTCCGAAGTCATGATGGCACAGGAATTCCAGGATCTGACCGGTCAGATCCTGCGCCGGGTCATTACCCTGGTACAGGAAGTGGAAGACAACCTGGTCGAGCTGATCCGCCTGTCCGGTAGCAGGGATGCAGAGAGCGGGGCCGATTCGGCCGCTGCGTCTGTTTCCACCGACGACCAGAGCATGCTGCGTGGTGTCGGTCCCCGGGTGCCTGGCGTGAGTGATGACACGGGTTCGGTTTCCGGGCAGGACGAGGTCGATGATTTGCTGTCCAGCCTGGGATTTTAGGGAAGCAGAAAGATGAGTCTGGATACTGACGATGAAATCCTGCAGGACTTCCTGGTCGAAGCCGGAGAAATCCTGGAGCAGCTGAACGAGGAACTGGTTGAGCTTGAACAGCGA
>JALSRZ010000101.1 GCA_026984515.1 Thiohalobacter sp. | reverse complement strand
TTTACGTCTCGCCTGCCACTGTGCATAACAGCTTTTCCACGGATCATGAATCGCGTGGGAGTCAACCCCTTTTTTTGCCTAATTTCCCGCCAGCGCAGCACGCAGTTCGCGCAGTTTCGACTTGACCCTGGCGGCATTTCGCGGCCCCATGCGGATCAGAGCCTTCTGTCCGGCGGACAACTCCTCAAGCTCCGGATCAGCGTACTGGTACAGCACGCGCGGACGTACCAGCGCAATCCTTCCGCCGGTGTCGGGGGTCTCCAGCAGGTGATCGATGACATCGATGAGCCGGTCATTGAAATAGGCGGAGGGGTAACCCAGTTCCTTGTAGGCAGTCTGCACCAGCGGATAATAGTGCGCGTAAAAGGCAAGCACGCGTTTACTGTCCAGGCTTTCGAGCAAGCGGACGAACGGCGTGTAGCGCGCGAAGTTCTGTTCGCCCAGGTAGATACCAAGGTGGTCCTGCTCGACTGTGAACCGGCCGCGGACGGCCTGGTTGGAGCGGTACTTGCTGTTGGCCAGGTGGCGGCGCGGCAGGTTGTCCACGGTGACGACCAAACGCCGGATGATGTGATTCAGGTTCAGCAGCCTGTCCAGCACCTGTTTCGCAGCCAGTCCGTACAGGTCTTTGCGCACCTGGTCATCGCTGTCATCCAGTGACGGCAAGGGGTTTTCCGGCGCAGGTTGTTCGATCGCTTCGAGAGGCTCTTGCTGCGGTGCCCGGGGACCCGCGATCTCTGCGCCGGACTCAGCCCCGACTGGCACAGGAGGCGACGGCACGACCTGCGCCGAAAGTTCCGGGAGCGGGTAACGGATTTCGGGCTGTGGCGGCGCCTCGCTGACCGGCTGTGCGGTATTGTCGTCCGGCCTGTCCGTCACGGGCTGTGGCGGTTCGGGTGGCTGGAAATACTGCACGGCGAGTACGATCGCCCCGCCCAGGATTACCGCTACTAGAAAATCTGACTTTTTCATGCTGCACCGTCGTAACGGGCCTGCGCCCTGCGCGGCTTATTGTATAGGGAAGCGCGGCTCAATGCCCTTGCCGCGATCGTTGTGATTGAGATCGGCGGCGGTTTTTTCCTACTATAGGACGCATGTCGGTCTCACCACATCGCATTCAGCAGGTGCTGCTGGACCCCCTGGGTTTCATCCACAGCGTCCTGTCCGGATTCCGTGCCAACCAGGGGTTTCTGCTGGCCGGTGCGGTTGCCTATTATACGCTGCTGTCGATCGTGCCGTTGTTTGCGCTGATCCTGGTGGTACTGTCACAACTCATCGAACCGCAACGTCTGCTGGAGATCACCCAGGGGTACCTGGCACTGGTCGCCCCCGGCAAGGCGCCGACCCTGATGGCACAGATCGAGATCTTCCTGGTCAACTGGAAACTGGTCGGGATGGTAGGCCTGGCAGTGATGCTGTTTTTCAGTTCGCTGGCGTTTACGGTACTCGAAAATGCCATGTCGGTGATCTTTCATCACCGCGTAACCATCCAGCGGCGCCATTTTGTCATCTCGGCCGTGCTGCCGTATTTTTATATGCTGCTGCTGACGGTGGGCCTGCTGGTCGTAACAGTCGTCAGCGGCGGCCTGGATGCCATGGCAAAAACCGGGGAACCGGTGTTCGGTGTCCACTGGGCGCTCAGCGGTCATGGCGCTACCTTCATGTATATCACGGGGTTAATTGGCGAAGTGCTGTTGCTGACCTCGCTCTACCTGGTGATGCCGGTGGGCCGCCTGGCCTGGCACCATGCGCTGGCAGGCGGGGTGACCGCCGCACTGCTGTGGGAACTGACACGGCATTTTCTGGTCTGGTATTTCTCCACGCTGTCGTTTGTGAACGTAATTTACGGTACGCTGGCAACTGCGGTCGTGATCCTGCTCAGCCTGGAGGCGGCGGCGCTGATCCTGCTGCTGGGCGCCCAGGTGATTGCCAGTTATGAACGGATCGGCACAACGACGGATAACGAGGGACTACGGACTTGATCACTGGCATAGCGGCTCCCGGCTACGGGAAACGACGCGCATGAAGTGGCTGGTAATGACCGGGCTGCCGGTCCTGTTGCTGCTGACCGCCTGCAGCTCGTTGCAGGTCAGGACCGATTACGATACCGGCTATGATTTCTCGACCCTGAAAACCTACGCCTGGCTCGAAGACCAGGCGCCCAGTGAGGACATCCGCGTCAACAACAGCCTGATCATCAACCGGGTGGTCAATGCGGTGAATTCGGTTTTACAGTCCAAAGGGTACGCACTGGCAGACAAGGGCCAGGCTGACTTCTACGTGACCTGGTTTGGCGGCATCGAGAACCGGATCCGGCAGGAAACCATCGATACCTGGTATGGCCACCTGGGCTACGGTTATGACAACCGGGGATACTGGCCCGGGTACATCCGCACCTACAGTTACGAGTACCAGCAAGGCACACTGATCATCGATTTTTCCGACCCCCGAAGTAAACAGCTGATCTGGCGCGGCACGGGCGAGAAATACCTGGAAGACGACCCGACGCCCGAAGAAATTACGCAAAACATCAACCAGACCGTTGCGGCCATACTTGAGCGCTTCCCTCCTGGCAGCCAGCCGCCCTAGCCCGCATTTCTCACCGGGTTCCGTAGCGAGGCGGTGGCAGGTCGTGTGATAAGCGGCGTTCGCGACCGGGGGCCGCGCAGGCATAGTCGACACGATGTCGAGCAGCCCGAGCGAGTGAACGCCGCTTAGCGCGCGGCATGACGCCGCCGCAGCAGGAAGTCGGTGAGAAAT
>JALSRZ010000100.1 GCA_026984515.1 Thiohalobacter sp. | reverse complement strand
CTCTTTCATGACCTGTCCTCCTCAATTGTGGCTCTGAGCCAAGGGTTTCCAACCTCCAGCTTAACCCACGCTGCTTGAGGTTGGGCAGGTCAAAACATGATGTCTAGTCCCGGTCGAAATAGTCCTGTCGGTATATCGTTTCGGTTGGCTGTGGCGGCGCAAAAAGAGGAATATGCCGGTACTTGAAGAGCGGGATCAGCGCCATGCCAGCGATAAAACCGCCGATGTGGGCAGCAAAGGCGACGCCCCCCTGCTGGTCGCCGCTGAAGGCTGAACTGATCAGCTGGAGCAGGAACCAGAAGCCCAGTACATAGTAGGCCGGCACGCGCCACGTGGTGATGATGAAGCCGATGGGGATGGCGACCAGTACGCGTGCGTGCGGGTACATGAGCGCATAGGCACCGAGGATACCCGATATGGCGCCACTGGCGCCGATCATGGGGACCACCGAATCGGTGTTCGGCAATGCCTGCATCAGGGCGGCAGCCAGGCCACACAGCAGGTAGAAGACGATGAAACGTGCATGTCCCATGGCATCTTCCACGTTGTTGCCGAAGATCCACAGGTAGAGCATGTTGCCGATCAGGTGCATCCAGCCGCCGTGCATGAACATCGAGGTAAACAGGGTCATCCACGCCGGAACCACGACCAGTTCATCCGGCAGGGCCTTGCTCCCGAACAGCGTGGCCGGGATCATCCCCAGGCTGTATACCGCGCGCTGCACGGCGGCACCCAGTGACAGTTGCCACAGGAATACCAGCACGCAGGCCGTGATCAGGCCGATGGTGACATACGGCGTGATGCGGGTCGGGTTGTCGTCGTGCAGCGGAATCATGTTCGAAGTATACAGCGGACCCTGTATTTTTATTGAGCCGGCAGGACGGGGGACATAGAATACGCGGCATGTCCGTCGTATCCCCCGAAGCACAACAGCCGCCCGGGCCGGGTACGTCCTGTGACCTGGAGCAGCTCGATAACAAGCTGGATGTCCTGCAGTCGCACTGGCAACAGTACGGCGACTGTTACCGGGTGGCTTCCCGAACGCGCAGCGCCGACACCTGGGTGATCAACCACCCGGACCAGGTGCGGCGCGTGCTGGTCAGCAATCATCGCAATTATACCAAGGGCGTCGGCATCGAACGCGTCCGGGTGTTGCTGGGCAACGGCCTGATGGCCAGCGAAGGTGAACGCTGGCGCCGTCAGCGGCGCCTGTTGCAGGCCGGTTTTCACCGGCCCGGGATCGCAACCTTTTTTCCCATCTATGTGCAGCAGGCCACCATGATGGCTGCGCAGTGGCGCACAGCCGCACAGCAGGGTGAACCGGTCAATGTCAGCGAGGCAGTCAGTGAAACCACGCTGCTGGCAGTGCTGCAGGCCCTGTTTTCCGAAGACCTGTTGCGCCTGCAACAGGAGCACGGTGGTAACCCGTTCCAGGTGGTGAGTGCCGAGACCCGGCGGGACCTGCAGTTTGCCATGAAATTCCGGGCACTCGGCAAGCGGGTACAGGAAGTGGTCGATGCCCGCCGCAGGGAAAACCGCTATCCGCCCGACCTGTTGTCGCATGCCATGCTGGCGCGCGATAAATCCAGCGGTACAGCGATGCCGGACAAGCTGCTGGTCGATGAAATTCTCACGCTGGTGGTCGCCGGACATGAGACAACAGCAGCCGCCCTGACCTGGGTCTGGTATTTGCTGGCCGCCCACCCGTCGGTCTATGCAAAGGTTGCGGCAGAAGCACGTCGCCTGCCGGTGGACAAGGTGCCTGACTGGCCAATACTGGAGAAGCTGGTGTGGATTCCGCGAGTGATCAGGGAGACCTTGCGCCTGTACCCGCCCGGCTGGCTGTATACGCGCCGGGCACTGGCCGAAGACCGGCTCGCGCACTGGCGGCTTCCGGCGGGTGCGGACGTGTTCATCTGCTCCTACCTGCTGCACCGTCACCCGGATTTCTGGGAACAACCCGAAGCCTTCATGCCCCAGCGTTTTGCGCCGCAACAGGAGGCAGAGCGGCACCGCTATGCCTACATCCCGTTCTCCGCCGGCCCCCGGCACTGCATAGGTGAGTCCTTCGCCATGACCGAGATGATGATCCACCTGGCCGTACTGGCTGCCAGGATTCGCCCACAAGTCGTTGAACCCCTGGATGTCGAGCTGGAAACCGGTGTCAACCTGCGGCCACGGGATCCCCTGTACCTGAATTTCGTCGCCGTGGACTAGGGCCTGTTCGCATCGTGTTAACAGGCCCTGGTGAAATGCCCGCAGTAAAGGTTCTTCCCGACCTGCTTTGCGAGCGCTCAGTCAGCGATGCGGGCATACAGTACCTGCAGCGTGACCAGCGCGAGTCGAGGGTGTCGTATCGCGCACTGCGCGCGCGTGCTGTCGGCCTGCTGGGCAGATTCCAGCAGCAGGGTCTGCGGGCCGGCGACCCCGTGCTGCTGTTCGTGCGTAACAATGCCGCGTTTATCGATGCGTTCTGGGCCTGTCAGCTGGGTGGGCTGATCCCGGTGCCGCTGTCGGCCGGTGTGCACGCGGAGAAGCTGTACAAACTGCTGGGCGTGATGTCCGGTTTTGACGCGCCTTTCCTGTTTACGGAACGCGAACTGTTGCAGCGGCTGCAGGGCAAGGACGACCAGGCTCGTATCGACGGGCAGCGTGTGTGCCTGCTGGAGGATATTGTCGAACTGGATAGCGAGGGTGTCCCGCATACCGCACAGCCGGGAGACACCGCGCTGATCCAGTTCTCCTCGGGCTCCACGCGTGCGCCCCGGGGAGTGGTGCTGAGCCA
>JALSRZ010000099.1 GCA_026984515.1 Thiohalobacter sp. | reverse complement strand
CACAGCACTCGCTGCGCTCGCGGGGCAGGCTCTCGTTCATTTGGAGTCACCAAACTTCTCTCCTCGCGCCTTGATTGGCACTTTTTCAGGCGCAACAGAGCCTGTTCGCATAGTGTTAACAGGCCCTGGCAGCTTGTTTCCCGCGGTGGCAATCATGCGCCGGCGGCCCGGGCCTGCGACAGTATCCTGCGCCAGCGTTTATCCGCCAGGTAGGCCCAGCTTGACGGGTCGGCGAGGATGTGCCGCGTGAAAAAGTCGGCGTAATGCTGCACCGCGGTTTCAGCCTGCCCGGGCAGCACCGGGGTGCCGACCCGGACTCGCTGCAGGTTCCCTTCGCTGCTGAAATAGCAGGGTACCACGGGCAACTGCCTGCGAGCCGCAATCTTGACCGCCCAGCGCGCCAGGCCAACCGTTTGTCCAAACATGTCTGCCTCGATCCGGGTGGCGCTGTGGTCGATGTTGTCCAGGGTTGCCGCGATCACACGCCCCTCCCTGGCGGCATTGAACAGCTGGCGCGACAGTTCGAACGGGTTGCCGTCGCGCACCATGAGCACCGGGACCTGCATGTGCTCGAAGAAATCCAGTGTGACCCGGGTGCGGGCGATGGTGGGGGAATTGCGCGCCACGGCCAGCAGGGGGAAGCACTGGTTCAGCCTGAGGCCTGAAAGGGCGCTGGCAATATTGTGCGGAACCGCAAGGATAACGCTGCCGTGCTGCTGCGCCAGTTCCCGTATCATCCCGGCATCATCTTCCTGCAGGCGGATGCGCGCGGACACGCGCGCGATGCCGTGGCGGTAGAGCAGGAAGTAGTTTTCCAGCACACCGACCGCATTGCGTAAAAACTGCCGGTATACCTGTGCGGGGTCATGCTGGTGGCCTGCGCGGTGCGCGATGCTGCACACATCTTCGCAGGACCTGCGCAGCGGGTTGCCCCGCCAGTAATAGAGCGGTCGCATGATGCCTGTCAACAGGCGCATCGGGATCAGTGCGACCGTCACCGAGGTGTGTTTTACCAGCCAGTGCAGCAGGGGAAACAGCAGCAGCTTCAGGCGGGTCCCGCTGAACAGGTGGCGGCCACGGCTGCGTGCGTGCTCGGTGACCCGGATGCTGCCTGACAACAATGCGGGAGAATGAATGACTGCGGAACGCCGGTCTTTACTCATACAGGGGCTTCCTGTATTTCCAGCGCTTGTACATCCATACCCAGTCACCGGGTGCTGCGAGCACCTGTTGCTCGACCGCCCGGACGTAGGCCTCCATGACGGCCCCCGCTTCCTGTGCGTACGGTGGCGTGGTCAGCAGCTCGAAGTGGATCCGGTAATAGCCGCGCCGCAGCCGCTGCATGTGCACGAATACTGTTGGCGCCTTCAGCAGGCGGGCCAGTTTTTCGGGGCCCGGGTAGAAGGCAGTGTCGCGCCCCAGGAAACAGGCCCAGTATTTTTCCTCGTCCGGTCGCGGCCCCTGGTCTGCGACCAGGGCGATGATGCCGGCTTGCCGGGAAAACCGGATCAGTTCAGGCAGGGCGTTGCGGGCCTCGATCAGGTGGCTGCCAAAACGACTGCGTGCTGCCTGCAACGGGATGTCGATACCCGGGTGATTGAGTGACTTGTAGAGCGCGGCCAGCGGGACCTGGAAGTGGTGCGAACAGGCCAGCTGCAGCCATTCCCAGTTGCCGTGATGTGCGGCGACGGTGATGACCGTCGGGTAGCGTTCCAGCAGCTCGTCAATCAATTCCGGGTTGTCGATCTGCACGCGCCGCGCCAGTTCCCCGGCCGGCAGAGTCGCCCCTTTTATGGATTCAAACAGCATGTGCACGGTATTCCGGTAGCTGTGTGCTGCAAGTCGCCGGATGGCGGCACGAGAGCGGTCCGGGAAAGCGCCACGCAGGTTGTCTTCCACCAGCTTGCGTTGAAAACGCAGCAGGTGGAAAGACAAGGCGTACAGCGTATCCGCTATCAGGTACAGCAGGGGCATGGGCAGGCGCGCCGTGCGTCGAATCAGCGTCGCCAGCCATTGCTCGGAGTGGTGGTCGGGTTTCCGGTCGGGCATTTCCCGGGAATTATCGCACGCTTCCTGTTGAATCCCTATGAGCGCTTAACGTTATACTGGGGACTGTTAACAGGCCCCAGGTCATGGATCAGGATCCACCCGAACTACAGGAAGCCGTCGCCGCCATCAGCAAGGGCGATTTCAGCCGTTCCTATGCCATCGTTTCCAGGCTGGCGCACGAGGATGTGGCCGTGGCCCAGCATTTTCTCGGCTGGCATTATCACAAGGGCATCGGCACCGGGCAGAACGATCGGCTGGCGGTCAACTGGTGGCAGCGGGCCGCTGTGCACGGCCTGGCAGAAGCACAGCAGGGACTGGGGTGGGCATACGCGAACGGTCGGGGTGTGGAAGTGGATCTCGCCGAGGCCTACCGCTGGTATAACCGGGCGGTTGCGGGCGGCGATGAGGAGGCACGGCAGGGTTTGCTGGAGATTGCCGGAAAGTTGACTGCGGAGCAGTTGCAGCGACTGGAGAGCGAGTCCCGCGACGGGGGTTAGCAGGCTTTTTAAACGGCTTGCCAGAACTCCTGGTGGTGTCTGTTCCCGGTCCAGCCAGGCTTGTGCCGCCAGGCCCTGCGTTTACCGGACATGTTTCAGCGTTAGCCCGGATTTCTCACCGGGTTCCGTAACGAGGCGGTGGCAGGTCGTGCGCTAAGCGGCGTTCGCGACCGAGGGCCGCGCAGGCATAGTCGACACGATGTCGAGCAGCCCGACCGAGTGAACGCCGCTTAGCGCGCGGCAT
>JALSRZ010000098.1 GCA_026984515.1 Thiohalobacter sp. | reverse complement strand
GGACCGGTATCACCCGGTCAGGACCGTCTGCCGCAGGGATGCGGCAGTCGAGCGGCCAGGGATGGCAGGTTCTGCGTGTCCTGACCGGGTGATACCGGTTCCATGTCCGGGCTGCCCGACCTGGCTCGAAACGTACCTGCCGCTTATGTTTCAGTCACGTGCTTGGCGGGTTAACGGGACAGCAGTGCTCGTCTACTGTTAAATATCGCTGCTTGTCGCTAAGGTGACCGCATGAAAATTTCCGGCTTCACAACGGGGTACGCTATGCTGGTCTGCTACTGCCTGGCATTGTACTCCTTGCCCGCGACTGCCGTGCAGGTCATGGATGATGCCGGCCACCAGGTATCGCTGGTCCAGCCTGCCCGGCGCATCATCAGCCTGGCACCACATATCACCGAACTGCTGTTTGCGGCCGGTGCCGGTGACGCAGTGGTCGGAACCGTGAGCTTCAGCGACTACCCGGCCGAGGCTGGCCGGCTACCCGGGGTAGGCGATTATGCCAACCTGGATATCGAAACGATCGTTGCGCTGCAACCCGACCTGGTGGTGGCCTGGCAGAGCGGGAATTCCCGCCCGCAGGTCGAACAGCTGGAACGTCTCGGCCTGCCGGTTTTCTACAGTGAGCCGCGTCGCCTGGAGGATATCGCCGGCAACCTGGAACGCCTCGGCCGGCTTGCCGGCCGTGAAACAGTGGCGGAAGCGGCGGCGACACGCTTCCGCGCACGCTACCGACGACTGGGAACGCGCTATGCCCAGGCTGCAACGATCCGGGTGTTCTACGAGATCTGGCAACAGCCGTTGATGACCGTGGGAGGCGAGCACCTGATCAGCCAGGTAATTCGGCTGTGTGGCGGAGAAAATGTTTTTTCCGGTCTGGACACACTGGCGCCGACGGTAAACCGGGAAGCGGTCCTGGCAGCGGATCCCGAGGTCATCATCGTCGCGGGACCGGCATCACAACGTTCACAGTGGCTGGATGCCTGGCGCAAGTGGCCGAGGCTGGCCGCAGTGCGGCAGGATCAGCTGTATTTTATCCCTCCCGACCTGATTCAGCGCCAGACACCGCGCGTGCTGGACGGCGCGGAAAGGATGTGCGAACAGCTGGAACAGGCGCGCCACGCCCGGCAACCGCTCAACCGGTAAGCGCCCTCAGCGCTCACGTTGCCAGAGCACGTCCTGCCCGCCGGCTGCATGATTCAGGGTGCGCGCCATGACGAACAACAGGTCGGACAGGCGGTTCAGGTAGCGCAGCGATGCGCGGTTGATCTCTTCCCCGCGTGCCAGCGTAACCAGCCGGCGCTCTGCCCGACGACATACGGTACGTGCCAGGTGGCAAAGCGCCGCTGCGGTACTGCCGCCTGGCAGGATAAATTCCTTCAGGGGTTCCAGGTCGGCATTCAGACTGTCCAGGCACTGCTCGATGCGTTCCACCTGTTGATCCGTCACCATGCAGTGTCCCGGGATGCTCAGTTCACCGCCAATATCGAACAGGTCGTGCGCAACCCGGTTCAGTTCCGCCGCAATGTCCTGGCGCAATTTGTGGCTGCTCAACACCCCGATCAGGCTGTTGAGTTCATCCACCGCCCCACAGGCTTCGATACGCAGGCTGTCCTTATCGGTTCGTGAACCGTCCCCCAGCCCCGTGGTACCCGCATCCCCGGTTCGCGTATAGATTTTCGACAAACGGTGTCCCATGCCTCTTCTCCCTGACATTACCCCGAAATGAACGGGGCACAGTTTGCCAGTCCAGGGTCAGAGCGTCACCGGTAGCGGTGAATTCATGTCAACCGCCTGGTGCTGACGAGATGCAGTAAGGGAGCGGGTAAGCCCGGCCTGCGGGCAACCGACCGGCGCTCTGGCGACCCTCTGACCAAATTTGTCATTCCGGCGAAAGCCGGAGTCCATGTTGTTGAAAACCCTGGATCCCGGCCTTCGCCGGGATGGCGAGGAAGAAAGTGTTAACAGGCCCTAGATATTGACGTAGCCGCGTTCCTCGTGACTGGTGATATCCAGGCCCTGGCTTTCTTCTTCCGGGCTGACGCGCAGACCGCCGGTGAGCATGCCAACCACTTTCAGTGTGATATAGGTCGCTACAGCCGTATACAACGCGGTGGCCACGATGCCGGTAAGCTGGACACCCACCTGCTGCCCCATGCTGCTGATGCCATCGGCGAAACCCTGACCGCTGAACATACCCAGCTCTGTCGACGCAAAGACACCCGCCAGCAGGGTGCCGAGCATGCCGCCGACGCCGTGCACGGGAAATACATCCAGGGAATCGTCAATCTTCCACACGCGTTTGATCAGCATGGTGGCATTGAAACACACAATGCCGGCACTCACGCCAATGACCAGCGCACCGGCAGGCCCCACAAAACCCGATGCCGGAGTGATGGTACCGAGACCGGCGACCATACCCGTTATGGCACCCAGTGCGGTCGGTTTACCAAATTTGATCCATTCGTAGAACATCCAGGTCATGGCACCCGCAGCCGCGGACAGGTGCGTTACCGTCATTGCCATGGCAGCGTCACCGTTGGCGGCCAGCGCGCTGCCGCCGTTGAAACCGAACCAGCCGACCCACAGCATGCCGGCACCGGCCACGCTCATGGTCATGTTGTGCGGCATCATGGGGGTTTCGGGAAAGCCCTTGCGCGGACCGATCACCAGTGCTGCAACCAGCGCCGCAACACCGGCGGTTATATGCACCACCGTGCCACCGGCAAAATCCAGCAAGCCCATGCTGCCAAGCCAGCCACCGCCCCATACCCAGTGGGTAATCGGTGCATAGACCACCAGCAACCAGACGGCGCTGAACAGCAACACCGCGGAAAATTTCGTGCGTTCGGCAAAACCGCCAATGATGAGCGCCGGGGTGATGATCGCGAACGTCATCTGGAACAGCGCAAAGACCGACTCCGGGAGCGTACCACTGAGCGTATCTTCTTCGATCCCGGCGAACATCACCCTGGACAGACCACCCAGATAATCAGAACCCTCCGCAAACGCAATACTGTAACCGACCACCAGCCAGAGCACGGAAACGATCCCGGTAATCGCAAAACACTGTAACAGGATGGACAGGACATTTTTCGAACGCACCAGTCCGCCGTAGAACATTGCCAGACCGGGCAAGGTCATAAACAGCACCAGTGCTGTCGACGTCAGGATCCAGGAGGTATCCGCTGCTTGCAGGCCGTCTCCCGCCAGCGCCGCGCCCGGTAACAGCAACAGTGCTGCCAGTTGTAATCGTCTGCCCATAGCTCGCTCCCCTTGGCTGTTGCGCCGGCTGACTCATAATCGGGCATCCGGCTGTTCTGATCTGGTGCGTTACCTGTGACGGCAAGCGGTCTATACCATAATGATTTCCAGTCATTTATCAAATGGGGAGCGGGCGCCGCCACCTTCGCACCATAACGAACACCTGCTCCCCGTACCGGCACCGAATTCGGGCGCCCGGACAACCTGCACAAACCTGGCACAGGTGATGCACTGAAACCGGCGAGGGACAGATTTTCGACGCATGGACGCGTTTTCCTGCCCGGCCTTCATCCGGCAAGGAGAATGAAGATGAACCACCCGGCACCAGACACGTATTCCAGCGCAACGCTACCGGACCACAGCGGGACCATTACCCTGCGGGTGATCGACCGACGCACCGTACCCTACCTGTGCCGGTCGGGGCCTGCCGTGGCCGAAGAGCACCACCACTGCCTGCTGCACCTGGTCGAGTTGTCCTGTCCCAGGATCCGCTCCACCCGGGCACGACGCCTGCGCCTGAGAGACAGCCTGGCGGGAGGTCATGCCAGCCGCAATGCCCGCATCCTGTCCAGGGACCCGCATTTCTGGGACTACCTGCAGCAGATCAACCTGACCGCCTACGACGCAGAGATCGACGCCTGCCGCGCGCGTCACTTCATCAACCGCGCCTGCGCCGTCAGTGGCCGACATGAACTGGACCACGACCCGGCCTCGGCCCGGCGTTTTTTTAACCTGATCGAGCGCCCCTTCCTGGAGTGGTTGCGGGCTGCAGATGCGGGTCAGGATTAACCCTGGCGCTTTTCGGCCAGTTTTCTCTTTGCCGCCTGCCAGTACGCCTCCAGTTCCTCTAGCGTGCAATCCTGCAGTGCTCGCCGCTGCTCCTGCGCCAGCTGTTCCACCAGTCGGAAGCGGTCTTCAAACTTGTGACTGGCGTGACGCAGCAGGGATTCTGCGTCCGCTTCCAGGAAACGCGCCAGGTTGACGCCGCTGAACAGCAGGTCACCCAGTTCCTCCTGTACGCGCTCGACCGGTTCCCGGCTATCCAGTGCCTGTTTGAGCTCCGCCAGTTCTTCTTCCAGTTTGGCGACCACGCCCTGAATATCGTCCCAGTCAAAACCGACCCGGGAGGCACGTCGCTGGATTTTCTGTGCTCTCACCAGCGCCGGCATAGCCAGCGGGATACCGTCCACTGCACTGTCGCCGACTATCCCTTTTGCTGCACGCTCACTGGCCTTGTGCCGTTCCCAGGCTTCGGTCTGGGCACGTGCGTCGGATATTTTGTCATTCCCGAAGACGTGCGGGTGACGACGAACCAGTTTGCGATTGATGGCGTCGACGACGTCGTCGAAATCGAACCAGCCCTGCTCATGTGCCATCTGTGCATGAAAGACCACCTGGAACAGCAGGTCGCCGAGTTCATCGCGCAGATCGCCGGCGTCGTTGCGCTGGATTGCTTCGGCAACCTCGTAGGCTTCTTCCAGGGTATAGGGCGCGATGCTGGCAAAATCCTGCTCCAGGTCCCAGGGACAGCCATCCTCCGGGTCGCGCAGGCGTGCCATGATCTGTAACAGTTCAGCGAGCGCGGCACCCGCCGGGGCAGAAGGTTTGTGATTCATGCCCCGGCAGCAGGACTAGCCCGCATTTCTCACCGGGTTCCGTAGCGAGGCGGTGGCAGGTCGTGTGATAAGCGGCGTTCGCGACCGAGGGCCGCGCAGGCATAGTCGATACTATGTCGAGCAGCCCGACCGAGTGAACGCCGCTTAGCGCGCGGCATGACGCCGCCGCAGCAGGAAGTCGGTGAGAAATGCGGGCTAGGGCCTGTTAACACTATGCGAACAGGCCCTAGTGCATCTTGCCGGTCATGGCATCGATCACCTGGTCTTCGAGCTGTATACGCTCGGCCAGGGTTTCACCCAGGCTGGACAGATCGGTATCGAGCAGTTTCAGTAACTCACCATCGCCGTTCAGCAGGTCGGCGTCCTGGTACTTGTCATTGAAACGCAGGATCGAGTCGGTCGTCTGGACAATCTGCGGGTATATCCTGTCCGCCACTTCCAGCACCGGCGTACGGCGCTCAAGCTTGTCTGAAATATAGCGGTACAACTGGAAATGAGCGCTGGCAGCGTAATCAATCAATGCCTGGCAGAATTCCTGCAAAGCCTCGCTGGTCACCTCGTCTGCCTCGAACGGCCGCTGACCGGCCAGTTCGGAATACAGGGAAAGCGTTTCGCCACGGGTTTTTACCAGTGTTGCCAGCTTTTCCCGGGAACGACCGCGCCGCTCGCTGGCGACATTCACTTCACTAGCCATGGAATAGCTCCAGTCTTTCTTTTGTGATTTTGTGTTGGGCCGGATTCTAGCAAACTACGCATTCTTCCGTTGGGCAAAGCGTCGATCCTTTGTCACTTTACAGCCAGTAACCCGATCCTGAAATACTCAGGATACTGAATTACAAGATTTTTTCAACAATGGTTCGGTTCTTGCTTTTATTCTGACAAATACACTGGATACAGGGAACCCAGGATGGGAATACCAAGCAATATTCGCGAGTTTCTGGACCAGCAGGATGCCAATTACGAAATACTGCTGCATGCGCGCACAGCCACGCTGTCACAAGCCGCCGACGCCTGCGAACTACCGGTTCATCAGCTGGTAAGGGCCGTAATCCTGGTAGACAGTCAGGGCCTGTTGATGGCCGTTCTGCCCGCTGACCATGTGCTGGATTTCGAAGCCCTGTGTACACTGCTGCACCGCGAGCTGGAACTGGTGCCCGGCCATCAGCTGACGACCATCTTCGATCATTGCGAACCCCGCTCCTATCCACCGCTTGCACCGGTCTACGGCCTGGATGTGATCGTGGATGAGGCCGTAAATGCGCTCGATGTCATCACCTTTGAACCCGGCATCCACACCACGCTGGTACAGATGCCGCGCGCTACCTTCTGCAGCTTGCTGGGAGAACCGCCGATCGGTTCGTTCTCCCGCCCGGCGGCCGAGCTGCGCGCGGATTTCAGCGACATCGATCATTCACTCTCCCATGTCGTCGACCAGTTCACGCCGGCGCGGGTCAAGCGGGATATCGAGGAGTTCCACGAACTGCCGGCCCTGCCGGCAACCGCCGCGCGCATCCTGCAGCTGGCGGCGGACCCGCGCGCCAATGCGCGACAGCTGGCGGACATTATCGAGCAGGACCCGGGGCTTGCGGCCCAGGTGCTGCGCTATGCCAATTCCTCCCTGTACGGGTATGCCGGCAGCATCAATAACCTGCAGACCGCGATTGCACGCGTGCTGGGCTTTGAATATGTCCTGAACCTTGCCCTGGGTTTTTCCATCGGCAAATCCCTGCGCGTGCCGCTGGACGGACCATTTGGCCTGGACGCATTCTGGAAGCACGCCGTCTACGCCGCGCGCCTGGTCGAACTGCTGGCGCGGCAACTGCCGAAAAAACTGCGCCCGCCACGCGGCACTGCCTATCTCGCCGGCCTGCTTCAGAACCTGGGCAGACTGGTACTCGGCCATACCTTCCAGCCGGAATTTTTTATCCTCAACCGCTTTGCCCAGGCCAACCCGGACATGCCCACCTGCGAGCTGGAAAAGCACGTACTGGGCGTCACCCACGACCAGATCGGTGCCTGGCTGATGGAAGCCTGGAACCTGCCGGCGGAGCTGGTGGTAGCCGTTCGTCATCACCACGACGAAGAATACTGGGACCAGCATGCGACCTACTCACAGCTGGTGCTGATCGCCAACCGGGTACTCGCCATGCGCGGCCTCGGCGAGACCGACAAACCCGGTCTGCCACCGTTCTGCCTGGAAATGCTGGGACTGGATGAACAGCAAGTTGTTGATATTGCAAACAGTTTATTCGAAAAAGCCGATGAGCTGGAAGACCTTGCGCGGCGTCTGGCTGCTTGACGAAAATACCCCGAAAGGGGTTTAATACCCCCTACCTTCCATAAGGCATTATGGGTCCGCCAATCCCCTGCGCGGGCTGTGGGTATGTATCCGCTGTGAATTATACTTGACTAAAAGAGTCAAGTATTACTATCATACACCTCAGTTCATGAATACGAGGACGCACACATCCGTGTTGCGCCTGGGAGTCAGATGAGGCGAATCATGAAATTATCAACGAAAGGTCGACATGCCATCACGGCCATGATGGAGCTGGCACTGCGCCACAGCAGCGGGCCGGTCACACTTGCGGATATCTCGGTCGAACAGTCCATATCGGTATCCTACCTGGAGCAGTTGTTTGCACGCCTGCGCAACCACGGTCTGGTGACCGGGATGCGCGGACCCGGTGGCGGCTATTGCCTGCGCCGCCCGGCGACTGAAATTACCATCGCGGAAATTCTCAGTGCCGTCGATGATGCCATGCCGGCACGACGCGAGCGTATTCCCGGTGAAGAATGGCCGCAAAGCGTCATTATGTGGAACCAGCTCAGCGCGCGTATCTACGATTACCTCAACGGCCTGACACTGGCCGAAGCGGTCAACCAGAACGCTGCCGAGTCGAATAGCAGTGAAACCGGCGGTACGCCGTTCGTACCTGGTTTCCAGCAGTCGTCAGCCGCCTGAGCTGAGCTGCCGTGTTACTACTGAAGTTCTGGAGATAAGCTCATGTCATACAGTGACAAGGTACTGGACCACTACGAAAATCCGCGCAATGTAGGCGCCTTCGAGAAAGACGACGTCAGCGTGGGCACCGGTATGGTGGGCGCGCCGGCGTGCGGTGACGTCATGCGCCTGCAGATCAAGGTCAACGACAACGGCGTCATCGAAGACGCCCGCTTCAAAACCTACGGTTGCGGATCAGCGATTGCATCCAGCTCACTGCTGACCGAGTGGGTCAAGGGCAAGACCCTGGAACAGGCCAGCGAGATCAAAAACAGCCAGATTGCGGAAGAACTCGCACTGCCGCCGGTAAAAATACACTGCTCGGTACTGGCCGAGGATGCCATCAAGGCCGCCATTTCGGACTACAAGACCAAAAGCTCGCAGGAACAGGTCGCCTGACCACGGTCGGTGTAACCCGGGCCTGCGCGGCTCCTGCCAGAGGGCTGTCGTAACGACAGCCCTTTTTTATACCCGCGGGAACGGGTTAGGATCACTTCATGGACGAAGACATACTGGAACTGTACCCGGACCCCGGTCGCAAACACCGTCTCAACGGCCTGTATCTCGACCAGTCACTGGTCCCCGTAGCCGGCCAGGCGCCATTCATCTACAGTAATTTCATTTCCAGCCTGGACGGGCGCATCGCCACGCCGGCTCCGGACCGACATACCCACCAGGTCCCCCCGGCGATCGCCAATGCCCGTGACTGGCGCCTGTTCCAGGAACTGGCCGCGCACGCTGACCTGATCATCACCAGCGCCCGTTATTTCCGCCAGATCCGTGACCATGAAGCCCAGGCGGAACTCCCCATCGGCAGCACCGCGGAATTCGATGATCTGCGCGCCTGGCGCAGGACTCGGGGACTGGCGGCGCAGCCCGATATCGCCATTTTCAGCGCCAGCCTGGATATCCCGCCAGCGGCGCTGGACCCGTACCGGGAGCGGCGCCTGTTCCTGATCACCGGGGCCGCCGCCAACCCCGAAAAACTGGCTGCACTACAGACCGATGTACCACTGGAAGTCATTACCTGCGGAACACAGGCCAGCGTCGATGCCACCACACTCAGGACCCGGCTGGCGGCGCTGGGCTACCAGCGCGTCTATGCCATTGCCGGCCCTTCGGTACTGCATGCACTGGCGCAGGGACATGCACTGGACCGCTTGTATCACACCACGGCACACTGCCTGCTCGGCGGTACACACTTCGATACGTTCGTGCATGGCGCGCCACTGCAACCCGCCATCTGCATGCCATTGCGCGCCATGTACCTGGATACCCGTGCTCCCGAGGGCGCAGGGCAGACACTGGCCGTATACGGTCAGCGGGAATAAGGGATGAGTAATCGAAAATCGATCTATAAAGGTGAAGTCGTCGACCTGGGACTGGAAAGCGTCACGCTGCCCAACCGGCAAACCATGCAACTGGAGGTAGTACGCCACCCGGGGGGGTCGGCCGTTGCAGCGCTGGACGCTGAAAACCGGGTCTGCCTGTTGCGCCAGTACCGGCATGCCGCTGGTGGCTGGCTATGGGAACTGCCGGCCGGCAAAATCGATGCACCGGAGTCGCCACAGCACACGGCCCGGCGGGAGTTGCAGGAAGAGGCCGGATTGCTTGCCGAAGACTGGCGCATGCTCGGCAGTTTTCTCAGCACGCCGGGGTTCTGTGACGAGCGCATCTATCTCTACCAGGCACGTAAACTCACCGCTACCCGGACCAGTCACCATCCGCACGAAATCATCGAGGTACACTGGGTCGAATTCACGCAGGCACTGGAATGGGTGCAAAATGGCGAAATCGTGGATGGCAAGACGATGCTGGGTTTACTCATGATACAACAGGAAGGCGTGTGAAATTCTGCAGCAGCTGTGGCGCGAGCGTGACACTCCGCATACCCGATGGCGATAACCGTGAACGCTATGTATGTGACGCCTGCCAGACCATCCACTACCAGAACCCCAACATCGTGGCCGGTTGCATCCCCGAGTGGGAAGGACGCATCCTGCTGTGCAAGCGGGCGATCGAACCGCGCTACGGCCTGTGGACTCTGCCCGCCGGATTTATGGAAAACGGCGAAACCACCGAGCAGGCCGCATTACGCGAAACACAGGAAGAAGCCGGCGCACGCGTGGATATCGCCGGACTTTTCGGCATCTTCAGCATCCCGCACATCAGCCAGGTGTACCTGCTTTACCGGGGAGAGTTATGTGACGGGGTCTATGCGCCGGGGCGTGAAAGCCTGCAGTGCAAACTGTTCGCTGAACACGAAATCCCCTGGGAACAGCTCGCTTTCCCGGTAATGACCGAGACGCTGCGGCGCTATTACCGGCTCAGGAACGAGGGGAACGGCTTCCCCCTGCAACGCGGGAAAATAGCCCGCATTTCTCACCGGGTTCCGTAGCGGGGCGGTGGCAGGTCGTGTGATAAGCGGCGTTCGCGACCGGGTGAACGCCGCAGCAGAAAGCCGGTGAGAAATGCGGGCTAGGCTACCGCTCGCACAGGCGACCCTGTTTCGGTTTCCGGCTTCCCGGTATACAGCCAGCTACGCAGGGTGCGCCGCTGCTCAGCGCTGACCGTATCGAATTCCACGCCGGTGCCCCGCAGTGAGTGGTGCACCACCACGGCGGGCAACTTCATGACCGGCTGGCCACCCGGCCCCAGAATCTCGATTTCCAGCCGCTCGTTCCTGCGCCAGTCGCAGGCACCGGTCTGGATACACATACCACCCAGTCCCAGGTCCCTGCTGAGCGCGCTCTGCACCGGCAAGCCCTGCCGGTACAACAGCAACTGAAATTCCACTGCCTTGCGTACACTGCAACGGTGTTCCATGACATCCTCTCCTGTAGTGCTTGTTACGATCCTTCGTGGCCTTATCGTCTCCCCTGTGCTTAACTTTAAACCTGTACATTCATTCAGTTATTGAGCTATATCAAAGTACAGTCCGGTATTGGACAATACCGGCACTCCACCTCCGCCCACCTGCACGAATCACGCGTACACTCTATCCGCCGCGCCGCATCAACAACCAATGAACATCTCCACCCACTGCAGCCGTACTGGCCCGGTTGCAAAATGATACAAATAGTATGGACCACCTGCTCTCGGTCCGGTTCCCGGCAGGCCTCCGGCTGCCTGCCACGGCGCGGTAGTCCGTCATCAGGCTGCACCGCCCCGACGGACACGCCATGATAATATGCAGAACTGCTCAGCCATTAGAAGGAATACTGCTCATGAAAATCCTGCTCCACGCTCTCTTTTGTCTTAGCCTGCTCAGCACAGCCGGGCCTGCCCGGGCCGACACCGAGGTCGCAGGAATCAAACTCGCAGACCACTACCAGCTCGGTGGCGAATCCCTGACACTGAACGGGGCGGGTGTGCGCAGCAAGTTCTTCTTCAAGATCTATGTCGGTGCACTCTATACCGGGAAACCCGGCAGTGATGCCGCCGCGCTGATTGCGGCCACCGGCCCGGAGAGCATGCAAATGATCATGCTCTACAAGGAAGTCGAGGCAAAAAAAATTACCCACGGCTGGCGGGAAGGATTCAGGGCCAACACCTCTGACATGGAGTTCAGTCAACTCGAACAACGCCTGCAGCAGTTCAATGACCTGTTCCCGGACCTGCACGCAGGTGACCGGGTACACATGGACTACACGCCGGACAGCGGCACCACACTCCGCATCAACGGCAAGGAACTGGGAACGATTGCGGGCCGGGATTTTTTCAGCGCCCTGCTGAAAGTGTGGATCGGCGACCATCCTGCGGATGACAACCTCAGGGACGGGCTGCTGCATCACTAATGCGCGCCGTTTTCCTGGACCTGGACAGCCTGGACCCGCGCGACCTGGACCTGGCACCCCTGCGCGGCTGCCTGCCAGACTGGCAATTCCATGACCACACCCGTCCCGAACAGGTCACGGCGCGTATCCGGCACGCCGGGGTCCTGGTCACCAACAAGGTCTGCATCACGCCGGAACATATTCAGGCCGCACCACAATTGCGCCTGATCTGTGTGGCGGCCACCGGCACCGATAACGTGGCGCTGGATGCCGCGGCCCGCGCCGGTATTGTCGTCAGCAATGCACGCGACTATGCCACGGCTTCGGTGGCAGAACACGTCTTTGCCATGCTGCTTACGCTGGTGCGGCAACTGGACCGCTACCGGGAACGCGTCCGCCACGGAGACTGGACACAAAGCCCGCATTTTTGCCTGTTCGACCGGACCATCAGCGAGCTGTCGGGCAAAACCCTGGGGATCGTCGGTTACGGTGTTCTGGGCAAGGCGGTGGCAAAACTGGCCCGGGCCTTTTCCATGCAGGTTCAGGTGGCACAACGCCTGCACGGATCACCGCTACCCGGGCGCACACCCCTGCAGGAACTGCTGGCCGGCTCGGACGTGATCAGCCTGCACTGTCCACTCACGGACCAGACACGCGGGCTGATCGGTGCTGCCGAGTTTGCGCGCATGAAAAACAGCGCCATCCTGGTAAATACGGCGCGCGGCGGTATTGTCGATGAACAGGCCCTGGTCAACGCCCTGCGCGATGGCCGGATTGCCGCGGCCGCGGTCGATGTCGCACAACAGGAACCACCGGAGGCATCCAGCCCGTTGCTCGGTGAGCACTCACCACGGCTCATCGTGACACCGCATATTGCCTGGGCAAGCCGGGCTGCCAGGCAGAAGCTGTTGAATGAAATCAGCGAAAATATCACGGCCTTCCTGCACGGCCGGCCACGCAATACGGTTCAGCCGGTGGTTGAGGGCCAGTGAGAATGCGGGCTAGTGACGCGGTCTTCGCATGCGCCACACGCCTCTTGGCCTGGCCAGGTTGACCTTCAGGTTACGACCCGCAAATTCGACACCATCCATGGCGGTAATCGCCTCTTCGACACTGTCGTCATCCATTTCCACGAAGGCGAAACCGCGGGGTTTCCCGGTATCGCGATCGTTAATCAACTTGACGGATTTGACATCGCCATGTGCCGAA
>JALSRZ010000097.1 GCA_026984515.1 Thiohalobacter sp. | reverse complement strand
CCGTTGCACAAGGCGAGCAACTCGTTGCCTGCCATTTCAAGACGCCAGCCGTGCAGTACCGGCACATCCTCGTCACCCTGCACCAGCGCGACCAGGTCCTTGCGGCTTGCCAGCACCGTACTGTTGATATGATTCCGCTCCGCCAGCAGGCGCAACTGGGCGTGCAGGATATCCGCCAGCGCTTCTTCCTGCCCGCTCGGCCGGGTGCGCTTTTTCCAGTCCGGCAGCGGCTCAGGCGGACGCTGTTTACCTTCCCGGACCAGGGCAACCATCCGCTCCCCCCAGCGGTCCGCACTCTTGGGCGCCAGGCCACGAATCTTCTTCAGCTCGCCCGCTTGCTGCGGCGCCAGGCGCGCGATATCGATCAGCACGTCGTCCTTGAAAATCCAGTTGCGCGGCAGATCGCGTTCCTGCGCCAGCCGTTCGCGCCATTCCGCCAGCAGTTGCACGGTCGACAGGGCTGCGGGACGCAGTTTTTCCACCCCGCGGATGCGCTTCCATACCTGCGCCGGATCGAGCCGGTAGCGTTCCAGTTGTTCGTAAGGTTCAAACTCCGACCGCAGCCAGTCCAGTCGCCCCAGCTCGTCGAGCTGTTTGCGGAACACCGGGTAGATATCCGCAAGGTAGCGCACATCATCCGCTGCGTAGCGCAGCTGCTTGTCGGACAGCGGCCGGCGTGACCAGTCGGTGCGCGTCTGGGTCTTGTCCAGCGACCGGCCCAGGCGGTCCTTTACAAAATTGGCATAGCCCATCTGCTCGGGCAGACCCAGCAGGGGCGCTGCCAGCTGGGTGTCAAAAATTGGCCCCGGAACCTCACTGCGCAGGTGCACAAAAATCTCCAGGTCCTGGCTGCAGGCGTGCAGCACCTTGACGACGGAACGGTCGTAGAGCAACTCAAACAACGGTGACAGATCCTCGATGCGCAACGGGTCGATGCAGGCGGCCTGCCCGGGCACCCCGAGCTGGACCAGGCAGAGTTGCGGGTAGTAACTTTTTTCGCGGATAAACTCGGTATCCAGCGCGATCCAGTCAACATTCTTTAGCGACGCACAGAAATCAGCCAGTGCAGCCTGTTGATCAATGTACAGATACTGGTGCAGATCATTGGTTGAAGAGGGCATGCGCTAGTGCACAGGCAGCCGGGCACGCAGCGCGTCGCGGTCGAACCACCACTGGTCACCCACCATGACATCCACGACCGTTCCCAGGCGTTTCAGCAACTCCGGTACATCGTTGAGCTGGTACATTTCGATCCAGGTGTCCAGGGTCTCCTGGTCCTCGATGCCGCGGTGCCGTTTGGCGACCCGCGCGATCATCTGGGTAGTCAGAAAGGTCAGGCTCTGCTGCTCTTCGCCCTCGGTGCGCAGGCCGGCGATGTAATGCGCCACCATCGCCGCCACCACGGCACCGTCCGAGTCGTCCGGGGTCTCGTCGATGACGTGATCCAGCAGCGTCACCGTACTCTGCGCCTTCACCGGGTAAGTCACCGCCAGCCAGATCCCCTGCCCCAGTGCCGCGATCGAGTCCGGCTGTTCGGACTGGTACAGGACATCCGCTGCCTCGACCGCATCCTGCCACTGCTCGTAGTCGACAAACACCGAGAAGGCCTCGCGCGCGTGCAGCCAGGCGTCCGCGCCCTGCCCCAGGCCGAGCAGAGGCTCCGCCACATCCAGCAGCGCCCGCGCGCGGTCGACCGGGTTGCTGTCTTCCGGCATGGTTTTCAGGTGTTGCCGGGCTTTTGCCAGCGTTGCCCGGATCTCCGCCAGGGATTCACCCGGGTCAATGGTCTGGATGGCATCCTGGATGCCGGTGTCAGTGGGTTGATTACTCATAGAAAAATTGCCGGATCGGGCCGGTCATGCAGGAACGGAAACGGCATTATACGTAAATTCCGCAGGGGCCATGTATTCCCGCATCGACCGCGCCGGATATGGCCGTTTCGGGGACCCCGGCATTGACTTTTGGTTCCGGTCCGTCGTATATTTGACGGTAGAAAAACAGGATGTATTCACCTTCCGGCCAGCCGGTCGCAGGTGAAATGAAAAAGAATAAGGAGCGTTGATTACGAACGGTAAATCAGCGCCCGAACATCAACACCCGGGCTTTGTTTTACCACATAAAAACAATCAGATAGCGTGGTGACAACATGAAGAAAAGCACTGAGCACACAGGGGAAAATTCCACACCGGACGTCAACAGCCGACGCGATTTCCTGAAAAAAGCCGGCAAATTCGCCGTCTATACCCCACCGGCGGTTATGATGCTGATGAAACCCAGCTTCGCTGCCCGCGGCGGTTACCAGAAGGGCTCCTGGATGGGCCGGCCGAACAAATCCTGGCAACCCCGGGGCCGGCACTCCTGGAAGCCGGACCGCAGTTCCTGGAAACCGCAGAGACCTACTTTCTCGCACAGAAAGTAATTTCGCCAGAACGCCCTGGCAACAGACCAGGCCACGTAAACCCGTGACGCAAGACCACCCGCGTTGCCTTCACCAGGGCGGCGCGGGTGGACTCGCGCCCAATTCGTCGCGCCCCGTCAATAATTACCCCCGCTGACCGATAAACAGGACAATTCCAGTCATTGATCCACGGGTCGTCACGCAATGCCAGAACCGGACCAGCTCCCGATCGTTTCCACCGGGGTACTCTCCTTCCTGCTCGGCGACGAACTGCTGCTGTTCCTGCCGCACGCACACGCCCTGTTCCGCCTGAATCCCAGTGCCGCATTGATCTGGTGCTGCTGCGAAGAACGCCTGGACAGAGCCGCCATCACACGGGAACTGACGCAGACGTTCCAGCTGTCGCCCGGGCAGGCGCAGCAGGACCTGGATACCACCCTGTCCGAATGGACCCGGAGAGGGCTGCTGGGGCGCACAGATGCGCCGTCCGCGGCTGCGGACAGTGCTAGCTGCGAGGAAGAGGAAGACATCCCGGCCCCCCACACCCGCATCCGCTCGTTTCCGGCTGAACGCCGTTACCGGATGTTCGGGACAGTGTTCCGCCTGCGCTTCTCCAGGGCGGAGCTTGCGCCGTTCGCCGAGTCGGCCTTCGCTCACCTGGCCGTACCGCCGGACTGTCCCTGTGACGTCTGCTTTGAACTGCAGCACGATCCGCGCGGCTTTATCCTGCTCTGCGATGACCAGCCGATCGGCTGGTGTCGCAGCGAGCAGGAACTGGCGCCGTTACTACACGGCCAGGTGGTCGCCGAGTCCTACCGGCGCGCCGACTGCCTGATCGCGTTTCACGCCGCCGCAGTCAGCAATGGCGCGCAGTGCCTGGTCTTCCCGGCCCTGTCCGGCAGCGGCAAGTCCACCCTGACCGCCGCGCTGCTGGCCTCGGGCTACCGCTACTGCACCGACGAGCTGGTGCTGCTGCAGGCCGATTCACACCAGGTGCAGTGCATCGATGCCGGCCTGGGCATCAAACCGGGCGCCTGGAAAGTGCTGCAAGCCTTCTACCCGCACATGGAAGCACTGCCGGTTCACCTGCGGCTGGATGGCCAGCAGGTCCGCTACCTGTTGCCGGAAGCACAGCAGCTGAGTGGCGGCACCACCCGCCACCCGGTCCGCGCCCTGGTGTTCCCGGTCTACCAGGCCGACAGTGAGACCCGGCTGCAACGCCTGACCCCGGCGGACGCCCTGTGCCGCCTGACCGACGCCGGCACCGACATGGAAGACGAGCTGGACAGTACCAGTGTGACCGAACTGGTCGACTGGATTGCGGACATGGAAAGTTATGAGCTGCGCTACAGTCGGCTGGAAGAGGCGATCGCCCGGGTACGGACACTGTTGCCGTGAATCCATCGCTCATCGCCCTCGACTTCCTGACACGCGCCCTGCAGGACGACCCGCAGGTGGACAACGACACGCTGCACACCGCAATCCGCTCGGGCCAGGTCCCCTGGGAGGCCGTAGTCAGCCTGGCCAACCAGCACCTGCTCACACCGGCACTGTGGGTCGCACTGGAGTACCGGGGACTCGCAGAAGAACTACCGGAAGACCTGGCTCACTACCTGCAGGAACTGCACCGGCTGAGCACGGAACGCAACCGGCACCTGCGGCAACAACTACTGGAAGCCGCGCGTCAGCTGAACAGCGCCGGTATCGTCCCGGTCCTGCTCAAGGGCGCCAAGCACCTGGTCACCGACATGTACCGCGATCCCGGCATCCGCATCATGAGTGATATCGACCTGCTGGTCCGCAGGGCGGAGATTCCCCCGGCCCATGAAGCGCTGCAGGCACTGGGCTACCGGCCGCTCGAAGACATACATGACGATTACCACGACGAACACCACCACTGTGCCCCGCTGTACCGGGAAGGGGACTACGGGACACTGGAACTGCATCGCGGCCTGGCGGAAAAACCGTTCGACCGCCTCCTGCCACTGGAAACCGCACTGGCTGCGCTGGACCCGCTGGAAATCGAAGGGGCAAGGATGACCGCACTGTCGGCCACGCACCGGTTGCTGCACAACCTGGTGCACAGTCAGTTGATTGATCACCTGTACGCAGACGGCATTTTTCCGTTACGGTCGCTGCACGAAACCGTCCACGAATACCGCGCAGCCGGCGCCGACTGGCCGGGTATCCGGGCGCAAATGCAACAACATCGCAGAGTCCGGGCCTTCGACGCCCATGTTTTCATGGCGCACCGGCTGTTCGCCATGCCCTTGCCGCCCGGCATCCATCCCGGCCTGCACGGCCGCCTGCATTACCGGCGCTGCCGATGGCAGCTGGCCTGGCGGCCGGCCCACGAGTGGGGCCTGCGCCTTGGGCGTTACTCGGCGGACCGAATGGCGGAACGCTATGGGTGCGGGCGTGGCTGGCTGAGTGTGAACCGTGCCCGCCTGCGTCGGCTCACGGGCCGGGTTGCCCGGCTCTGCAGCGACTGGAGTCGCACCTCCACCGTCCCTCCGCCCGGAAAGCAAGACAAGGCATGATCAGGCCGCACCGCATTTACCCGGCACAGCACACACCAGGGGTCGCTTGCCGCGCCTGTACCTGTAGTGATAACGTAACCGGGACCGGGTATTTACCTTCACCTGCGGAATCATCCGTGTGGCGCAATCCACTGCCGGAAATCCATTGTCGCACGAGCACACCATGAGCGGAAAAAAACTGTCGCGGCTTAATTTTATCGATGTGGCCCGCTCGTACGCCATCGTCCTGGCCCTGTTCTCACACGCCATGCTGGCCTTCGGAGGCTTTGCGGCACTGGGCGACGATGCGCTGAAGGTCAAGGTGTTCACCCGCACCGCAACCCCGCTGTTCGTCTTCATGTTCGGCATGATGCTAGAGCTGGTGTACGCCCGTAAAGCCCAGGAGAACGGTCTGCCAACGGTGGTGCGAAGGCTGATATTGCGCAGCGCCCAGTGCTACCTGGGATACCAGTTAACGGTCATCGCGGGGGTAATCGGCGACCACATGAGCCTCCGGGAAGCCACCCGTGCGATGCTGTTCATGGACAGCGCCGTGTTCGGAAATATCCTGCGCCTGTACAGCGTCGCCATGCTGCTCGCCATCCCCATCATCTGGATACGCTGCCGCACCGGTTCACTGTCGCTGGTAATGATGCTGTTCGCAATCTGGCTGGGGAATACGATCCTCGACCAGTATTCAGGTGTTCCCCTGGGCCGCATGGACGCCCTCGCCGGCATCCTGCTGGGCACAGGCAGCACGCTCGATGGTCCCAGCGTCTGGCACGGCATGACCTTCGTGTTCGCGGGCATGCTGGTCGCCGCCAGCCTGCACAACTGGAAAGAAGCGGGCCTGAAACCGTTCAACTACACCCTGCTTGCGATGGCAACAGTGTGCATTACCATCGTAGCCTGGCTGGCAGCGGATGTCTCACTGGCTGGCGTGATCCGGCGCTTCGCCAACTACCAGTATCGTTCGCACAACCACATCGGTTATTACGCAGTCGGACTGATCGCCTGCGCGGTCACGCTGTTTGTACTGTCCCGGATCATACCCCTGCATGGTAAAATGCCGGACTGGACCCGGGTACCGCTTTCCTTTTCCCGCTCCTCACTGCTGAGCTACAGCCTGGGCAATATCATTCTCAGCCTGTTCCCCGCCAGCATGGCGTCACAAAGTGTTTCCGGGGCAGTATTATCTTCGGTGGCATTCCTGGTATTGCTGTTACTGCTGGTTAGTTCACGACACCTCGAGGCTGGGTACCGGTGGGCATCGCTGGTGCGTTTTGAGCCGGGTACAGGCAGGCGACTGTTGCGTTTACCGGACAGTGGCTGATTCCACTTCATTGCCAGCGACACCCGGAGTAATGGAGAACGACAGATTGAACGCACCAGCCAGGAATGAGCCGGCATTTTTTATCATCGGCGCGCAGAAAGCCGGCACCACCTGGTTATGGAATATGCTCGACCAGCACCCGGGAACCTCCCTGCCTACCCCGAAAGAGCTTCACTACTTTGGCTCGGCTGAACTCTATAGCAAAGGCGACGACTGGTATTTAGACTATTTCAAGGATCTGGACCCGGGCAAGTTAACCGGTGAAGCGTCGACAACCTATTTCTATGATCGTGTGCCCTACTGGCACAACTCGTCCAGCCAGATCGAATTCGATGAGTCGCTGCCAACCATTCCCGAACTCATCTCGGAGAAGTTCCCGGAAGCCAGATTCATCGTAGTACTGCGCGACCCTGTCCGCCGGGCGGTTTCCGCCTATTTACACTGGATGAAAAAAGGGTCGGCGTCACCACTGCTCGGCCTCAGAAAGGTCGCTACGGAAATGCCCAAGATGCGCATCCTTGAGTACGGCCTGTATGCAAGGTATCTCAACACCTGGTTGAAGCACATCCCTTCAGACCGGCTCCGGACCATCATTTTTGAAGACCAGATCAGGAAAAACCGGGGCCAGACACTCGCTGATATCTATAACTACCTTGGCCTGGACCCCGATTTCAGACCTGAACAGCCGGATAAACGCGTACACAAAAGCTGGGGCTGGACGCGGATCATGTTCAACTACTATGCAGGCCGATTTTCCAGGAGCACAGTCGGCCTGAAAACCGGGCGCCTGCTGGATCGCTTTGACTTCATGGCCGGGGCAGCCATCAAAAAGGAAGACATTGAATTTCTCAGGTCAGTCTACCTGCCCGAACGAGCCGAACTGGAAAGAATATCGGGACGCGATTTGTCATGCTGGGATTACGGCGAGGGGATACTGTAAACACAGGCGCAGGGTATTTCACTGAAGCCAGAGCCGGCACGCAAGTGAACAGATGAACCTGGCACCAGGGAATACGTGGATGCCTGTCTCCCGGTACAAATACTTTTCCTGGCCCGGACAGCTTATCGGCTGTACGATCGGCGTCCATCATCCAGGATGCAAATATCTATCAGTTGCTGTTAGCCATATATTGAGCTGCATCCGCCATAATATGTCGCCCTTCCGCGGTGTAACGCGCATGTTGATCCAGCACTTCGTAACCATCAGCGAACAACCTGGCACTCTCTTTGGCGAGCTTCCTGGCTTCTTCCTGCAAGGCGACACCGGCGGTCGCAGATGCTGCTACTTCCCGCATGGCAAAACACATGCGTGCCAGAACGAAAGTGGCGTGGTAGATGCCATTCACAGGCCGTGGATCCAGGCGCAGCGGTGATTTGTACAACTCGTCCGGGTCATTTTCCACGTGGAAGTTGACCGGCGCCATTGCAAACAGCGCATTATGCGCGCTTTCATGGGTGATGGCTTCACAAAGCTGGAGATCGGTCCTCGGCAGCTTTGCGTTAATCAACACGGTGCCCCAGCGCTCCAGGCTGCTGCAACCGTCAAACTCCATGCCCTCCCAGGGGTGCCCAAGCGCGGGTACAAATTCGCAGACCAGCGCATCGATTTCTCCATAGGTTTGTGGAGCATGCGTGCGCAGGATCGTCAGCGAGCGATCGAATTGTTCAAGCGTCGAAGTCAGCCCGTTGGCATCCAGGTGACGGATCTGTTCATCACGTAACGAATCGGAAACAAATTCGCGGCGCAAATCCACCTCCTCTTCGGCGGTAAATTCCTGCCGGGTCAGGGGACGAACGCGCATCGGCATAACGTCCGCAACGGATGCATGGCTCAAAAGGGTATCGACAGCCTGCTGCACCTGATCCAGCGAGCCGTTCTCGATCACTTCGACCAGACGAAAATAATGACCGAACAGGACGGGAGGCAGGCGTTCACCGGTCGTGGTTCGTCGAAGCAGCGTGTCAGCACGGAACCGATCAATCGTGACATGACCTTCGCACTGTTCAAAAATGTGCGTCAGACTTTCCCGCAGGCGTGCGTGTATGGCTGCACGTGCCTGCAGTCCGTTATCAACCGAAGGGAAAAAACGGTTTCGCGACTCCGTCATGGTTGCCCTTGATGAATCCAGGCGGGCTGGTTAATTTCTGCGCGACCGCGTAATCAGGTGACTGGAGAGGACCTGCGTGGCCGGCGGAATCACTCCGCCGGCACACTGTCGAATGACGCCTATTTTGGCTTTCTGCCAACAGGTTTCTGGCCCGCCATGATGCGGCCTTTCTGTGTATTGCCAAGCAGTTTGGTTGCGTCCAGTTTGATTATTTTATTCATGGTTTTCACCTCTTTGGTGTTATTTGTTAACGTCTTGCTACTTCTCGCCGACTTAGGTTATAAGATTCGGGACAACCATTCAACAGGTACTGGATTTAAGTTTATTTACATTAAAATACAATGAGTTGATGATATACTTCTTTACTACAGCAAGCCATCGCCCGCCGCTGAACGGCATCCTCAAGTCGCCGTATCGCAAGGCCGTGGTCAAGGTCCGTTCCTACAACTGGCTGGCACGCCAGTCCGGCATCCGGGCGGCGGCCTGTATATTCACCGACCTGGACCGGTTACGCCACTTTGAGCTGGCCATGGCCGGCAACCTGTTCCAGCAGCTGCGCAGTGGCGGTATCCGCGTGCTCAATGACCCCGCCAGGAGCTGCCAACGGGAAGAACTGCTGTTTCGCCTCCACAAGACCGGTCTGAACCGGTTTCGCGCCTACCCGGCCGCCCTGGACCCGGAGCCGTCTCTTTTCCCGGTGTTCCTGAAGTGCGCGTCCCACCACAAACAGGATTTCCAGGACCTGATACCCGACCAGGCAACCCTGGTCCGTCGCCTGGAGGAATTGCGCGATTCCGGCTTTCCGTTACAGTACATGCTGGTGATCGAATTCATCAACCGGGAGCACCGGCCGAACATCTACCGCCGCTCCACCCTGTACCGCATTGGCGATCACATGATCGCCGCCAACCCGGTAACCGAGGCCAGCCCGTTTGTTAAATACGGGGATATCAAACTGGCCACGGAGGAGGATCTGGCAGCCTCGGTACAGGAGATGACGGAAAATCCATACGCGGACTACATGCGCCGCGTTTTTGATATTGCCAATATCGAGTACGGAAGAGTGGATTTTGGATTTGATGGCGACAAACCGGCCGTTTATGAAATCAACACCAACCCGTCGATCGGTCTTCGTGTCGAGGGAAGCAGCGGTGCTTACGCGGAAGCAATCCGCCACTCGATGCAATCGATTGCCGCAGCTGTGAATGCGCTGGACGGTGATGACCGGCAGGTGCCACTGACCTATGACAAGCACTACTTCTCGCGCCTGAGCTTCAGGTGGTCACCGGGGCTTTGCCAGCCATAGCGGCTTCATTCACGAATGATAGCGAACCTTACAGGATATCCCTGACCTTCATGTTCCTTGATCGAGCACTAATAACCCTTGCCAAACCGCTGGGGATTCTATACGTACTGGTACAGTACAAATCCCGCTTGCTCGCCAAACTCAGGGAGGTTGCTGTTCTAGCGTACTACGTCGCCAGCAAAGGTAACCGGAAAATCATCGTATATACTAAAAATCACCCCCGCATGAATATCGTTGCCAGGCATGCACCGGATCACCTGGTGTTTACCAGGCTTACACAACAGTATCACGGCAATCGCCTGCTGACACACCTGCTTAAAAACGTCGATGCAATCTACCAGGATGGCCCGCACCCGGTTACGGTCAGAACCAGCCTGCCCCGAGTGCTGGAATTTGAACACCGCCATTTTGAGCAGGAACTGGTCGATGATCCGGACATCCGCAAAATCTTCGTCATGTCACACTACGCCAAACCGGATCTGGTCGACCCGGAAAAGAAAATAGAGGTACTGTACCCTTCCTTCCCGGTCGTCAGGAAAAACCGGCTCCGGGAAAAGAAGAAAAACTCGGTAATGATCTTCCTGTCGGGAAGCGATGCAACCCGGAAAGGGGCCGATATACTCTTCAGTGCATTTGAGCGGGTTGAAGCCACGCTGAGCGGCGACTATCAGCTAAGCCTGGTCATGGCCTCGAACTATAAAAAACACACGGATTTCTACCCGGTAAGCGAAGCCTGCCTGGCAAGAACCCGCGATGCCTACCTTAGAAGCCAGTCCAGGAGCAATGTAATCTTTACCCCCGTCTACCCTCCCCGGCTTATCTCCTATTTCTACAGGAAGGCGGATATCTATGTCATACCGACCCGCTATGACACCCCCGGTATGTCCATCCTGGAAGCCATGGCTGCCGGCCTGCCGGTCATAACGACCGGAATCACCTCGATACCGGAGTTTGTTGCTCATGGTGAAAACGGATTTCTGATCGATACAGGGGACTATGACCTGCGGAGCGATGAGTACTTTGAGCACGCGGTTGAAACAACGACAACACACCTGATAGCCCTGATACAGGATATGGATCTGAGAATGAGGATGGGACGGGAGTCCACGAAGCGGATGGAGACCCTGTTCAGCCTGGATTATAAAATAGACCGACTGGATTCTGTCTTCTCATTAATGGCCAATCGGGAACAGGGTGCCTGTTGATGCCTGCATTTGTATCGGAAAACAGATGTTTTCACTCAGGCCTGGTTTACAGTCACACGAAACCAGTGCTTTAATCCATCCTGAAGAATATTCACCCACATCGCCCTGTGAAAACATGAATTCCCATCCAGCACTCACTAACAGCGGATCTTCTCAGGACAGAAATGCCCGGACGCTGGCAGTCATCATGGCCTGCCATAACCGGCGTGAGCACACCTTGTCCTGCCTGAACGCCCTGTATGAGCAAACCATTCTTGATCACGTTGCTATAGATGTGTTTCTTCTTGATGATGGCAGTACTGACAATACATCCGATGCAGTCAAGGAGCGGTTTCCGGGCGTTCATATACTGGAGGGTGATGGCAGACTGTTCTGGAACCGTGGAATGCACCGGTCTTTTTCTGCCGCAATCGAAAAAGGATTTGATTACTACTTGTGGCTCAACGATGACAGCATCCTGTACAGAAACGCACTTGAAGTCCTGTTAAAGACAAACCGGCAACTGGCTGACAGCGGTTTCGATACAGCCATAACAGGTAGCGCAATGCAGGATGCAACCACCGGAAACTTTACCTACGGTGGCGTAAAACGTCACCGTTTGCGCTGGGGACGGGTAAAACTGGAACGCATACCACCGGGGGAGAATGCTATTCAGTGTGATGCCTCCAATGGAAACTGTGTCCTGATACCGGCCAGCGTCGTCGCCAGGGTTGGCAATCTCGACCCTGTTTTCCTGCATCGCTGGGGAGATCATGACTACTGCTTCAGGGCGCTGCAACAGGGCTGCACGGTATGGCTGGCTCCCGGTTATCTAGGCACGTGCAGCGAAAATTCAATAGAAGGCACCTGGGAAGACACCAGTCTTCCCATGCTGGAGAGAATGCAGAAACTGAACAGCCCGCGCGGGTTTCAGTTCCACGACTACCTGATATATATGCGAAGGCATCGCGGCCCGTGGTGGCCTGCGCACCTGTTGTGGCCATATATCAAGATATTCCTCCAGTCAGTGCGACCATGACTTCCTGAACATTTATTCAGTCACAGAAGGTAATCGATTCAAATGCCAACACCCAAAGCAGGCCTGTTCATTGTCTGGCGCATCTTTCAACGCAGGACCGAATCGCTGGCCAGGGAATTTGACCTTGATGCATGCTACTACTACAAGCCCTGGGAGGAGCGGTCAAAATTCCACAAGGCCCTTTCCTATATTTTCAAGACCTTCGGCACAATAGCGGACCTGGTCCGAAAGAAACCAACCGTTGTATTTATACAATTACCTCCCACGCCGGTGCTCTATATTGCATCTGCATATTGCAAATTGACAGGGAGCAGACTTGTAGCCGACTGTCATAACGCCATGATCTACAGCAGGTGGCTAAACTGGCCCCTGGCAAAAACGCTGCTACGTCGGGCAAATATAACCCTTGTGCACAACCGGGACGTGGAAGTGTACGCAAGGCGCTTCGAGCTGGAGACAATTACCCTTCGTGACCCGCTTCCCGTACTGGAATCACCCGCTCAGACTGACCTGCTTGAGCGTATTGGGATTGGGGAAAAACCCTATATCATAGTACCGTGGAGTTTTGCTCCTGACGAACCGATCAACGAGCTTGTACAGGCTGCCACCGAACTGCCCGGGATTATTTTTGTGATGACCTGGTTCGCCGAGAAACTGCCACCCGAAACAAGAAACAGGCTGCCACCGAACCTGTTGTTGAGCGGCTACCTGAATGATGAAGACTTCAACACGCTGTTTGCCCGGTCTTCGGCTGCACTGGTTCTTACCACACGTGAAGGCACTCAACCCAGCGCGGCCTCTGAAGCCATTGTCCTTGGCATTCCCCTGATTGTCTCTGACCTGAATACAACCCGGGATCTGTATGGTGATATGCCGATCTACACCAAAAATACGTGCGAAGGTATTCGGGATGCCTCGCAGGAAATAATTGATAATCCTGAACCCTATCTTGCAAAGATCACCGAATTCAGGAACAGTTTCTCCGCGCGTCTTGAAAGGGAGATAAAGGGTGTTAAACATACCCTGGGGCTCGCCGAGCAAT
>JALSRZ010000096.1 GCA_026984515.1 Thiohalobacter sp. | reverse complement strand
GAATGTCATGACAGGCAGGGGTAAGCCGCCATCGGTTTTGCTGGTGGAGTCCGAATCCGCGCATCGCGAGCGTATTCAGCAGGCGTTCGAGCAGTATGCCAGGCTCGACCCGGTGACGAACACCATACAGCTGAGCATGGTTGATACGCTGAAACAGGCGCGTGGCGCACTGGAAAACAGGGCGTACGAGCTGGTGATCGCCAGCCGGCAACTGCCGGATGGCGATGGTATCGAGTTGCTGCGGCCCGGTGGCAATGCCCCTTACCCGGTGCTGATCACTTCCAGCAGGAAAGGTGAAGGGCTGGCGGTAGAAGCCATGAAGGCCGGTGCGATCGATTATATCGTGAAATCCGATGAAACGCTGGCAGCACTGCCGGAGGTCGCTGCCGTTGCGCTACAGGCCTGGGGACTCATGCAGGAGCACCAGAACCTGCAGAATGAAGTTGCGGAAATCCCCCGGCGTCAACAGCATCTGCTTGGCCGTGAACTGCACGACGGGCTGGGTCAGCAGCTTACCGGCATGGGGCTGCTGGCGCGCAGCCTGGTGAAGCGTCTGGATACCGCGTCGCAGGAACAGCAGATTGCAGGGCAGCTTGCCCGCAGTATCGACCAGGCCCTGTCCGATGTCCGGGCCCTGTCGCACGGGCTGATACCCGTGCCAATGGATGCGCGAGGACTGGTCAGCGCCCTGGAGGCGCTTGCCGGGCGGGTCTCCGCCCAGAGCGGAATAAAAATCAGCCTGCAACATGAGAACCCGATCCTGATTTCGGATAATGAAACGGCAACGCATGTGTACCGCATTGTGCAGGAAGCGATCAACAATGCCGTAAAACACGCCCGGGCCAGCGAGATTACGCTGATACTGGAAGCCGACGAGCACGAAGCCGTCATCGAGATTCGCGACGATGGTACGGGACTGCCCGAAGACCTGCATGATCGCCAGGGTCTGGGTATGCGGACCATGTTCCATCGCTGCCGGCTGTTCGGTGGCAGCCTGGATATCTACACCCATGATGATGGTGGTACCCGCGTGCGGTGCTGTTTCCCGCTGAATCCCGCAGGGCAGGGCGCCGTATGAAACGCATATTGATCGTGGACGACCACCCGCTGGTAAGAAAGGGTTTTGCCCGGCTCATCGGTGATGAACCCGATCTTGAGGTCTGTGGTGAAGCGGCTGATGAAACCGAGGCCCTGCAGCTGGTTGCAGCCAGTGCGCCCGACCTGGTTATCATTGACCTGTCGCTGGCCGGCGGCAGTGGTATCAACCTGATTGAGCGCATCAGGGCGCAATACAGCGACGTGCGCATGCTGGTGGCCTCGATGCACGATGCATCGCTGTTTGCAGAGCGGGTGCTGGCGGCGGGGGCGCTGGGCTACCTGAACAAACAGGAAGCTCCTGATAATATTATCAGGGCGATATACCGGGTTCTTGGCGGCAAGGTGTATCTGAGTGAGGAATTGACCGATCGCCTGCTGGATGGGTTGACCGGTGCCGTCAGGGTGCCCGGACAGTCCCCCATGCAGCGGCTTTCCAACCGGGAGCTGGAAGTCTTTGAGCTGATCGGTCGCGGAATGACGACAGGAAAAATTGCCGATCATCTCCAGCTCAGTATCAAAACCATTGAAACACACCGCGAGAATATCAAGAAAAAACTGCAGCTGGTTTCCGGACAGGAGCTTACCAGGCGTGCCATGCACTGGGTAATGGAACGGGACTGAAGCGGCTCTGCCCCCAACTTGACCGGCGTCAATAAACACCCGTGGGAAAGCGCTATGCTGTGCCTGTTCTGAGCAGATTGCCGGAGGTGCTTGCATGGAGCATTCCGACCCGGAAATAAGAAGCGATGTTGTGGAAGCGCTTTCGCGTGACAGCCGGGTGAATAGCGCGCGGATAACCGTCGTTGTCGAAGAGGGCAGTGTCACCCTTCGCGGAGATGCGCCGACGCTTTATACAGCCGGCGTCGCCAGGGACCTGGTTGCCTGTGTGCCGGGTATACGCTCGGTACGCAGTGAACTGGCCGTTGCGCGTACGGCAGATATTCCCACCGACGCAGATATCCGCAGCCATGCCGAACACATACTGGGCTGGAATGCCAGTATCGGTGCGCGTGATGTCAGTGTCAGCGTAGTAGGCGGCCGTGTACAGCTGGAGGGTGAAGTCGACGCCTACTGGCAACGCAGCCGTGCTGAAGCGCTGATACTGGATATTCAGGGCGTAGTCGGCGTTGTCAACAACCTGGTGGTGGTTCCTGAGCTGATTCCGGGAGACCAGGTCATTGCCGGCGACGTAAAGTCAGCTATCACACGGTGCACCTGCCTGGAGCACGACAGTATCACGGTCGAGGTCGACCAGGGTCTGGTAACGCTCAGCGGTTATGTTCCGAACTGGCGGAGCAAGCAATACACCCCACGGCTCGCGGAGTCGATACTTGGCGTGAAAGGTGTGATCGACCACCTGGTTGTCCAGCAGGCCTGATTCGTCTGCCTGCCTCCCGGGTTGACGCACGTCAGCTAATGCGGATTAATGCCGGCAGAACTCCTCATCATATATTGACGCTTCCCGGCTGCGGGTCTATTTTCGCAGCAGCATGGGTGCCCACACTTACCCCTGTCCGTGTTTCTGTTACCGGCCCGGAATGACATCAACAGGAAGCTTGTGGCGTGACAGCGTTTTTAACGTGGAGTAAAGACTGGTTGCTGGGCATTGATGCCCTGGATAGCCAGCACAAGGTGCTGGCTGACAGCATCAACAGGCTGGTCGTCGAATGCCGGCAGACCGCTGCCGTCTCCCCGGAGAAGAACGAGCGCGGCCGGGAGCTGCTTGCCCGG
>JALSRZ010000095.1 GCA_026984515.1 Thiohalobacter sp. | reverse complement strand
GGGCGACAACATCAAGATGACGGTGTCGCTGATTGCGCCGATTGCGATGGAAGAAGGGCTGCGCTTTGCGATCCGCGAAGGCGGACGCACGGTCGGCGCCGGCGTGGTCTCGAAGATTATCGAGTAATTTTGTTTGCAGGCAGGGATGGCGCCAGGCGCCGTCCCTGCCCCTTGTGTTAGTTAGGCCAGTAGCTCAATTGGCAGAGCAGCGGTCTCCAAAACCGCAGGTTGGGGGTTCGATTCCCTCCTGGCCTGCCATAGTAAAGACGGGGACAGAATTGAATTCCGTCCCAAGCCTTTTAGACAGGACGTATGAATACAGAAGCACAGGCATCCAGCCTGGATACCGTAAAATTGACGCTGGCGCTGGCCCTGCTCGGTGGCGGCGTAGTGGCTTTCTACTGGTTTGCGGACCAGTCGCTGCTGTTGCGCGTACTGGGTTTGCTGGCGATTGCCGGTCTTTCCGTGTTCGTGGCATCGCAGACCGCGTTGGGCCGTTCGACCTGGGCCTTTATCGCGAATACGCGCACGGAAGTCCGCAAGGTAGTCTGGCCTACCCGGGCCGAGACTGTGCAGACCACGCTGGCCGTCCTGTTTGTGGTGGTGCTGATGGGTATCGTGCTGTGGCTGATGGACATGGTTCTTTTGTGGGCAATTCGCTTGCTGACTGGACAGGGAGGCTGAACAGATGGCGATGCGTTGGTATGTAGTGCACGCCTATTCCGGGTTCGAGAATCGGGTCAAACAGTCCCTGCTCGATCGCATCGAGCGTAACGGGATGCAGGACAGGTTCGGTGAAATCCTGATTCCCACCGAAGAAGTCGTGGAGATGCGCGAAGGGCAAAAACGCCGTAGCGAGCGCAAGTTCTTCCCCGGTTACGTGCTGGTGCAGATGGAGATGGATAACGACACCTGGCACATGGTGAAGGACGTGCCCAAGGTGTTGGGTTTTATCGGCGGCACCACCGACCACCCGGCGCCAATTACCGACCGGGAAGCCGATGCCATCCTGCAGCGTATCCAGGAAGGCACCGAGAAACCGCGGCCGAAAGTACTGTTCGAGCCGGGTGAAGTGGTGCGGGTTACCGACGGACCCTTCAATGATTTCAACGGTGTGGTGGAAGAAGTCAACTACGAAAAGAGCAAGCTGCGGGTCGCAGTGATGATTTTCGGTCGTTCCACGCCGGTTGACCTGGAATTTGGCCAGGTCGAGAAAGGTTAAATAAGGTAGGGGGACAGAATTAAATTCTGTCCCAAATAAGGTAGGGGGACAGAATTAAATTCTGTCCCCGGTGTTTTAATGGGGAGCCGCGAGGCGTTTGTACCCATCAGGAGTATGATTCATGGCTAAGAAAATCGAGGCGTATATCAAGCTGCAGGTGCCGGCCCAGGACGCCAACCCCAGTCCACCGGTCGGCCCCGCGCTGGGCCAGCACGGCGTCAATATCATGGAATTCTGCAAGGCGTTCAATGCGCAGACGCAGAGTCTCGAGAAAGGCATGCCGGTGCCGGTGGTTATTACCGTCTACGGTGACCGCAGTTTCACCTTTATCACCAAAACCCCCCCGGCAGCCGTGCTGCTGAGGAAGGCGGCCGGTATCGCCAAGGGCTCGGGTACGCCCAACACCGTCAAGGTGGGCAAGGTGAACCGTGCCCAGCTGGAAGAAATCGCCAATATCAAGATGCCTGACCTGACCGCGGCCGATATGGACGCCGCCGTGCGGACCGTTGCGGGTACTGCGCGCAGCATGGGTCTGGATACCGAAGGGGTGAACTAGTCATGGCCAAACTGAGCAAACGAGCCAAAATGATCAGCGAAAAAGTCGAGCCCGGCAAGCAGTATCCGGTCGAGGAGGCGCTGGCGCTGTTGAGCGAGGTGGCCTCGCCCAAATTCAGGGAATCCGTCGATGTCAGTATCAATCTCGGCGTGGATCCACGTAAATCCGACCAGGTCGTGCGCAGCTCTACCGTGTTGCCCAACGGTACCGGTAAAACCGTGCGCGTTGCGGTCTTTACGCAGGGCGCCAACGCGGATGCCGCCAAAGAGGCTGGCGCGGACATCGTCGGTATGGATGACCTGGCGGAGGAAGTCAAAAAAGGCAACATGGACTTCGACGTTGTGATTGCAAGCCCCGACGCCATGCGCGTGGTCGGCCAGCTGGGCCAGATCCTGGGTCCGCGCGGCCTGATGCCCAACCCGAAAGTAGGTACCGTAACCCCGGACGTGGCCACTGCAGTAAAGAATGCCAAGGCCGGCCAGGTGCGTTACCGCACCGACAAGGCCGGTATTATTCACTGTTCTATCGGCAAGGTGGATTTCAAACCGGCCGACCTGAAAGAAAATCTGCAGGCGCTGATTACTGACCTGAACAAGCTGAAACCGGCCTCGGCCAAAGGCGTGTTCATGAAGAAAGTGACGGTCTCGTCGACGATGGGGCCGGGCCTGGTCGTCGACCAGGCAACGCTGGAAGCGTAACTTCCGGAATCCCGGGCATGCCGTGGCTTTACGGTATGCCCGATTGTTTTGACGCTGCCCGGAACGTTCGGGAAGCCGTCAAAGACCGCAGGTGCCGCAAGGCTTAATGACCGGGGAACCCGGTAACCTGCGCAGATGGTGACGCCCCGACAAGGTTCTGTCCTGTTCGAGGCCACCGCAACCGGTGTTCTGAACCCGACCGGGTTCAGGCGCTGTAACGGTTAAAAGGGGACAGATTTATTTTTCTGTCGTGTGTTTGCGTTTGTTCAACCGGACAGGTTTGAAAAATAAATCTGTCCCCTTTTAACATTGGGAGGTAATCAGGTGGCACTAAGTCTTGAAGCGAAAAAGGCTGTAGTTTCCGAGGTTGCTGTAATCGCCGCCGAGGCGCATTCAGCCGTTGCTGCCGAGTATTGTGGTCTTACCGTTGAAGAGATGACCGAGCTGCGTGCGAAGGCGCGCGATGGCGGGGTCTATCTTCGGGTGGTCAAGAACACGCTGGCCAAACGTGCCGTTGAAGGTACTGACTTTGAATGCATGCAGGACGGTCTGACCGGCCCGCTGTTGCTGGCTTTTTCCCGGGAAGAGCCGGGTGCAGCTGCGCGACTGGTGAAGGACTTTGCCAAAGAGCATGACAGGTTGGTGCCGAAGCTGGTGTCGTTTGGCGGTGAAATGCTCGCAGCAGCTGATCTGGATCGTCTGGCGAAGATGCCGACCCGCGACCAGGCAATCAGCCTGCTCATGGCCGTGATGAAAGCCCCGACCGAAAAGTTTGTCCGCACCCTCAACGAGGTGCCCGGCAAACTGGTTCGTACGGTGGCCGCGATCCGCGACCAGAAACAGTCAGCCTAGACTTTTTACGTAACTATTTTTTTGGAGTAAGCAATTATGGCAGCGTCTCAAGAAGACATCCTGGAATCAATTTCCAACATGAGTGTGATGGAGGTCGTCGATCTGATCTCCGCAATGGAAGAAAAATTCGGTGTATCCGCAGCCGCCGCTGTGGCAGCCGCCCCGGCAGCTGCCGGTGGTGATGCCGGGGCTGCAGCCGAAGAGAAGACCGAGTTCGACGTGGTGATGACGAGCTTCGGTTCCAACAAGGTGTCCGTGATCAAGGCTGTGCGCAGCATCACCGGCCTGGGTCTGAAGGAAGCCAAGGAACTGGTCGAAGGTGCACCTTCACCGGTCAAGGAAGGCGCGTCCAAGGACGAGGCCGAAGACATCAAGAAGCAACTGGAAGAAGCCGGCGCATCCGTCGAGGTCAAATAACGACCTTGATGCCTGCAGGCATTCCGATGTCCGGGAGTGGCTGGTAGCGGATTTTCGCTGCCGGCCTTTTCCCGTTAGCTACATACAGAATTACTTAGAGAGGAACACCGATGGCCTACAGCTTTACCGAAAAGAAACGTATCCGCAAGGATTTCGGCAAGCGGCAGAGCATTATGGATGTGCCATACCTGCTCGCGACCCAGCTGAATTCCTATCGGGCGTTTCTGCAAGCCGATACCGACCAGGACAAGCGCCAGGACAAGGGCCTGCACGCAGCGTTTTCGTCGGTGTTCCCCATTACCAGTTATGCCGGTACCGCGGCACTGGATTATGTAAGTTACCGCCTGGGTACGCCGGTATTCGACGTCAAGGAATGCCAGTTGCGCGGCATGACCTACGCGGCACCGCTGCGCGCCCTGGTGCGACTGATTATTTATGACAAGGAAGGCGCCAACAAGTCCATCAAGGATATCAAGGAGCAGGAAGTCTATATGGGCGAACTGCCGCTGATGACGGACAATGGCACCTTTGTGATCAACGGTACCGAGCGCGTAATCGTTTCCCAGTTACACCGTTCGCCAGGTGTGTTCTTTGATCACGACAAGGGCAAGAGTCATTCCTCCGGCAAGCTGTTGTTTTCCGCACGCGTGATTCCCTACCGTGGTTCCTGGCTGGACTTCGAGTTCGACGCCAAGGATTCGCTGTTTGTGCGCATCGACCGCCGTCGCAAGCTGCCGGCCACCGTGCTGTTGCGTGCACTCGGGTATGAAACCGAGCAGATTATCGATATTTTCTTCGACACCAATACCTTCCGCATCGGCAAGGACAAGATTGAACTGGACCTGGTGCCGGAACGCCTGCGTGGCGAAACCGCCCTGTTCGATATCAAGGTAAAGAACAAGGTCATTGTCGAGGAAGGGCGCCGCGTGACCGCGCGTCACATCCGCGAACTGGAGAAATCCGGGGTCAAGACCCTGGAGGTGCCGGAAGAGTACCTGCTGGGCAAGGTGCTGTCGCACAGCGTGGTCAATACCGAAACGGGTGAAGTCATTGCCAATGCCAACGACGAGCTCACCGAAGAACTGATTGCCGCACTGCGCGAGGCCGGTATCAGTGAAATTCGTACGATATACACCAACGATCTCGATCGCGGCCCCTACATTTCCAATACCCTGCGTATCGATCCAACGACAACGCAGCTGGAAGCACAGGTGGAAATTTACCGCATGATGCGTCCGGGCGAGCCGCCTACCAAGGATGCCGCGCAGAACCTGTTCCACAACCTGTTCTTTACCTTCGAGCGCTATGACCTGTCCGCGGTTGGCCGCATGAAATTCAACCGTCGCGTCGGCCGCGAGGGTGACACCGGTCTGGGCATCCTGTATGACAGCGTGTATTTCAAACAGCGTGCGGAGAAGAAGGACGAAAGCGCGATACAGGCCGTCGAGGAACGCGGTGACAGCTCGGACATCCTCGATGTCATGACCACGCTGGTGAATATTCGTGACGGTAACGGTGTGGTCGACGATATCGACCACCTTGGCAACCGTCGTATTCGTTGTGTGGGTGAGATGGCGGAAAACGTATTCCGCATCGGCCTGGTGCGTGTTGAACGCGCCGTGCGCGAGCGCCTCAGCGTGGCCGAGTCTGAAAGCCTGATGCCGCAGGAGCTGATCAATGCCAAGCCGGTGGCTGCCGCCATCAAGGAATTCTTCGGCTCCAGCCAGCTGTCGCAGTTCATGGACCAGAACAACCCGCTCTCCGAAGTGACCCACAAGCGCCGCGTATCGGCGCTCGGTCCGGGTGGTCTGACCCGTGAACGCGCCGGTTTCGAGGTACGCGACGTGCATCCTACGCACTACGGCCGGGTGTGTCCGATCGAGACGCCTGAAGGTCCGAACATCGGCCTGATCAATTCGCTGGCCGTGTATTCGCGCACCAACGAGTACGGGTTCCTGGAAACACCCTACCGCAAGGTGGTGGACAGCCGGGTGACCGATGAAGTCCAGTACCTGTCGGCGATCGAGGAAGGGCAGTACGTGATTGCCCAGGCCAATGCCACGGTGGATGCCAAAGGCAAGCTGACCGACGAGCTGGTTTCCTGTCGCCACCAGAACGAATTCACACTGTCGACGCCGGACCGGGTGGACTACATCGACGTTTCTCCCAAGCAGATCGTTTCCGTGGCGGCAGCCCTGATCCCGTTCCTGGAGCATGACGACGCCAACCGCGCGTTGATGGGTTCCAACATGCAGCGTCAGGCGGTGCCGACCCTGCGCGCCGAGAAGCCGCTGGTGGGTACCGGTATCGAGCGTACCGTGGCGGTCGATTCCGGTGTTACCGTAGTGTCGAAGCGCGGCGGTGTGGTCGAAACCGTCGATGCGGGTCGTATCGTGGTGCGTGTCAACGACGACGAGACCGTGGCGGGCGAGCCGGGCGTGGATATCTACAATCTCACCAAGTACACGCGTTCCAACCAGAATACCTGTATCAACCAGCGGCCGCTGGTATCGCCGGGCGATGTGGTTGCGCGCGGTGACGTGCTGGCCGACGGGCCGAGTACCGACATGGGCGAGCTGGCGCTGGGCCAGAACCTGCGCATCGCTTTCATGCCCTGGAACGGTTACAACTTCGAGGACTCGATCCTGATCTCCGAACGGGTGGTGCAGGAAGACCGCTTTACCACCATTCATATCGAGGAACTGACCTGCGTGGCGCGTGATACCAAGCTGGGGCCGGAAGAAATCTCCGGTGATATCCCCAACGTGGGCGAGGGTGCGCTGGGCAAGCTGGATGAGTCCGGTATCGTGTATATCGGCGCCGAGGTGAAGCCGGGTGACATCCTGGTCGGCAAGGTGACGCCCAAGGGCGAGACCCAGCTGACACCGGAAGAGAAATTGCTGCGCGCCATTTTCGGTGAGAAAGCCTCGGACGTTAAGGATACCTCGCTGCGCGTGCCCTCCGGTATGGACGGAACCATCATCGACGTGCAGGTATTCACCCGCGACGGTGTCGAGAAAGACGCCCGTTCCCTGCAGATCGAAGAGGATCAGATCGCCGGTATCAAGAAAGATCTGAACGACCAGCTGCGCATCATGGAGGGTGACATCTTCCAGCGCGTTGAAAAGTTGCTCACCGGCAAGACCGCTGATGGTGGCCCCGACAAGCTCAAGGCCGGCAGCAAGATCACCCGCGCCTACCTCGACGGGCTGGACAGGGCCAGGTGGTTCGAGATCCGCCTGAAGAATGAGGAAGCCAACCAGCAACTGGAAACGGCTGCACGCCAGCTGGAAGAGCTACGCAAGGATTTTGACGCGCGCCTGGAAGAAAAGCGCAACAAGATTACCGCGGGTGACGACCTGGCACCGGGTGTACTGAAGATGGTCAAGGTCTATATGGCTGTCAAGCGCCGCGTGCAGCCGGGCGACAAGATGGCCGGCCGTCACGGTAACAAAGGTGTCATCTCCATGATCGTGCCGGTGGAGGATATGCCTTACGACGAAAACGGTACCCCGGTTGACATCGTACTCAATCCGCTCGGCGTGCCTTCACGCATGAACGTTGGTCAGGTGCTGGAAACACACCTGGGCTGGGCTGCGTCCGGACTGGGCGTGAAGATCGGAAAAATGCTGGATGCACAGGCAAAAATACAGGAGTTGCGCAAGTTCCTGGGCGAAGTCTATAACGTTTCCAACGGCAAGCATGAAGACCTGGATTCGTTCAGCGATGAGGAGATCGTCAGGCTGGCAGAGAACCTGCGCAAGGGTGTGCCGATGGCAACGCCGGTCTTCGACGGTGCCGCCGAAGAGGATATCAAAACCATGCTGCGCCTCGCCGACCTGCCGGAGACCGGTCAGACCACCCTGTATAACGGTCGCACCGGCGACGCCTTCGAGCGTCAGGTCACGGTGGGCTACATGTACATCCTGAAACTGAACCACCTGGTGGACGACAAGATGCACGCACGTTCAACCGGTCCGTACAGCCTGGTTACCCAGCAGCCGCTGGGCGGCAAGGCACAGTTTGGCGGCCAGCGCTTCGGTGAGATGGAAGTGTGGGCGCTGGAGGCCTACGGCGCTTCCTATACCCTGCAGGAAATGCTGACCGTCAAGTCCGACGACGTAAACGGTCGCACCAAGATGTACAAGAACATCGTTGACGGGAACCACTACATGGAGGCCGGCATGCCGGAATCCTTCAATGTGCTGGTCAAGGAAATACGTTCGTTGGGCATCAGCCTGGAACTGGAACAGGACTGAGGGAGATACTATGAGAGACTTACTGAACCTGTTAAAGCCTCAGGGTCACAACGACGACTTTGACGCCATTCGTATCGGCCTGGCCTCGCCCGACCTGATCCATTCCTGGTCCTATGGCGAAGTGAAAAAGCCCGAGACCATCAACTACCGTACCTTCAAACCGGAGCGTGACGGCTTGTTCTGCGCCAAGATTTTTGGCCCGGTCAAGGACTACGAGTGCCTGTGCGGCAAGTACAAGCGTCTCAAACACCGCGGCGTGGTGTGCGAGAAGTGCGGTGTCGAGGTTACGCTCTCCAAGGTGCGCCGCGAGCGTATGGGGCATATCGAACTGGCCAGCCCGGTTGCGCACATCTGGTTTCTGAAGTCACTGCCTTCGCGCATCGGTCTGTTGCTGGACATGACGCTGCGTGATATCGAGCGTGTGTTGTACTTTGAGGCCTTTGTAGTGATCGACCCGGGCATGACCACGCTGGAACGCGGTCAGCTGCTGTCGGAAGAAGCCTACCTCGAAGCCATCGAGGAGAATGGCGATGAATTCGATGCGCGCATGGGTGCGGAAGCCGTGTTCGAGCTGCTGCATGACCTTGACCTCAAAGCCGAGGTTGTCCAGCTGCGCGAAGACATGGGCGCCACCAAGAGCGAGACCAAGCTGAAACGCCTGGGCAAACGCCTCAAGTTGTGCGAATCCTTCATGGACTCCGGTAACAAGCCGGAGTGGATGGTCATGACCGTGTTGCCGGTATTGCCGCCGGAACTGCGGCCGCTGGTGCCGCTGGACGGCGGTCGTTTTGCGACCTCCGACCTGAATGACCTGTACCGTCGTGTCATCAACCGCAACAACCGCCTGCGTCGCCTGCTGGAACTGAACGCGCCGGACATCATTGTGCGCAACGAAAAGCGCATGTTGCAGGAATCCGTGGATGCACTGCTGGATAACGGCCGTCGCGGCCGTGCCATCACCGGTACCAACAAGCGCCCGCTGAAATCCCTGGCCGACATGATCAAGGGCAAGCAGGGCCGTTTCCGCCAGAACCTGCTGGGCAAGCGCGTCGATTACTCCGGCCGTTCCGTCATCGTGGTGGGTCCGACGCTGCGCCTGCACCAGTGCGGTCTGCCCAAGCGCATGGCGCTGGAACTGTTCAAGCCGTTTATTTTCAGCAAACTGCAATTGCGCGGCCTGGCGACCACCATCAAGGCTGCCAAGAAGCTGGTCGAACGTGAAGGCGCGGAAGTCTGGGATATTCTCGAAGAAGTGATTCGCGAACACCCGGTCATGCTCAACCGCGCGCCGACCCTGCATCGCCTGGGTATCCAGGCGTTCGAACCCGTGCTCATCGAAGGCAAGGCCATCCAGTTGCACCCGCTGGTGTGTGCAGCCTTTAACGCTGACTTTGACGGTGACCAGATGGCAGTACACGTACCGCTGTCGCTGGAAGCCCAGCTCGAAGCGCGAGCGTTGATGATGTCGACCAACAACATCCTGTCACCGGCCAATGGCGAACCGATCATCGTGCCGTCGCAGGACGTGGTGCTGGGCCTGTATTACATGACCCGCGAGCGGATCAATGCCAGCGGCGAAGGCATGATGTTTGCCAACATCGCCGAGGTGCACCGCGCCTACGAAACCGGCTGTGCCGACCTGCACGCAAAGGTCAAGGTGCGCATCAGTGACAGCACCATGTCGGATGACGGTGTACTGGAGCACAAGACTGCCATCCGGGACACCACCGTGGGGCGAGCCCTGCTGTCGGAAATCCTGCCGGAAGGCATCCCCTTTGAATATGTCGATCGTGACATGTCCAAGAAAGCTATCTCCAATGTGATCAACACCTGCTATCGCCGGGTCGGGCTGAAATCCACAGTCGTCTTTGCGGACCAGCTGATGTATACCGGGTTTGCCTTTGCAACACGGGCGGCTGTTTCGTTCGGTATCAACGATATGGTGATCCCGGATGAAAAGGCAAGGATCCTCGCCGAGGCGGAAGCAGAGGTGAAGGAAATCGAGCACCAGTACACCTCTGGCCTGGTGACCAACGGCGAGCGCTACAACAAGGTGGTCGATATCTGGTCGCGCACCAATGACCAGATCGCCAAGGCCATGATGGACAAGCTGGGCAAGGAAACCGTCAAGGATGCAAAGGGCGAGACGGTGAAACAGAATTCGTTCAACTCGGTATTCATGATGGCCGACTCCGGCGCGCGTGGTTCGGCTGCACAGATTCGCCAGCTGGCGGGGATGCGCGGCCTGATGGCCAAGCCGGACGGTTCCATTATCGAAACCCCCATCACGGCGAACTTCCGTGAAGGCCTGGACGTGTTGCAATACTTCATCTCCACGCATGGTGCGCGCAAGGGTCTTGCCGACACGGCGCTGAAGACGGCGAACTCCGGCTACCTGACGCGCAGGCTGGTCGATGTGGCGCAGGACCTGGTGGTTACCGAAGTGGATTGCGGTACCACTGAAGGGTTGACCATGACCCCGCTGGTTGAAGGTGGCGACGTGGTCGAATCACTGAGCGAACGGGTGCTCGGTCGTGTCACGGCCGTTGATACCTGTGCGCCGGGCAGTGACGAAGTCGTCGTACCGGCCGGCACGCTGATCGATGAAAAGTGGGTTGAGGTCATTGAAGCCGCCAGCATCGACGAAATCAAGGTGCGCTCACCCATCAGTTGTGCAGTGCGTTACGGTATCTGTTCATCCTGCTATGGACGTGACCTGGCGCGCGGACACCAGGTCAATATCGGTGAGGCGATCGGTGTCATGGCGGCGCAATCCATCGGTGAACCCGGTACCCAGCTGACCATGCGTACTTTCCATATCGGCGGTGCAGCCAGTCGTGCGGCGACGGTCAACAATGTACAGGTCAAGACCACCGGTTCCATCAAGCTGCATAACCTCAAGGCCGTGTCCAACAAGGAAGGCAACCTGGTTGCGGTGTCTCGTTCCGGTGAGATTGGTGTGGTAGATGAACACGGGCGCGAGCGCGAACGGTACAAGATCCCGTACGGTGCCGTCATCCTGGTCAAGGATGGGGGCGTGGTCAATGGTGGCCAGATCGTGGCCAACTGGGACCCGCATACCCACCCGATCGTGACCGAGGTTGCAGGTACGGTGCGTTTTGCCGACTTTGTCGACGGCGTGACGGTGCAGAAACAGACCGACGAAATCACTGGTCTGAGCAGCCTGGTAGTGACCGATCCGAAGCAGCGCGGCAGCGCCGGCAAGGACCTGCGTCCCCTGGTGCAGTTGCTGGACGCAAACGGCGAAGAACTGAAGCTGCCCGGTACGGATGTACCTGCACATTACTTCCTGCCGGCCGAAGCGATCGTTGCGCTGGAAGACGGTGCCCAGGTTGAAGTGGGTGACGTGGTGGCGCGTATTCCACAGGAATCCTCCAAGACCCGTGATATCACCGGTGGTCTGCCGCGGGTAGCCGACCTGTTCGAGGCGCGTAAACCCAAGGACCCGGCCATCATGGCAGAGATTTCGGGTACGGTCGGTTTTGGCAAGGAAACCAAGGGCAAGCAGCGTCTGATGATCACCTCAAGCGGTGACGACGAGAACTACGAGGAGCTGATTCCCAAGTGGCGCCATATCTCGGTGTTCGAGGGCGAGCAGGTGACCAAGGGTGAAATGCTGGCCGATGGCGAGCTGAACCCGCACGATATCCTGCGCCTGCTGGGTACCACGGTGATGGCCGAGTACCTGGTCAAGGAAATCCAGGACGTCTATCGTCTGCAGGGTGTGGGTATCAATGACAAGCACATCGAGGTCATTATTCGCCAGATGCTGCGCAAGGTTGAAATTGTCAACCCGGGCGATTCCAGTTTCCTCAAGGGTGAGCAGGCCGACAAGGCGCGCATGCTGGATGAAAATGACCGCCTCATCAAGGCCGGCAAGCAGCCGGCCACGTGGAACCCGGTGCTGCTGGGTATTACCAAGGCCTCGTTGGCCACCGAGTCGTTTGTTTCCGCGGCTTCCTTCCAGGAAACCACCCGTGTGTTGACCGAGGCGGCGGTGCGGGGCCTGCGTGACGGTTTGCGTGGCCTGAAGGAAAATGTGATCGTGGGACGCCTGATCCCGGCCGGAACCGGTCTGGCGCACCACCAGGAAAGGCGTCGCCAGCGCCAGGGAATTACCCTGGAAGACCTGCAGGAATCCGCCCCTGTGGAGGCGCCTTCTGAAGATGACACGACCGCCCATGCGACGGAAGGTTGACGCCTGATGATGTAAACCCTGTGGGACGCGCGTAAGTCCCCGCCGGCGCCGTAGAATTCCCTTGACAGGTTCGGGTGGAATACCTACAATGCGCCTCCTTCGACAGGCCGGGCCACCCGGCCTGTCGTTTGTTTTCAGTACTTTATAAATTTTCAGCACCCCTGAGTGATTGAGGGTGGAGTAACGACTGATGGCCACGATTAACCAGCTGGTGCGCAAGCCACGCTCGCGCAAACAGGTGAAAAGCAACGTCCCGGCGCTGGAGGCATGTCCCCAGAAGCGCGGGGTGTGTACGCGCGTATATACCACAACACCGAAGAAACCGAATTCGGCCCTGCGTAAGGTGGCCCGTGTGCGTTTGACCAACGGTTTCGAGGTAACCACGTATATCGGTGGTGAAGGACATAACCTGCAGGAACACTCGGTGGTCCTGATCCGCGGTGGTCGTGTCAAGGATTTACCGGGTGTGCGCTACCACACGGTGCGCGGCAACCTGGATACCCAGGGTGTGGAAAGTCGTCGCCAGGGTCGTTCCAAGTACGGTACCAAGCGACCGAAGTCGTAAGGTTTTTGTTTCAGGTTTTCAGGCGAGACGTAGAGCATGTCGAGAAGAAGAGCAGCCGAACGTCGGGAGATCCTCCCCGACCCTAAATTTGGCAATCTGCAGTTGGCCAGGTTTATCAATATGGTCATGAAATCCGGCAAGAAATCGGTTGCCGAGCGCATTATCTATGGCGCGCTGGACCAGATCCAGGAGCGCGTAAAGGCGGATGACCCGGTGGAAGTGCTCGACAAGGCACTGGATAACATACGCCCGACGGTGGAAGTCAAATCCCGCCGTGTAGGTGGCGCGACCTATCAGGTGCCGGTAGAAGTCCGGCCGGCACGCCGCACCACGCTGGCCATGCGCTGGGTGATCGATGCCGCGCGCAAACGCAGTGAAAAGTCTATGGCCCTGCGCCTGGCAGGTGAATTGATGGACGCATCCGAAAGCCGTGGTGCCGCCGTCAAGAAGAAAGAAGATACGCATCGCATGGCGGAAGCCAACAAGGCTTTTGCCCACTATCGCTGGTAGGGCACGGAACTGTTCAGGAAAGACGGCAAGTGGCACGCAAGACTCCAATCAATCGTTACCGGAATATCGGCATCATGGCGCACATCGATGCCGGCAAGACGACAACGACCGAGCGCGTGCTGTATTACACCGGTATTTCCCACAAGATCGGTGAAGTGCACGACGGTGCAGCGACCATGGACTGGATGGAGCAGGAGCAGGAGCGTGGTATAACCATCACCTCCGCCGCCACGACCTGCTTCTGGCAGGGCATGGACCAGCAGTACGAGCAGCACCGTATCAACATTATAGATACCCCCGGTCACGTGGATTTCACGATCGAGGTGGAGCGCTCCCTGCGTGTACTCGACGGGGCAGTGGCCGTGTTCTGCGCAGTGGGCGGCGTAGAACCGCAGTCCGAGACGGTATGGCGCCAGGGTAACAAGTACCAGGTGCCGCGCATGGCCTTCGTCAACAAGATGGACCGGGCCGGCGCCGATTTCCTGCGCGTGGTGGAGCAGATCCGGGAGCGCCTCGGTGCCAACCCGGTGCCGCTGCAGTTGCCCATTGGCGCGGAAGACAGTTTTGCCGGTGTAGTAGACCTGATTCGCATGCAGGCCATCTATTGGAACGAAAGCGACATGGGTGCCACCTACGAAGCCAGGGCAATCCCGGAGGATATGCAGGCGCTGTGTCAGAAGTGGCGCGAGACGATGGTCGAGGCGGCAGCCGAGGCCAGCGAAGAGCTGATGGACAAGTACCTGGAGACAGGTGACCTCGGCGAAGGTGAAATCCGCCAGGGTATCCGGCGGCGAACGCTTGCGAATGAAATTGTACCGGCCCTGTGTGGCTCGGCGTTCAAGAACAAGGGTGTGCAGGCCATGCTCGATGCGGTGGTCGAGTACATGCCGTCGCCGGTGGATGTGCCGCCCATTACGGGGCACCTGGATGACAGGGACGAGACCGAGGCCACGCGACCGGCGGATGACGATGCCCCGTTTGCGGCGCTGGCGTTCAAGATTGCCACCGACCCCTTTGTGGGCACGTTGACATTTTTTCGTGTCTACTCGGGCAGGCTGAAGTCCGGTGATACTGTGTACAACCCGGTCAAGGGCAAGAAGGAACGGGTAGGACGCATCGTGCAGATGCACTCCAACTCCCGCGAGGAGATCAAGGAAGTGCTCGCCGGTGATATTGCTGCCGCGGTTGGCCTGAAAGACGTCACCACCGGTGACACGCTGTGTGACATGGATAACGTGATCACCCTGGAGCGCATGGAGTTCCCCGAGCCGGTGATTTCGGTGGCCGTGGAGCCGCGCACCAAGAGCGACCAGGAAAAGATGGGTATCGCACTGGGCAAGCTGGCACAGGAAGACCCGTCATTCCGCGTAAAAACGGATGAGGAATCCGGTCAGACCATCATCTCGGGAATGGGTGAGTTACACCTCGATATCATTGTCGACCGGATGAAGCGCGAGTTCGGTGTAGAGGCCAACGTGGGTGCGCCGCAGGTGGCCTACCGCGAGACCATCCGCAAGGTGGTGGAAAAAGCCGAGGGCAAGTTTGTGCGGCAGTCCGGCGGTCGCGGCCAGTATGGTCACGTGGTGCTCAAGCTGGAGCCGCAGGAGCCGGGCACCGGTTACGAGTTCGTCAACGCGATTGTTGGTGGTGTGGTCCCGCGGGAATATATCAATGCGGTCGACAAGGGCATACAGGAACAGATGGAAGGCGGCGTACTGGCCGGCTACCCGGTAGTGGACGTCAGGGTAACCCTGTACGACGGTTCCTACCACGATGTCGATTCCTCGGAAATGGCGTTCAAGATCGCCGGTTCCATGGGTTTCAGGCAGGGCGCGCTGGCGGGTGACGCGGTGTTGCTTGAACCGGTTATGAAAGTGGAAGTGGTTACGCCGGAAGAAAACATGGGCGACGTGATGGGCGATCTGAATCGTCGTCGCGGGCAGGTGCAGGGCATGGAAGACAGTGCGGCCGGCAAGATTATTCGTGCCGAGGTACCGCTGGCGGAGATGTTCGGTTATGCCACCGACCTGCGTTCCGCGACCCAGGGTCGTGCTACCTACTCGATGGAATTCGCCAAGTACGCGGAAGCGCCAAACAGCGTTGCAGAAACGGTTATCAAGAAAGCATCCTGACTTTGTTATCAGACACTAACAGAACAGCAAGAGGGTAGTAGTCGTGTCCAAGGAAAAATTTGAACGTACGAAGCCGCACGTAAACGTAGGAACGATCGGTCACGTAGACCACGGCAAGACGACGCTGACGGCGGCGCTGACGAAAGTAGCGGCGGAGAAGCAGGGTGGCGAGTTCAAGGCCTACGATCAGATTGACAATGCGCCGGAAGAGCGTGCGCGGGGCATCACGATAGCGACCGCGCACGTGGAGTACGAGACGGAGACGAGGCACTACGCGCACGTGGACTGCCCGGGGCACGCGGACTACGTGAAGAACATGATCACGGGTGCGGCGCAGATGGACGGTGCGATCCTGGTGGTGAGTGCAGCGGACGGTCCGATGCCGCAGACGCGCGAGCACATTCTGCTGGCGCGCCAGGTGGGCGTACCGTACATCCTGGTGTACATGAACAAGGCTGACCAGGTGGACGACGAAGAGCTGCTGGAACTGGTCGAGATGGAGATTCGCGAGCTGCTGGACAGCTACGATTTCCCGGGCGACGACACCCCGATCATCACCGGTTCGGCGCTGAAGGCGCTGGAAGGCGACACCAGTGATATCGGTGTGCCGTCGATTCTGAAGCTGCTGGACGCGCTGGACAGCTACATCCCGGTACCGGAGCGCCCGGTGGACCAGCCGTTCCTGATGCCGATCGAGGACGTATTTTCGATATCGGGTCGCGGCACGGTGGTGACGGGTCGCATCGAGCGCGGTGTAGTGAAGGTTGGCGACGAGATCGAGATTGTCGGGATCAAGGACACCGCCAAGACGACGTGCACGGGAGTGGAGATGTTCCGCAAGCTGCTGGATTCGGGCGAGGCGGGCGACAACGTGGGCGTGCTGCTGCGAGGCACCAAGCGGGAAGAAGTGGAGCGCGGCCAGGTGCTGTGTGTACCGGGTTCCATTACGCCGCACACCAAGTTTGAAGCGGAAGTGTACGTGCTGAGCAAGGACGAGGGTGGCCGGCACACGCCGTTTTTCAGTAACTACCGGCCGCAGTTTTATTTTCGCACCACGGACGTAACGGGGGCCGTTGACCTGCCGGAAGGCGTGGAGATGGTGATGCCGGGCGACAACATCAAGATGACGGTGTCGCTGATTGCGCCGATTGCGATGGAAGAAGGGCTGCGCTTTGCGATCCGCGAAGGCGGACGCACGGTCGGCGCCGGCGTGGTCTCGAAGATTATCGAGTAAGGAAAGCACGACCAGTTCGTCATTGCGAGGCGCGTAGCGCCGCTGCAATCTCCAAATGGCTGTTGCCACGTTACGAGATTGCCACGCTACGCTCGCAATGACGGGATACACAGATTTTCGGGGTGGATTGAATACTGCTCCCGTTCTTTAGAGGTTGACATGGCAAATCAGAATATCCGCATTCGCTTGAAAGCGTTCGATCATCGCCTGATCGATCAGTCGGCGCGTGAAATTGTCGAAACTGCCCGCCGTACCGGCGCGCAGGTGCGTGGTCCGATACCGCTTCCTACCCGGAAGGAGCGGTTTACCGTTTTGATTTCGCCGCACGTCAACAAGGACGCCCGCGATCAGTACGAGATCCGTACCCACAAACGTCTGATGGACATTGTGGACCCCACAGACAAAACCGTTGATGCGCTCATGAAGCTGGATCTTGCGGCCGGCGTTGACGTGCAAATCAAACTGAACTGAGAGTGATGTGCAGGAGCGGGCTTGCCCACGAACACGATAAAACGGGAACAGAATGGTTTGCGAACGTTGTGGTTCGCGAGCAAGCTCGCTCCTACGGGTTAAGGTAAATAAAATGGCGATCGGATTAATAGGTAAAAAAGCAGGTATGACACGCGTCTTTACGGACGAGGGTGCTTCCATACCTGTCACCGTGGTCGAAGTGGACCCGAACCGCGTGACCCAGGTGCGCACCGAAGAGACGGACGGATACCGCGCTTTTCAGGTAACCACCGGCAAGCGCCGTGCATCGCGCGTCAGCAAGCCACTGGCGGGTCACTACGCCAAAGCCGGTACCGAAGCGGGCCGCGGCCTGTGGGAATTCCGCCTGGCGGACGGTGAAGGCGACGATATTGAAGTAGGCAAGCAGCTCAGTGTTGATCTGTTCGAGGCAGGACAGAAAGTCGATGTAGCCGGCACCACTATCGGTAAGGGTTTTGCCGGTGGCGTCAAGCGACACAATTTCCACATGCAGGATGCCACGCACGGCAACTCGATTTCGCACCGTGCGCCCGGTTCGATCGGCCAGTGCCAGACGCCGGGTCGTGTGTTCAAGGGCAAGAGAATGGCCGGGCACATGGGGGCAGTGCGCCGCACTACACAGAACCTGGAAGTCGTGCGTGTCGATACCGAACGTAACCTTTTGTTGATCAAGGGCTCGGTGCCGGGCGCCAAAGGCGGCGATGTGATCGTCACGCCGGCGGTCAAGGCCTGACAGGGGAACGGATTATGAACATTAATATGCATGGTGGTGCAAGCATGGATGTCTCCGATGCCGTATTCGGGCAGGATTTCAACGAGACACTGGTGCACCAGGTCGTGGTGGCCTACCGGGCCGCAGGCCGGGCCGGCACCCACGCACAGAAAAACCGTTCAGCGGTCAGTGGCGGCGGTGCCAAACCGTGGCGCCAGAAAGGGACGGGGCGCGCGCGTGCTGGTACAATACGCAGCCCGATCTGGCGCGGTGGCGGCAAAGCCTTTGCGGCCACCACCCGGGATTACTCGCAGAAGGTCAACAAGAAGGCCTATCGTGCGGCCATTCGCTCCATTTTTTCGGAACTGCTGCGGCAGGACCGGCTGGTGGTGGTCGAGGAATTCGCTGTTAAGGCTGCGAAAACCAGGGAGCTGCTCGGCAAGCTCGGGGAACTGGGTCTGAACAAGGTGAATTCCGCCGGAGGCGGAAGAGAGGGTGCCCTGGGGTACAACGCGCTGATTGTGCACGACGACCCGGACGAGAACCTGTACCTGGCAGCGCGTAACCTGCCGCATATCGACGTAGTCGATCCGGATATTGCCGACCCGGTGAGCCTGGTTGGATTCGACAAGGTGCTGATCACGGTTGCCGCCTTGCGCAAGTTCGAGGAGAAGCTCGCATGAACGAGCGTTTAAGCAGAATACTGGTTGGCCCGGTGGTCTCTGAAAAGAGCACCCGCGCCGCCGATGCAAACCGGCAGTTTGTCTTCAAGGTGCTGCGCGATGCCAGCAAGCCGGAGATACGCAAGGCTGTCGAGAAAATGTTTGACGTTACGGTGACGCAGGTACAGGTCAGCAACGTCAAGGGCAAGATCAAGCGTTTCGGTCAGACCATGGGCCGCCGTTCCGACTGGAAGAAGGCGTACGTGACCCTGGCTGAAGGTTCAGACATCGATTTCGCAGGCGCAGAATAATGGCTATCGTCAAGTCCAAACCCACTTCTCCCGGGCGTCGCTTCGTCGTCAAGGTCGTGGAGGCCCGGCTGCACAAGGGTGCGCCACACGCGCCGTTGCTGGAAAAAAAGAACAAGAACGGCGGGCGTAACAACAAGGGTCGTATCACCACGCGTCATCGCGGTGGTGGTCATCGGCAACGTTATCGTGTAATCGATTTCAAGCGCGACAAGGACGGCGTGCCGGGCAAGGTGGAGCGTATCGAGTACGATCCGAACCGCAGCGCACACATTGCTCTGGTGTTGTATGCGGACGGCGAGCGCCGTTACATCCTGGCACCACGCGGGATCTATGCCGATGCAGAGATTCACAGCGGTATCGAGGCGCCGATCAAGCCCGGTAACGCCATGCCGCTGCGCAACATTCCGCTGGGCACCATGGTACACAACGTGGAAATGAAACCGGGCAAGGGCGGACAGATCGCCCGCAGTGCAGGTTGTGGTGTGCAGCTGGTTGCACGTGAAGGTGTACACGCCACACTGCGTCTGCGTTCCGGTGAAATGCGCAAGGTGCCGGCCGATTGCCGTGCCACCATCGGGGAGGTCGGTAACTCCGAGCACAACCTGCGTTCCCTGGGCAAGGCGGGTGCAACCCGCTGGCGCGGTGTGCGGCCTACGGTTCGCGGTGTCGCCATGAACCCGGTTGATCACCCGCACGGTGGTGGTGAAGGCCGTACCTCGGGTGGCCGTCACCCGGTATCCCCCTGGGGCATGCCGACCAAGGGTTACAAGACCCGCAAAAACAAACGCACCGATAACATGATTGTGCGTCGTCGCAATCAGAAGTAAACGATAGAGGTTAGAACAGTGCCACGTTCAGTAAAAAAAGGACCTTTTGTTGATCTTCACCTGGCGAAGAAGGTCGATGAAGCCGTGAGCAGTAACAGTCGCAAGCCGATCAAGACCTGGTCGCGCCGTTCCATGGTGCTGCCGGACATGGTGGGTCTCACGATTGCTATTCACAATGGCCGCCAGCACGTGCCGGTGCTGATCAACGAGAACATGGTTGGTCACAAGCTGGGTGAGTTCGCCGTTACGCGTACCTTCAAGGGGCACGCCGCGGACAGGAAATCCAAGTAAAGGGTTATCGATATGCAAGCGTCTGCAAAATTGAGTCATGCACGCATTTCAGCGCAGAAATGCCGCCTGGTCGCTGACCAGGTGCGTGGTCTGCCGGTGGAACGCGCGCTGGAAGTACTGACCTTCAGCAAGAAAAAGGCGGCACACATGGTCCGCAAGGTGCTGGAGTCGGCCATTGCCAACGCCGAGCACAATGAAGGTGCGGACGTCGACGAGCTGAAAATAGCCGAAATATGTGTCAACGAGGGGCCGACCCTCAAGCGCTGGAGAGCCCGGGCCAAAGGCCGTGCCAACCAGATCCTGAAACGAACCAGTCACATCCAGGTTACTGTTGCTGAACAGTAACCCGATTTGAGAGATTAAAGAGAGCACGGCATGGGCCAAAAAGTACATCCAATCGGTATTCGCCTCGGCATCGTGAAGGACTGGACCTCCACCTGGTACGCGGATTCGGACAAGTTTGCAGATTTCCTGAATCTCGACCTGGAAGTGCGTGACTTCATCAAGCGCAAGCTGAAGCACGCCTCGGTGAGCCGAATCAGCATCGAGCGTCCCGCCAACAATGCGGCGATTACCATACACACGGCACGGCCGGGTATCGTGATCGGCAAGAAGGGTGAGGATATCGAGCGCCTGCGCGGAGAAGTATCGCGCAAGATGGGTATGCCGGTGCACATCAATATCGAAGAGATCCGCAAGCCCGAGATCGAGGCACAACTGGTCGCGGAAAGTGTTGCCCAGCAGCTGGAACGACGCATCATGTTCCGTCGTGCCATGAAGCGCGCGGTCGGTAATGCCATGCGTCTCGGTGCACTGGGCATCAAGATCATGGTGGCCGGGCGCCTGAACGGTGCGGAAATCGCCCGTACCGAATGGTACCGCGAAGGCCGGGTGCCGCTGCACACGCTGCGTGCCGATATTGATTACGGTGTTACCGAAGCCAGCACGACCTACGGTGTGATTGGTGTGAAGGTCTGGGTGTTCAAAGGCGAGATCCTGGACCGCGACGAACAGAAAGTCGAGCCCGAAGCTGCCAAGAAAGCAGCTGGCGGAAAATAAGGGAAGCGCGAGATGTTACAGCCCAAGAGAACCAGGTTCCGCAAACAGCAGAAAGGCCGCAACCGTGGTCTGGCGCTGAGCGGCAGTAAAGTCAGTTTCGGCGAGTTTGCGCTGAAATCCACGACGCGCGGCCAGATTACCGCACGCCAGATCGAGGCCGCACGCCGGACCATCACGCGCAAGGTCAAGCGTGGCGGCAAGCTGTGGATTCGAGTGTTTCCTGATGTGCCGATCACCAAGAAGCCGATCGAAGTACGCCAGGGCAAGGGCAAGGGTAACGTCGAGTACTGGGTGGCAAAAATCCAGCCAGGCCGCGTGATCTATGAAATCGAGGGTGTGTCGGAAGAACTGGCGCGCGAGGCGTTCAAGCTGGCCGCGGCCAAACTGCCGGTACGCACCACTTTTGTAGCACGGACGGTGATGTGATGAATGCCAGTGAACTTCGTCAGAAATCGAGCGACGAACTGAAGCTCGAACTCGATGGCCTGCTGCGGGAACAGTTCAACCTGCGTATGCAGAAAGGCAGCGGGCAGCTGAGCCGGCCGGACCAGGTCAAAAAGGTGCGTCGTGACATCGCGCGCATCAAGACGGTACTGAACGAGAAGAGCAAAGCAGGTGAAGCGGCATGAGTGAAGACAGCAAGCTGGTGCGCACCCTCACGGGCCGCGTGGTGAGCGACAAGATGGACAAGAGCGCCGTGGTGATGGTTGAGAGAAAGGTGCGCCATCCGCTGTATGGAAAATATATCCGCCGTTCCACCAGGCTGCATGTTCATGACGAGAACAACGAATGCAGGCAGGGTGACACGGTGACGATACGGCAGTGCCGCCCGATCTCGAAAACCAAGTCCTGGCAGCTGCTGGAAGTTGTTGAACGGCCGGCAGGCTGATTGAACCTTATTGAAGTTGCTTGAACGGGAATTAAGTCATGATACAGATGCAAACCAAACTCGATGTGGCAGACAACAGCGGAGCGCGTCGTCTGCAGTGCATCAAGGTGCTGGGTGGTTCGCACCGCCGTTATGCGAATATCGGCGACATTATCAAGGTCAGCGTGAAAGAGGCGATTCCCCGCGGCAAGGTGAAAAAGGGAGAGGTCTATAACGCCGTGGTGGTACGTACCGCCAAGGGTGTGCGTCGTCCTGACGGTTCGCTGATCCGGTTCGACGGTAACGCCGCTGTGCTGCTGAATACCAAACTCGAGCCCATAGGTACCCGTATCTTCGGCCCGGTTACGCGCGAGCTGCGCAGTGAGCGGTTTATGAAAATTATTTCTCTGGCGCCGGAAGTGCTCTAGGCGGGAGACAGGATTATGCGCAAGATCAAAAAAGGTGATGACGTCATCGTCAAGGTAGGCAAGGACAGCGGCAAGCGCGGAACCGTGCTGCGTGTACTGCCGGACGTGGACAAGCTGGTGGTGGAAAACGTGAATATCGTCAAGAAGCACACCAAGCCGAACCCGCAGGCCGGTGTCCCGGGTGGCATCGTCGAAAAGGAAATGCCGGTCGCCGTGTCCAACGTCATGTTGTACAACCCGCACACCAAAAAGGGTGACCGCGTCGGCTTCAAGATTCTGGAAGACGGGCGCAAGGTGCGCGTATTCAAGTCCAACGACGAAGTCGTGGACGTTTGAGGGTGAATCGCTGAGATGGCCAGGTTAAAAGATATTTATCAAAGTGAAGTAGTCGGCAAGCTCACCGAGCAGTTCGGCTACCAGAATGTGATGGAAGTGCCGCGCATTACCAAGGTGACCCTGAACATGGGTGTCGGTGAAGCGCTGGGTGATCGCAAGGTCATGGAGCACGCCGTCAGCGATATGGAGAAGATCTCCGGGCAGAAGGCGATTGTCTGCAAGGCGCGCAAGTCGGTTGCCGGCTTCAAGGTGCGCGAAGGCTGGCCCATCGGCTGCAAGGTGACGCTGCGCAGCGAGCGTATGTACGAATTCCTGGATCGCCTGATCAATATCGCGATTCCGCGCGTACGTGACTTTCGCGGCATGAGCCCGAAATCGTTCGACGGGCGCGGCAACTACAACATGGGCGTCCAGGAACAGATTATTTTCCCGGAAGTGGATTACGACAAGATTGATGCGTTACGTGGGCTGGATATCGCCATAACCACCACGGCAAAAACCGACGAGGAAGGGCGCGCGCTGCTGGCGGCGTTCAACTTTCCGTTCAAGAACTGAGGAACAGACTTCATGGCAAAGAGCAGCATGATCCAGCGTGAAATCAAGCGCGCAAAAATGGTGAAAAAGTACGCCAGGAAGCGTGCCGAACTGAAGGCTATCATCGGTGATGTCAACAAGTCGGATGAAGAACGTTATGACGCACAGCTGAAATTGCAGGCGTTGCCGCGCGATGCCAGTCCCAGCCGCCAGCGCAATCGTTGCCGGATAACGGGTCGGCCGCACGGTTACTACCGCAAGTTCGGACTGGCGCGCAACAAGTTGCGCGAACACGCCATGCAGGGTGATATCCCGGGCCTGGTCAAGGCCAGCTGGTAACCGCAGAGACAGGACAGAGGTACAGAACTATGATGACCGATCCAATCGCCGATATGCTGACGCGCATTCGTAACGGCCAGCGCGCAGGCAAGGTGGCGGTATCCATGCCGGCTTCAAAACTCAAGCAGTCCATCGCCAGTGTGCTGAAGGACGAAGGCTATGTCGCGGATTTCCAGGTGAGCGAGGAAAACGGCAAGCCGGTTATGAGTGTGGCGCTCAAGTATTACGAAGGTCAGCCTGTCATCGATATGCTGAAGCGCATCAGTCGCCCGGGTCTGCGTATCTACAAGGGCAGTGATGAATTGCCTAAAGTGCAGGGCGGACTGGGTGTTGCGATTGTATCGACATCCAAGGGTGTTATGAGTGACAGGGCCGCACGCGCCGCCGGCGAGGGTGGTGAAGTGTTGTGCTACGTATCCTGAATTGAGTACAGATCATGTCCAGAGTTGCAAAAAAACCGGTTGAGTTGCCAAAGGGTGTTGAAATCAGCATCAATGGTCAGGCGATTACTGTCAAGGGTGGCAAGGGTTCCCTGTCGCGGGATATTCACGCATCGGTGGATGTTTCGCAGAATGATAATGTGCTGAGCTTTGCGCCTAAAGACGGCTCAAAGACAGCGATGGCGCTGACAGGAACCACCCGGGCGCTGGTGAATAATATGGTGGTGGGTGTCAGCCAGGGTTTCGAAAAGAAGCTGGAGCTGGTTGGCGTTGGTTACCGCGCCCAGGCGCAGGGTCAGAAACTGAACCTTACGCTGGGTTTTTCGCACCCGGTGGACTACGTGGTGCCGGAAGGCGTCAGCGTAGAGACGCCCAGCCAGACGGAAGTCGTGATCAAGGGCACAGACAAGCAGCAGGTAGGACAGGTCGCGGCCGAAATCCGCGCCTATCGTCCGCCGGAACCCTACAAGGGCAAGGGTGTGAAATACGCCGATGAAGTCATCGTGCGTAAGGAAGCCAAGAAGAAATAGGTCAGATTCGAAGGTATTCAGTATGGACAAGAAAGCATCACGACTGCGCCGCGCGAGGAAAGCCCGCGCCAGGATCCGGGAACTGGGCAGGGTGCGTCTGTGCGTCAACCGTACACCGCGTCATATTTATGCACAGGTCATCGACAGCAGCGGCGACAGGGTGCTGGCGAGTGCGTCGACGCTGGACAAGGAACTGCGCAAGGATATCAGCAGCACCAGTAACAGTGCCGCAGCCGCCGCGATTGGCAAGGCGGTGGCAGAGCGTGCCAGGGCCGCCGGCATCAGCCAGGTCGCTTTTGACCGTTCCGGTTTTAAATATCACGGCCGTGTGAAGGCGCTGGCGGATGCCGCGCGTGAAAACGGTCTGGAATTCTAATCAAGGGTTTGCACTATGGCGCAATTCGACAATCAACAGAATTCAGATGGTCTGCAGGAAAAGCTGATCGGTATCAACCGCGTCGCCAAGGTAGTCAAGGGCGGTCGCCAGTTCGGTTTTGCAGCCCTGACGGTCGTTGGTGACGGGGAAGGCAAGGTCGGCTTTGGCCGTGGCAAGGCGCGTGAAGTGCCGGTTGCCATCCAGAAGGCCATGGAAAACGCCCGCAAGAACATGCAACAGGTGGCCCTGAAAGACGGCACCCTGCAGTACCCGATCATGGCGGACTTCGGTGCGGCCAGGGTATACATGCAGCCGGCCTCGGAAGGTACCGGGATCATCGCCGGTGGTGCCATGCGTGCGGTATTCGAAGTGGTGGGTGTGCGCGACGTGCTGGCCAAGTGCATCGGCACCAATAACCCGATCAACGTGGTGCGGGCAACCATGAAAGGCCTCTCCGAAATGAGTTCGCCGGAAATGATCGCTGCCAAGCGCGGCAAAAAGGTTGAAGAGATCCTGGGGTAAGCCATGGCTGACAAGACACTGAAAGTAACCCTGGTCAAAAGCACCAGTGGACGACTCAAATCCCACAAGGCGTGTGCGGCCGGCCTTGGTCTGCGCCGCATTCGCCATACGGTCGAGGTCGCGGATACCCCCGAGAACCGCGGCATGATCAACAAGATTTATTACCTGGTACAGGTAGAGGGCGCCTGACATGCGACTGAATACACTGAGATCCCCGGCTGGCAGCCGGCCCGAAGGCAAGCGCCGCGGACGCGGCATCGGTTCGGGCCTGGGCAAGACCGGCGGGCGTGGCCACAAGGGTCAGAAGTCCCGTTCCGGCGGATTCCACAAGATCGGTTTCGAAGGCGGCCAGATGCCCCTGCAGCGGCGATTGCCGAAAGTCGGCTTCAGCTCGCGCGTTTCCCGGGTGACGGAAGAGGTGCGCCTTGGCGAACTGGCGCTGGTGGACGGCGATACGGTCGACCTGGCGGCACTGAAGGCCGCGGGGATCATCAAGCAGAACACGCTGTTTGCCAAAATCATGCTGTCCGGCGAGATCAGCAAGGCCGTCACGGTCAGTGGTATTGGTGTCAGCAAGGGTGCGCGCGCGGCGATCGAAGCTGCCGGCGGCAAGGTAGAAGACTAACGTGACCGGGTGGGTGTTCTGATGGCTGCTCCGGGCATGGGTGCAGGGCTTGGCGAGATGAGTAAGCTGACAGAGTTGCGTCAGCGCATCTTTTTCGTGCTCGGCGCCATTATCGTATTCCGCATCGGCTCTTTTATTCCGCTGCCGGGCATCGACCCGGTGGTGCTGGAAACGCTGGCCGAACAGCAGAAAGGCACCATACTGGACATGTTCAACATGTTCTCGGGCGGCGCGCTGAAACGCCTGTCCCTGTTTGCGCTGGGGATCATGCCCTACATATCGGCATCGATCATCATGCAGCTGCTGTCGTTTACGGTGCCCGCGCTGGAGCAGTTGAAGAAAGAAGGTGAGCCTGGGCGCCACAAGATTACCCAGTACACGCGCTACGGTACGGTGATACTGGCTACGTTCCAGGCGATCGGCATTTCAACCGCCCTGCAGGGGCAGGTAGTTGGTGGCTCTCCGCTGGTGATGTTGCAGGGCATGCCGTTCGTGATTTCATCGGTGGCCTGCCTGGTGACCGGGACCCTGTTCCTGATGTGGCTGGGCGAGCAGGTAACCGAGCGCGGTATCGGTAATGGCATATCGATCATTATCTTCTCGGGTATAATCGCGGGCCTGCCGGCGGCCATCGGCGGTTCCCTGGAACTGGTGCGTACCGGTGAAATGAATACCCTGAGCATCCTGTTCCTGTTTGCCATGGCGCTGGCGGTTACCGCTTTCGTGGTATTCGTGGAACGTGGACAGCGGCGTATCACGGTAAACTACGCCAAGCGGCAGCAGGGCCGCAAGATGTATGCGGCGCAGAGTACGCATTTGCCGCTGAAACTGAATATGGCCGGTGTTATCCCGCCGATATTCGCGTCCAGTATTATTCTGTTCCCGGCCACTGCCGGGCAGTGGTTTGGCAGTAATGAAGGCATGGGCTGGCTGAAAGATATTTCATCCTCCCTGTCACCCGGTCAGCCCTTGTATATTATGTTCTATGCGATGGCGATTATCTTTTTCTGCTTTTTCTATACTGCCATCGTCTTCAATTCGAAGGAGACGGCGGACAACCTGAAGAAATCCGGCGCCTTTATTCCCGGCATCCGGCCCGGTGAGCAGACGGCGCGTTATATCGACAAGGTCATGACGCGGTTGACACTGGCAGGCGCCCTGTACATCACAGCGGTCTGCCTGCTGCCGGAGTTTCTGATTTTGTACTGGAATGTGCCCTTCTATTTCGGCGGCACATCCCTGCTGATCATCGTGGTCGTGGTCATGGATTTCATGGCCCAGGTGCAGTCGCTGATGGTTTCGCACCAGTACGAAGGGTTGATGAAAAAGGCCAATCTGAAAGGACACGGCCGCCCGGGATTGCTGCGCTAGGGACCCCGGTACTGAGTTAAACAGGTGAGATCATGAAAGTACGTGCATCGGTAAAGCGCATTTGTCGCAACTGCAAAATCGTCCGTCGCAAGGGCGTGGTTCGGGTCATCTGCAAGGACGGCCGCCACAAGCAGCGCCAGGGCGCCTGCAAGTAGCCATTGTCGGTTTTTAGTTTGAAATATGGGGCTTTATCCGGTATTGTAGCGGGTTCGATAACTCGCGACCGGTATGCCTCGCTGAGGAGATAGGATTCATGGCTCGTATAGCCGGAATTAACGTTCCACCCCAGAAACACGCAGTCATTGCGCTGACCGCCATCTACGGTATCGGTGCGACCTCTGCGCGCAAGATCTGCGATGCCTGCGGCATCAATCCGGCCACCAAGATCAAGGATCTTTCCGAACCGGAGGTCGAATCTATCCGTGGTGAGGTTGCCAAATACACGGTAGAGGGCGATCTGCGCCGCACCCTGTCGATGAACATCAAGCGCCTCATGGACCTGGGTTGCTACCGCGGTATGCGCCACCGTCGCGGTTTGCCGCTGCGCGGCCAGCGTACCCGCACCAATGCGCGCACCCGCAAGGGTCCGCGGCGCCCGATTCGTAAATAAATTGCTGGAAACAGGTATTCAACATGGCTAAGCCGTCTTCAGGCACCAAGCGCAAGAAGGTCAAAAAGAATGTGGTCGACGGGATCGCCCATATTCATGCTTCCTTCAACAACACCATCGTGACCATTACCGATCGTCAGGGTAATGCACTGGCGTGGGCGACCGCCGGCGGTTCCGGTTTTCGCGGTTCACGCAAGAGCACGCCGTTTGCCGCGCAGGTCGCTGCCGAACGCGTGGGCGAGATGGTAAAGGAATACGGCTTGAAAAACCTCGAGGTCGAGGTCAAGGGCCCCGGACCGGGCCGCGAGTCTGCCGTGCGCGCACTGAACAATGCCGGCTACAAGATCACTAACATTACCGATGTGACCCCGATTCCGCACAACGGTTGCCGTCCGCCCAAGAAGCGGCGCGTTTAGGCGGAGGAGAGAAAATGGCAAAGTACGTTGGACCCAAGTGTCGCCAGTGTCGCCGGGAAGGCACCAAGTTATTCCTCAAGGGCGAGAAGTGCTACACCAGTAAATGTTCGGTAGAGAACCGCGCCTTCCCGCCGGGACAGCACGGTCAGCGTCGCGGGCGCCTGTCCGATTATGCCGCGCAGCTGCGTGAAAAGCAGAAGATGCGCCGCATTTACGGTGTGCTGGAACGTCAGTTCCGTAACTATTATCAGAGTGCGGCCCAGCGCAAGGGTTCCACCGGTGAGAACCTGCTGCAGTTGCTGGAAGGGCGCCTGGACAACGTTGTGTACCGTATGGGCTTTGCCGCTTCGCGTCCCGAGGCGCGTCAGCTGGTGCGTCACAATGCCATCATGGTCAATGGCAAGCGTGTCACCATTCCTTCCTACCAGGTTCAGCCGAATGACAGCCTGAGCATTGCCGAGAAATCACGCAAGCAGCTGCGCGTGCAGTCCGCGATGGAAGTTGCCGAACAGCGCGGCTTTGTCGACTGGATAGAAGTCGATCCGAAGAAACTGGAAGGTACCTACAAGGCGCGTCCCGAGCGTTCGGATCTCCCCGCAGAGATTAACGAGCATCTCGTCGTCGAGCTGTACTCCAAGTAAGCCAACAGGTAAGAGGACATTTCATGCCGGGCAAGGTCAACGAGTTTCTGAAACCACGTATTGTAGACGTCCAGAAGGTCAACGAACGTACCGCGAAAGTCGTTCTGGAACCGCTGGAACGCGGGTTCGGCCACACGCTGGGCAACGCGCTGCGTCGTATCCTGCTGTCTTCCATGCCGGGCTGCGCGGTCACGGGTGTGGAAATCGAGGGCGTGCTGCACGAGTATTCCGCCATCGAAGGTGTGCAGGAAGACGTCATGGAAATCATGCTCAACCTGAAAGGGGTTGCGCTGCAGATGCACAACCGCGACGAAGCCACCCTGCGGCTAAGCAAGAAGGGCCCGGGCCAGGTTACGGCGGGTGATATCGTGCTGGACCACGATATCGAAGTAATCAACCCCGAATATGTCATTGCCAACCTCACCGAGGACGGCGAGCTCAATATGACCCTGAAAGTGGAAATGGGTCGTGGCTACGAACCGGCTACCGTACGTGCTGCCGACCGGGAAGACGAAAGCAAACCGATTGGCTCACTGCAGCTGGATGCCAGCTTTACGCCGGTATCGCGTGTGTCCTACAACGTGGATGCCGCACGTGTCGAACAGCGCACCAACCTCGACAAGCTGATTATCGAAATCGAAACCAACGGTACGCTGGACCCGGAAGAAGCGATTCGTCGCGCTGCCACCATCCTGCAGGACCAGGTGTCGGTATTCGTCGACCTGAAAGGCAAGGAAGAAGCCGAGCCGGAAAGTCCGGAAGCGGATATCGACCCGATTCTGCTGCGCCCGGTCGACGACCTGGAGCTGACCGTGCGTTCCGCCAACTGTCTGAAGGCAGAAAGTATTTACTTCATCGGTGACCTGATCCAGCGCACCGAAGTCGAGCTGCTGAAAACCCCGAACCTGGGTAAAAAGTCGCTCACCGAAATCAAGGATGTCCTGGCATCTCGCGGCCTGTCGCTGGGCATGCGCCTGGAAAACTGGCCGCCGGCAGGGCTCAAGGAAAGTGACAAGCAATCCGTCGTCGGCATTTAGGAAAATAGGAAAACAGCATGCGTCACCGTCAAAGTGGGCGAAAACTCAATCGCAACAGCAGCCATCGTAAAGCGATGTTCAGTAACATGGCTGCTTCATTGATGCGCCACGAAGTGATCCAGACGACCTTGCCCAAGGCCAAGGAGTTGCGTCGTGTCGCTGAACCCCTGATCACCATGGCCAGGACCGACAGTGTCCACAAGCGTCGCCTGGCATTCTCGCGCCTGCGTGACCGCGAAGTGGTCACCAAGCTGTTCAACGAGCTTGGCCCGCGTTACAAGGATCGCCCCGGCGGTTACCTGCGCATCCTCAAGACGGGCTTTCGCACCGGCGACAAGGCACCGATGGCGCTGGTCGAGCTGGTCGACCGTCCGCAGACTGAAGGCGACGACTTCGAGGCCGTCGACGAATAGGCCCGGGCCACAACTGAACAAGCAAAAAAAGCCGGGCTATGCCCGGCTTTTTTGTGAGCGGGTACCGGCATGCAGGTGGTACGCCGGTTTCATCGCGAGGCGCGTAGCGCCGTGGCAATCTCTCTGGTCCGGTGCCAGACTGCGGGAGATTGACGCGCTATGCTCGCAATGACTATCCATCAGGGGTTACCATATGATTGCGACCTTCACTGATTTTGGCGGAACCGGTCCCTACCTTGGCCAGGTGCGTGCAGCACTCTATCGTGATGCACCCGGTATCCCGGTGGTGGACATTTTCCCCGACCTGCCCGCGTTCAACGTCAGGGCCGCTGCCTACCTGCTGCCGGCCTACAGCCAGTACCTGCCGGAAAACACTGTATGCCTCTGCGTCGTCGATCCCGGCGTCGGCACCGCGCGGGGAGCAACGGTGGCTCGGTGTGGCGGCCGCTGGTACGTCGGCCCTGACAACGGCCTGTTTTCTGTTCTGATCCGCCGCAACAGCGACGCGCAGGCCTTCAGCGTCGACTGGCGCCCGGAACAATTGTCCAGCAGCTTCCACGGCCGCGACCTGTTCGCCCCCGTAGCGGCACGACTGGCCCGCGGCGAACCACCGCCCGGCAAAGCACTGGACCCGGCCCGGCTGGTCACGTCCGACTGGCCGCAGGACCTGGCGGAAATTGTATACCTCGACCATTTCGGCAACGCGGTAACCGGCCTGCGCGCGGCAGGGCTGGGCACAAGTCAACGCATTGAAGTGGCAGGAAAACGCTGCGAGTTCAGGCGTACCTTCGGCGAAGCCGAACCCGGCCAACCGTTCTGGTATGAGAATTCGAACGGACTGGTAGAGATTGCCCTGGCAGAGGGAAACGCAGTCCGCGTGCTCGGCCTCGAAACGGGTAATGCTGTACGAGTGGAAGCCGGCTCAGCGTGAAGGCGTCGCGGAGGACTCCGTAACATCCGCATCGATCAGTCCGCGGATAATGGCGCGCACCTCCGGGTGGTTGAAATCCCGGCCGCCCACCGCGCGGTACACCACGCGCCCGCGCCTGTCGATCAGCACCGTGGTCGGCAATCCTTTAACACCATAGAGTTGTGACACCGCACTGTCCCGGTCAAACAGAATGGGAAACGACGGTTCGACATCAAGCTGTCCCATGTAGGCAAACACATGGTCCGGCGACTCCCACTGGTTAATCGCCAGGACTGTGAAAGCATCATCTTTGAATGTCTGGTACAGCGCCTCCATCGATGGCAGTTCACGCCGGCACGGCGGGCACCAGGTCGCCCAGAAATTCACCATAACTACCTTGCCCCGGTAGCTACTCAGCGAATGGGATTCATCATCCATATCCTTCAGGATGAAGTCCGGCGCCGCAACGGGTGTCGCCAGTTGGGTCAGTTGATGATTGAGTTCCGGTACCGGTAACTGTGCCTGCACAAGTCCGACCGGCAACAGGACCGCGCACAACAGCACAAGACAACGCCGACGTTCAGGCATCCGGCAGTTCAGCAGGCGCACAACGCAGACCCTCCAGTTTTCCTTCATGGGTTTCACCCCGGTACCTCCATGAATAGACAAGATCAAACGTACTGCCGGGCGGCAGGGCAATCGTGGTAAAGCCCTGGCTCCAGTCGCCCGGCTCGAAGGTCTGGTCGTCCGGCAGCATCGACCAGCGGAAAGCCACCCCGCGCTCCTTCCATTCAGAGACCCACTGCGTCTTGGTCTTCAGCGGGTGTGCCTTGCCGTCCGCTGTGACATAACGCCAGTCTGCTACACGGTAAGAAAGCTGCTGCTGTGAGTCATTGGTGACAATAGTACCGAACACACAATAACCCGCAACGGCCTCAACCAGGTCGGGTGGCAGCCCGCGTGCGATGTAAGTCGCCCGAACATAGTCAGGCAATAGTTGCAGCAGCTGCATACTGAAGCCCGGCTCATGAACCTGCCACGACAACAGGCCGGTATCCGGATCCGTGTGTTGCCGCACCTCCCCGGCTGACAGCGCAAGCGGCAGACATAACAGCAGTCCAGGGTGATAACGGATCAAGTACCTGTTCTCCACATGTGATTAACCTTTTCATCCTGACCGGAACCGCACCGGCCGCATTTGGCGCTTTTGAGCGTTGTGGTGTAGGCTGGAACGGTTGCATTTAACCCCGCCGACCGGACCGGAAAACACGCCATGTTATTGCTCTACCAGTTTCCAATATCCCACTACTGCGAAAAAATTCGCTGGGCGCTGGATCACAAACAGCTGGATTACCGTGTGGTGAATTTCCTGCCGGGTTTCCATGTGGCCAAAGCGAAGAAACTGGCGGGACGAACCAGTGTGCCGATTCTCGCACATGACGATAAGGTTATCCGCAACTCCAGCGATATCATCAATTACCTCGACACGACTTTTCCCGGGCATTCGCTGACCCCGGCTGACGAGCAACAAAAACAGGAGGCCCTTGGGTGGGAGCGGTTTGCCGACATGGAGATCGGGCCTTACGTCAGGCGTGTCTGTTACCACACCTTGCTGGAGTACCCTGCGCTGGTGATCCCTTTCTTTACCCTTGGCGGTCCCTGGTACGGGCCCTGGGTGCTGCGCCCCCTGTTTCCTTCCCTGAGCAGGAAAATGCGCAAGTTGATGAACATCAATGCAGCATCCGCGCAACAGGGACAGGAACACCTGGTACAGGTCCTCGACAAGATGCACGAACATCTCCAGGGTAAAATGTATTTTGTCGGCGACCGGTTTTCGCGTGCCGACCTGGCGGTTGCCTCCCTGCTGGCACCCCTGTGCCGGCCCGCCGGATACGGACTGGACTGGCCGCCGGGCTATCCCGAACCGCTGGCGCAATTTGTCGAAGCGCAGTCGGAAAAGCTGGCCTGGGTAAACCGCCTGTATAAACAGCACCGGTAGTTTCAGGAGGCGAAGGCACGGTACCACTGCTGTACCGGTTCCATGTCCGGGTCGCTCCATATCGTTCAAAATGTACCCGATGCCAGTTTTTATCTGCACTGCTTACAGGTTAACGGGACAGCAATGGTGCCGTGGATGCCGGCGGCAGTTGCCAGCGCGTGACGATCGTGACCGGTATCCTGGTATCAGGCGACATCTGAATCGGAAGCCGTGTGTTCGCGCTCCAGCACCGGCCGCAGGAAGCAGCCGGTATGTGAAGCGCTGTTGGCCGCCACCGCTTCCGGTGTGCCGGTGGCGATGATTTCGCCGCCACCGTTGCCGCCTTCCGGCCCCAGGTCGACGACCCAGTCGGCGGTTTTGATGACATCGAGGTTGTGCTCGATAATGACCACGGTGTTGCCGTGGTCGCGCAGGCGGTGCAGCACGCGCAACAGCTGTTCGATGTCGTGGAAATGCAGGCCGGTGGTGGGTTCGTCGAGTATATACAGCGTTTTGCCGGTGTCGCGCTTGGACAGTTCCCGGGACAGCTTGACGCGTTGCGCTTCACCCCCGGACAGGGTGGTGGCATTCTGCCCCAGGTGGATGTAGCTCAGTCCCACGTCCAGCAGGGTCTGCAGCTTGCGTGACAGTACCGGCACCGAGCGGAAAAATTCGGCCGCGTCCTCGACGGTCATCTCCAGCACTTCGTGGATGTTTTTGCCCTTGTAACGGATATCCAGCGTCTCGCGGTTGTAGCGTTTGCCCTTGCACACGTCGCAGGGTACGTAGATATCGGGCAGGAAGTGCATTTCCACCTTGATCACACCATCGCCCCGGCAGGCTTCGCAGCGCCCGCCCTTGACATTGAAACTGAAGCGGCCGGGCTTGTAGCCGCGCGAGCGTGCTTCCTGGGTGCCGGCGAACAGTTCGCGGATGGGGGTGAACAGGCCGGTGTAGGTGGCCGGGTTGGAGCGCGGGGTGCGGCCGATCGGACTCTGGTCGATGTCGACGACCTTGTCGAACTGGTCCATGCCTTCCACGCACTCGTGCGGCGCGGGGTCGGTGGCGGCGCCGTTCAGTTCGGCGGCAGCGACCCGGTACAGGGTGTCGTTGATCAGGGTCGATTTGCCGGAGCCCGAGACACCGGTTACACAGGTCAGCAGACCGACCGGGATGCTCAGCGTGACCGACTTCAGGTTGTTGCCGCTGGCGCCGCGCGTGATCAGCTGGCGCTGCGGGTCGTTGCTTGTGCGCCTGGCCGGTATGTCGATGCGCCGCGTACCGTTCAGGTACTGCCCGGTCAGCGAAGCCGGGTTGTTGATGATTTCTTCGGGTGTGCCCTGTGCCACTACCTTGCCGCCGTGGATACCGGCTCCCGGTCCCATGTCGACGACGTGGTCTGCACTGCGGATGGCGTCTTCATCGTGTTCGACCACGATCACAGTGTTGCCCAGGTCGCGCAGGTAGGTGAGGGTGTTCAGCAGGCGCTGGTTGTCGCGCTGGTGCAGGCCGATGGACGGTTCGTCCAGGATATACATGACGCCCACCAGACCGGCGCCGATCTGGCTGGCGAGGCGGATGCGCTGCGCTTCGCCGCCGGACAGGGTATCGGCGCTGCGCTCCAGGGACAGATAGTTCAAGCCCACGTTCACCAGGAAATCGAGGCGTTCGCGGATTTCCTTGACGATTTTTTCCGCAATGGCACCGCGCCGGCCGGGCAGTTCCAGGCCGGCGAAAAATTTACTGGCGTCGCCGACCGGCAGGGCAGCGATATCCGGCAAGGTGCGGCCGTCGACAAAGACATGGCGGGCGGCACGGTTGAGCCGCGTGCCTTTGCAGGCCTTGCAGGGGTGCGTGCTGAGGTAGCGCGCCAGTTCCTCGCGCACCACGCTGGATTCGGTCTCGTGGTAGCGGCGCTCCATGTTGCGGATGATGCCTTCGAAGGTGTGGCGTTTGACCTTGACACCATTGCGCTCGCTGAGGTAACGAAACTCAATCACCTTTTTGCCGCTGCCATACAGGATAACCTGGCGTGCTGCTTCCGGCAGTTCGTCAAAGGGACATTCGATGTCAAAACCGTAGTGGTCGGCCAGCGAGCTGATGAGCTGGAAGTAGTAGGCATTGCGCCGGTCCCAGCCGCGCACGGCGCCACCGGCCAGGCTCAGGTGCGGGTGGGCCACCACGCGTTTGGGGTCAAAGGACTGTTTTACGCCGAGACCGTCACAGGCAGGGCAGGCCCCCACCGGGTTGTTGAACGAAAACAGGCGTGGTTCGAGTTCGGACAGGGAGTAGCCGCACTGCGGGCAGGCAAATCTGGAGGAGAAGGTGATCTCGGTGTCATCATCCATGCCGGCCACGCGCGCCAGCCCGTCGGCCAGGCGCAGTGCGGTTTCGAAAGACTCCGCCAGGCGCAGTTTGAGATCCTCGCGCACCTTGAAACGGTCCACCACGACTTCGATGTTGTGCTTGCGGCGCAGGTCCAGCACCGGCGTCTGGTCCAGTTCGACCACCTCGCCGTCGATGCGTGCGCGGATAAAACCCTGTGCGCGTAACTCTTCGAGAATCCCCAGGTGTTCACCCTTGCGTTCCTGCACCACCGGAGCCAGTAACATCCAGCGCGAGCCTTGTGTCTGTGCCAGCACCTGGTCGACCATCTGGCTGATGGTCTGCGCTTCCAGCGGGGTGTCATGGTCCGGGCAGCGCGGTGTGCCGACCCGCGCAAACAGCAGGCGCAGGTAGTCATGAATCTCGGTGATGGTGCCGACCGTGGAGCGCGGGTTGTGCGAGGTGGACTTCTGCTCAATGGAGATCGCCGGCGACAGGCCCTCGATGTGATCGATGTCGGGTTTTTCCATCATCGACAGGAACTGGCGCGCGTAGGCCGACAGCGACTCGACGTAGCGGCGCTGGCCCTCGGCATAGATGGTGTCGAAGGCCAGCGAGGATTTGCCGGAACCGGACAGGCCGGTGACCACGATGAGCCGGTCGCGCGGCAGCTCGAGGTCCACGTTCTGCAGGTTATGCGTGCGCGCGCCGCGCAGACGTATGCTGTCCATCTTCATTCCGGCTAAACATCGAACCTGCTACTATACGGGGTTTCCCAAATTCTGACCAAAAGGAAAAGCGTTTCGTGAGCAAGGATCTGGATGCAGCCGCCGCAATGACCCGCACCGAGGCGCGATCCGCCGCATCCCTGGCGATGATCTATGCGCTACGCATGCTGGGTTTATTCATGATTTTCCCGGTATTTGCGCTTTATGCCGAACACCTGGACGGGGTTACGCCGGCGCTGACCGGGCTGGCGATCGGTATCTACGGCCTGACCCAGGCATTCCTGCAAATTCCGTATGGTTTGGTGTCTGACCGGATTGGTCGCAAGCCAGTGATCATTTTCGGCCTGCTGGTGTTTGCGTTGGGCAGCGCCATGGCCGGCAGCGCAGACAGTATCTACGGGGTCATTGCCGGGCGTGCCATGCAGGGGGCCGGGGCGATCGCAGCGGCGGTGATGGCATTTACTGCCGACCTGGTGCGCGAAGAGCACCGCGTCAAGGCCATGGCCATTATCGGCATGAGTATCGGTGGTTCGTTCGCGCTGGCGATGGTGCTGGGGCCGGTGCTGAATACCTGGATCGGCGTGCCGGGGATCTTCTGGCTGACAGCGGTGCTGGCACTGCTGGGGATTGCGGTGGTAGTGCTGGTGGTGCCTAACCCGGTGGTCACCCGCGTGCGGCGCGACGCCGAGGCCGTGCCGGCACAGTTCGCTTCCGTATTGCGCAATACCCAGCTGCTGCGCCTGGATATCGGTATCTTCTCGCTACACCTGATCCTGACCGCGAGCTTCGTGGTATTGCCGCTGGCCCTGCGCGATGAAGCCGGGCTGGAGGCCGCGCGGCACTGGGAGGTGTACCTGCCGGTCCTGTTACTGTCGTTACCCATGGCCATTCCCTTTATCCTGCAGGCGGAAAAACACCGCCGCATGAAAGCGGTGTTCGTCGGGGCCATTGCCGTCATTATGCTGGCGGAACTGGCGCTGTATGAATTCCACAGCCAGGTGACGGGTATTGCCGCGGGGCTGTTTATTTTCTATTCGGCCTTCAATCTGCTGGAGGCGATCCTGCCCTCGCTGATCGCCAAAATGGCGCCCCCGGACAGCAAGGGTACGGCGATGGGTTTCTATTCCAGTTCGCAGTTTTTCGGCGCCTTTGTCGGCGGTACCCTGGGCGGCTGGCTGCACGGTCGTTTCGGCCTGGGCGCGGTGTTCCTGTTCAGTGCACTGGCGGCGCTGGCCTGGTTGCTGTTTGCGGCCAGCATGAAGCAGCCGCGCTACCTGGTCACCCGACTGTTGAAGGTAGGCAGGCTGGAGCCGGAGGCGGCGCGCCAGCTGGCGTTGCGCATGGCCGCCGTGCCCGGCGTGGCGGAGGCGGTGGTGATCGCCGAAGACGAGATTGCCTACGTCAAACTCGACGAGCGCCAGCTGGACCGGGAGGCGCTGGATGCACTTGCGGTGCAGGATGCCTGAACCACGAATCAAACACTTGCGTACCGGGCTGGGCAGTCGCCGCGACAGTCGTTATGATGGCCGGGTTCTGTATCCACACTACATTCACAGGGTCACACGGAAGGTGGCTTTGAGCGAGGGAAAAAATCATGGCACGAGGCATCAATAAAGTCATTCTGGTCGGCAACCTGGGCAAGGACCCGGAAGTGCGTTACATGTCCAACGGCAATGCCGTCTGCAACGTCACGCTGGCGACCAGCGAGTCCTGGAAGGACAAGCAGACCGGTGAACAGAAGGAAAAGACCGAGTGGCACAACATCGTGTTCTACCGCCGGCTTGCCGAGATTGCCGGTGAGTACCTGAAAAAGGGTTCGCAGGTCTATATCGAAGGCAAGCTGCAGACCCGCAAATGGCAGGACAAGAACGGCAACGACCGCTACACCACGGAAATCATCGCCAACGAAATGCAGATGCTGGGTGGCCGCGGCGGCGGCAGCGCTGATTTTGGCGGTGGTTCGGCTTCGCGTTCCGCCCCGGCAAAAGCGCCCGCAGCCGCGGCGACGGCCGACGAGTTCGACGACGATATACCCTTCTAGGGGCCTGTCGGGTTTAGGCAATCGTAGCGAGCATGGTGGGAGAGCGAGTCCGGATTTTCGCAATTTTGAGGCGCATAGTGGACCTACGCAACGAAAAATTGCGGGAATCCGGGCCGCTCTCCCGCCAGCGCAGTAGATTGTTCCTAAACCCGACAGGCTCCTGGGAGCCTGTTCGGTGGGTTTGCGGTGAGTGACTCTGCCGCTCGGGCGGGGTGTGGCGTCCATAGCTCACTGTAAACACGATGAATTTCTGTCGAGTATATTGACGTCAATATACTGCCAGGGCCTGTCACGGGTATTCGGTATCCCTATGATAAATAGAGAAAATAACCGGGGTCGTGCATGCCGTCCGATTTTTGCTGCTGTCGGTATGCTTTACGCTGCGACCGGGGCTGATTTGCAGCCTGTTGTTTTTTAAGAGTAAATACTATTGGCTGGATTGTTGCTTATATACACCAGGCGAAAAACATAAAGAAAGCGGTACAGGTTGTATTACAAGGAGGATAGTTTGTCGTTTTCCACGCTGGTCGGGCGAGCCCTCGCGACCACCCTGTTGTTGTGCGCACTGCCGGCTCACGCCGTGCTGGTTCACCTCCCGGGCGCAACGGTTGATTTTTACTATGACAGTGCGCAGCCTGGCATGGCGGCCTATGGCACGCTGACCGCAGTGGGCGATTCCATCATTGCCCAGCCGACGGATTTTTTCGCGGAGTCGCTCAATGGTGCCGGCCCCAGCTCCTTTTCTGCCCTGGGGACGGTAACGGTGGTGGCAAAAAGCGGTTACCGGTTCAAATCCGTTGCGGTCGAGCAGCAGGGTGACTACCAGATGAGCAGTGGCAGCACGGCAGTCAGCACCAGTGCGGACTTTGACGTGACCGACAGCGGCGTGCCGGCTACCACGGTGTCGACCCCTCTGGTCAGTAGTGATGATTTTACCGTGAAGAACGTCCTGACACCCTGGTCGAGCACTGCCTCGGTAGATCTCGGTACTCCCATGTGGAACGGCGTCACCTCGATTGATCTGACACTGGACAGCCTGTTAACGGCATCGTCCGGCGCTAGCGGCGAAAGCGCCCGTATACAGAACAAGCTGGTCGGCAGCGGGTTGATGACTGTGGTCACGACACCGGTTCCCTTGCCCGCCAGCCTGTGGCTGTTTGTCAGTGGCTTTGTTATGCTCGCCGGTCGCTGCCGGCGCCGGAAGTAAATCACGCGGCTCCCGGTTGGCCAGGGTGCACGGAGCAAATTTAAAGGATGATCAGCATGAAAGTATCCAGACTGAAACTCGCGGCGGCTGCCCTGCTGCTGGGCATTTCCACATCCGGCCAGGCAACCATCGTTACGCTGGTTGGCACGGATGTTTCCTTTACCTTCGATGACGCTACTCTGTTCGGGTCGGGCATCGTGGTAGGTAACAGTCTTGTTTTTCAGCCGCCAGCCTTCAAGGCGGAATCCCTGAACGGCGCGGGTGCCGTGACCGCGAGTGATACGCTGATCATCGACGTGGTGGCCACTACCCCGGGTTACGACATCACCTCCCTCGCCATGCAGGAACAGGGGGATTACAGAAGGAAGGGTGTTGATGCCAGCGTCGCTGCTTCCGGTCGCCTGGGAGTTACCAGTACCACTACTACCTGTGGAATCCTGGCATGTAACGACGCAAGCATTTTCAATGTCGCAGGGCTGGGTGATACGGGCGGCGCAACCGTGGCCTGGTCCGGCGGAACCAGTGTTAACCTGGCGGATACTGCCGGCTGGGGTTCCGATACCTCGTTACAGATCTCGTTTCAGAACAACCTGAGCGCCACCACTCTGAATGGTGGTGAAGAAGCCTTTATCCAGAAAAAACTGGGAGGCGTTGGCCTGATCGTAAACCCGGTTCCGGTGCCCGCCGCCCTGTGGCTGTTCGGTTCCGGTCTGCTCGCCCTGGCAGGGGTGTCCAGGCGCCGCTCCCGCGCTTAGGCAAACCCCTCTGCAGGAGCGCCGCCGGCCTTCGGCGCGGTGGTTGAGCCGGCGATCGCGGTCAGGGGGCCGCTCCTGCGGGTTGTTTCCTGGCAACAAGGACGCTTTCCGCGTTAGCCCACCTTCTCCAGCGCCATATCTTCCGCCTTTGGTTCCGGCCGGAAGATATTGATCGGAATTTTCAGGTACCGTTTTTCGTTGTCAGCAGCTTCTGGCAGGGCGCCGGCGTCGATGTTGACCTGCACACTCTGGAACAGCAGTCTGGGCGCGGCCAGTGTCTGGTCGTTCCCGGTACGGAATTTTACGAACTCCGCTTCACCGGTGTCTGCGCGCAATTGCACATTGCGGGATTTCTGTTCGCCAATGCTGGTTTCAAACGCCAGTTCGCGTCCGTTCTTCATGTAGTCATGCCCGACAAAAACACGCGTGTCGTCCGGCAGCGTATAGAGCCTGCCGGTGATCGAGTGGTACAGGTCCCGGGCGCTGCCGCCCGGAAAGTCGCAGCGGCCGGTGCCCGTGTCCGGCATGAACAGGGTGTCCCCGGTAAAGACAGCGTCGTCGAACCGGTAGGTTGCGCACGCCGGAGTATGGCCGGGCGTGAAGAGGACCTGGAAAGACAAGCTGCCCGCCTGCACGGTCTCGCCGTCTTCCAGCAGCCGGTCGAACTGGCTGCCATCGGTCGGAAAGTCGTCCGGCAGGTCAAAATAGGCCTTGAAGATCTCCTGGACCCTGGTGATGTGCGCGCCGATGGCGGTGCAGGCGCCCGGGTGCTGTTCCTTGATCATCTGTGCACCGGACAGGTGATCAGCATGCGCATGGGTTTCCAGGATAAAGTGGATTTTCAGTTGCTTGCGGTCGACAAAGTCCAGTACTTTCTGCACCGATTCGGTCCAGATCCGCGAGCCGACCGGATCGTAATCCAGTACCGGGTCGATGACCACGGCATCCCTGCTGTCGGTATCGAATACCACGTAGGTCAGCGTGCCTGTGCGTTCATCGTAAAAGTGTTGTATGTCCATGCGGCCTCCAGCGTGCCCAAAGTCTGATTTGGGGGAGTATAAAAACATAATTAATATTTAACAATATATAGAAATAATTATAGACTCCTGGTCAGGTCGACCAGCCAAGTTGAAGCGTTTCCATAGCAACAGTCACCAAGCAACTGATTTCTAATTTAAACCGGGTGCCCGGGATTGCCCGGCCTCGTCCACACACTGCCCTGTCGGTGCTAAGTTACTGTCCATAAAGAAGGAATTTTCCGTTTTCACCTTGACAAGGTGGGGATTTGCTACCTATAGTGTCAAAAAGTGGGGTGAAGTGGAAATTAGTGGTAATAATGGGAGGTCGACGGGAGTCCAGTGTTCCGCGGAGGTAGTTCAGTCAAGCTCGATGCCAAGGGGCGCATGGCCTTGCCGACCCGCTATCGGGCGTTGCTCAGCGAACGCTACGACGGTCGGCTGGTGCTGACCGTGCACGACGATGGCTGCCTGCTGCTGTACCCCCAGCCCGAATGGGAAGATATCGAACTCCAGCTGATCCGTACCCCCAACCAGGATCGTCGCACCCGCGACATGCAGCGTATGTTGGTCGGTTATGCCACCGAAGTCGAGCTGGACGGCAACGGCCGCATCCTGATCGCGCCCCGCCTGCGTGATTTCGCCCACCTGGACAAGAGCGTGGCGCTGGTCGGCGTGGGCAAGAAATTTGAAATATGGAACGAGGAAAGCTGGGAACAGATTGGCAGCAGCTGGATGGGCGGTCGTGCGGACAACGATGACCGGCCGCATCCACTCGAAACGCTGACGCTCTGATCTTGGTGCATGAACTACACCGTCCGGTACTGCTCGATCAGGTACTGGACGCACTGCAGGTCAGGCCGGACGGTTTGTATATAGACGGCACCTTCGGGCGCGGCGGTCACGCGGCAGCGCTGCTGGACAGGCTGGGAACACGCGGGCGGCTGCTGGCTTTTGACCGGGATTCCGACGCGCTGGCGTTTGCAGCGGACCGTTTCAGTGGGGAGCAGCGCCTGGATTTGCGCCACGGGAGCTTTGAACAACTTGGAGCGGTCGTGTCAGAACTGAATTGGGAAGGGAAGGTGGATGGCATCCTGCTGGATCTCGGCGTTTCGTCACCACAGCTGGACGATGCGCAGCGTGGTTTCAGTTTCCTCCGGGAGGGCCCCCTCGATATGCGCATGAACCCGCACAGCGGGCAAAGCGCCAGTGACTGGCTGGCCGGCGCCACGGAGAAGGAAATTGCGGATGTGCTGTGGAAGTACGGCGAAGAACGCCACTCGCGCCGTATTGCCCGCAAGCTGGTGCGGGCGCGCGAGGAAAGCCCGGTTACCACTACCGTACAGCTGGCCGAACTGATTGCTGCCGCGGTACCGGGTCATGCACACAAGCGGCACCCGGCGACGCGCAGTTTTCAGGCTATCCGTATTTTTATCAACCGCGAACTCGATGCGCTGGAAGCAGTGCTGCCGCAGGCTGTCGAGGTGCTTGCCCCCCGTGGCCGGCTGGCGGTGATCAGTTTCCACTCGCTGGAAGACCGCATCGTCAAGCGTTTCATCCGCGACCAGCAGCACGGCCCGCAGCTGCCGCCGGATTTGCCGGTGATGCCGGATCACTATCGGCCGCGCCTGCGGACCGTGGGTAAAGCGCTACGGGCCGACGAACAGGAGATCAGCAGCAACCCCCGCGCGCGCAGTGCGGTGTTACGTGTCGCGGAGCGGCCCGCATGAAGTCGTTCCTGTTACCGGCGCTGATACTGGCCGTGATTGCGACTGCCATGGCGGCGGCCTATGCCAGGCACCAAAGCCGCAAGCTGTTTGTTGAACTGCAGGCACTGGAGTCGGAACGCGATGCCATGAATGTCGAGTGGGGCCAGCTACAGCTTGAGCAAAGCACGCATACCACGCATGGCAAGGTGGAAAGTGCAGCACGTAAACGCCTGGGTATGGAAATACCCGGCCCGCAACAGGTGGTCATACTGCGGCGATGAACATTGATGAGTAAACCGGCACACATCAGCCGTATGCGTCACTACGTGGTTGTGGGCCTGATGCTGACCGGCTTTGCCGTGCTGGTCGGCCGCAGCGGACAGCTGCAACTACTGGACCGCGAGTTCCTGCAGGGGCAGGGTGACCTGCGTCATTTGCGCGTGGTCCCGGTGCCGGCGCATCGTGGCATGATCGTCGACCGCAACGATGAACCGCTGGCGATTAGTACACCGGTACAGTCGGTCTGGGTGAACCCGAAAGAACTGGTGGCGTCGCCGGCAGACCTGTCGCGCATTGCCGGTTTGCTGGACCTCGGTGCCGACAAGCTGCAACGGCTGCTGGGTCAGCGCCAGAACCGCGAATTTGTCTACCTGCGGCGCCACATTGCACCGGACCTTGCGCAGCAGGTGATGTCGCTGGAGGTGCCGGGTGTCTACCAGCAGCAGGAGTACCGCCGCTACTACCCGGCCGGTGAAGTGGCCTCGCACCTGCTGGGTTTTACCAACGTGGATGATGCCGGCCAGGAAGGGCTGGAACTGGCCTACGATGACTGGTTGAGCGGTGAGCCGGGTTCCAAGCGCGTGCTCAAGGACGGGCGCCGTCATACTATTGCCAACGTGGAGAATATCCGCTCCGCGCACCCGGGCAAGACGTTGAAACTGAGTATCGACCGGCGTATCCAGTACCTGGCCTACCGGGAGCTGAAGGCCGCGGTCAGCAAGCAGCATGCGCGTTCCGGGTCGGTGGTGGTGCTGGATAATCGCACCGGTGAAGTGCTGGCGCTGGTCAACCAGCCGTCCTTTAATCCCAATAACCGCAAGCGCCTGAAACCGGACAAGCTGCGCAACCGCGCAGTCACCGATGTATTCGAACCGGGTTCGACCATGAAACCATTTGTGATTGCCTCGGCGCTGGAAAGCGGCCGTTACCAGGTCAACACCCGGATCGATACCTCGCCGGGCCTGTTCCAGGTGGGCGTGAACACCATCCGCGATATGCACAATTACGGCACGCTGGACCTGACCGGTGTGATCCGCAAGTCGAGCAACGTAGCGGCCAGCAAGATCGCGCTGTCGCTGGAGCCGGAAGTGATCTGGAAAGGGCTGACCGGTGCCGGCCTGGGCATGGCGACGGCCAGCGGTTTTCCCGGCGAGGCGGACGGTTACCTGTCGGATTTCCATCGCTGGCGCGATATCGAGCGGGCCACAATGGCCTATGGTTACGGCCTGTCGGTGACGGCTCTGCAGCTGGCACAGGCCTACAGCGTGTTCGCCAATGATGGGTACCGGGTGCCGGTTACCCTGCTGCGGCGTGAAGAAGCTGCCAAAGCGCGAGCGGTGTACTCCCCACGGGTTGCACGCGCGGTGCGCAGGATGATGGAAGAGGTGGTCAAGCCGGGAGGCACCGCACCACTGGCTGCGGTGCAGGGTTACCGGGTGGCAGGCAAGACCGGTACCGCGCATAAATCCATTGCCGGGGGCTATGCCGATCACCGCTACCTGGCCGTGTTCGCCGGCATGGCGCCGGCCAGTAATCCACGCCTGGTGGCCGTGGTGGTCATCAATGAGCCGAACAACGGTCAACACTTCGGCGGTGTCGTTGCCGGCCCGGTATTTTCCCGTGTAATGGCCGGTGCGCTGCGGCTGCTGAACATTGCACCGGATGACGCTGCGCTGCTGCAAACCCGCTGGCGGGATGCGGAGGGCCCCGCATGATGGCCGCCGAGTCCAGGGTGACGGGTGTCGCGCTGTCCGTATTGCTGGAGGGGCTGTGCAGTGACCACAGCAGCGTGGCTGAGGTCGCTGTCCGCGGTCTGGCGACAGACAGTCGCAGCGTACAGCCGGGCGACCTGTTCCTGGCGGAGCAGGGATTGCGGGTCCACGGGCTTGCGTACGCTGAACAGGCCTTGCAGCGTGGTGCGGTCGCTGTTGCCTGGGAGCCGGTAGACGATCCGGGGGTCCTTCAGCTGGCCGAGTGTCTCGCCGTGCCCAGGGTGGCCGTCCCCGGGCTGGCGCAGAAAACCGGTCTCATAGCTGATCGCTTCTACGCCCACCCTTCGCGTGCCCTGCACGTCATCGGGATTACCGGTACCGACGGGAAAACCTCGGTCAGTCATTTTATCGCCGAGGCGCTGAGTACAGCACAGCAGCCCTGTGGTTTGCTGGGGACGCTGGGTTATGGCGTCTACGGCGCCTTGCACACGCCGACGCATACCACCCCGGATGCCGTGCGCCTGCACGCCGAGTTTGCGCAGTTGCGCGACCGGGGTGTGCAGCAGGTGGTGATGGAAGTTTCTTCCCATGCATTGCACCAGCGGCGTACCGCAGGTGTCGATTTTGATACCGCTGTATTGACACATCTGAGCCGTGACCACCTGGATTACCACGGCAGTATCGAGGCCTATGCCGAGGCCAAGCGCCGCCTGTTCACCAGCGAGGGTCTGGATTGTGCTGTGCTCAATGTTGCAGATGACTTTGGTCGCCGGCTGGCCGCCGAACTGAAACACCGGTTGCACGTCATCGCCTGGCAGGCTGCGCCGGGCGGCGCGGCACGCAGTTACCCGGACTGGATCGAACTGCAGAAGGTGCGTGCCCTGGAAAAAGGTATTGCACTGGAACTGGACTCCAGCCAGGGACCCGCCAGCTTTGAGTGTGCCCTGCTGGGTACTTTTAACGCAGAGAACCTGCTTGCCGCGCTGGGTGCACTGCTGGCATCCGGACTGACCCTGCAGGCCGCGGTTGAACGCCTGGCACGGGTAACAACGGTACCCGGTCGTATGGAACTGTTTGCCAGGACGGGTGCACCGCGCGTAGTAGTGGACTATGCACACACGCCACACGCGCTGGAAACCGCGCTGCAGGCCCTGCGCCCGCACTGCAAGGGCGAGCTGGTCTGCGTGTTCGGTGCCGGTGGTGACCGCGACCCGGGCAAGCGCCCGCAGATGGGCGCACTGGCGGAGCGCTATGCCGACCGTGTGATCCTGACCAGTGACAACCCGCGCAGTGAAGATCCCGGGCATATCCTCGACCAGATCCTGCAGGGTTTTGAACAGCCGCAGCGGGCGGTGCGTATCAGCGACCGCGCGGCGGCGATTGCCGCGGCCATTCAGGAGGCGGCGCCGGATGACCTGGTGCTGGTAGCCGGCAAGGGACACGAGGATTACCAGCAGACGGGCGCGCAGCGGCTGGCATTCAGCGACCGGGCACAGGTGCGGGCCCGGTTACGGGAGGCGGGTGAATGATGACCATGCCACTGTCACAGGCCGCACAGATACTGGATGCCAAATGGGTGGGTTCGGATGTGACCTTCCACGGCATCAGTACGGATACCCGCACGCTCGCCAAAGGCAACCTGTTCGTGGCCTTGCAGGGACCGAATTTCGACGGCCACGACTACCTGGAACAGGCGCAGCAACTGGGTGCGGTAGCAGCTGCCGTGAGTCACGAGACCCGTGACGGCTTGCCGCTGTTACAGGTAAAGGATACCCGGCTTGCCCTGGGTGAGCTGGCCGCACACTGGCGTGCGCAGTTCAATATCCCGGTACTGGCGGTCACCGGCAGCAACGGCAAGACCTCGGTCAAGGAAATGCTGGCATCCATCCTGCGCGCTTGCGGCGGGGTGCTGGTGACCAAAGGCAACCTCAACAATGATATCGGTGTTCCGCAGACCCTGTTCGGCCTGTCCGCCGAACATGAATACGCGGTGATTGAACTGGGTGCCAACCACCCCGGTGAAATCGCCTGCCTGGCAGACATCGTCCAGCCGACCGTGGCACTGATCAACAACGCCGGGCCAGCGCACCTGGAAGGTTTCGGTGATCTGGCGGGTGTGGCTCGCGCCAAGGGTGAGTTGTTCGAGCGCGCAGGGAAAGACACGGTATGCATACTCAATACCGATGATGCCTACGCGGATGTATGGCGTTCCCTGGCGGGTTCGCGGCCCGTGATCGGCTTCGGGATGAACGCACAGGCGGATGTGCGTGCCGGCTGGAAAGGTGACATCGACGGCAGCGATATTCAGCTGGTGACACCGGCCGGTGCCGCCTCCTTCCGCCTGGCGCTGCCTGGCCAGCATAGCGTCATGAACGCGCTGGCTGCGACCGCGGCCGCGCTGGCCATCGACATACCGCTGGAGAACATCGCCGCCGGCCTGGTGCAGGTGCGGCCGGTACACGGTCGCTGGGAAAGCCAGCCCGGTATCGGTGGCATCCGCCTGATCGACGATACCTATAACGCCAATCCCGGTTCGCTGCAGGTTGCGCTGGACCTGCTTTCCAGGACCGATGCCGAGACCTGGCTGGTACTGGGCGATATGGGCGAACTGGGTCCGGCCGGTGAGCGATTGCATCGCAAGGTGGGTGAAGAAGCGCGCGATGCCGGGGTGAAACGGCTGTTTGTGCTGGGTGAGCTGGCCCGGCAGGCCGCAGCGGCCTTCGGCAAAGGCGCGCAGGCATTCAGCGACGTCGACAGCCTGAACGCCGAACTGCGCAGCCAGGTACGCAAGGTGAATTGCGAAGCTGAAGAGGGCTCCCCGGGGGGCGCGGGCGTCACTCTGCTGGTCAAGGGTTCGCGCGCCATGCGCATGGAGCGCGTGGTCGAGGCGTTGCGGGCGGACGGGGTGACGCACTGATGCTGGTCTATCTTGCCGATTATCTTAGTCAGTATCACAGCGTCTTTAACGTATTCCAGTACCTGACGCTGCGCGCCATCCTCGGCGTACTGACGGCATTGCTGATTTCGTTCGTGGTGGGTCCCTGGATGATCCGCCACCTGAGTTTCCGCCAGATCGGTCAGCAGGTACGCGATGACGGGCCGCAATCCCACCTGTCCAAGGCGGGTACGCCCACCATGGGCGGCGCGCTGATCCTGGTGGCGATTGTGTCCGCCACCCTGCTGTGGGCGGACCTGGCCAACCGCTATGTCTGGGTGGTGCTGCTGGTCACCCTGGCTTTCGGCATCATCGGCTGGGTCGATGATTACAAGAAACTGGTGTATGGCAACAGCAAGGGGCTGTCCGCCGCCGCCAAGTACAGCTGGCAGTCACTGGTAGCGCTGGCCACCGGCCTGTACCTGTACTACGCGGCGCAGTCACCCGCCGAGACCGAACTGATCGTGCCCTTTTTCAAGGAAGTCGCCCTGCCCATGGGCGCCTGGTACCTGGTGCTGGTCTACTTTGTGGTGGTCGGTTCCAGTAACGCGGTCAATCTTACTGACGGCCTCGACGGTCTGGCCATCCTGCCAACCGTGCTGATTGCCGGTGCGCTGGCGATCTTCGCCTACGCGACCGGCCATGTGCTGATTGCAAGCTACCTGCACATTCCGTTTATCCGCGAGGTGGGGGAAGTGGCGGTCTTCTGTGGAGCCATCGTCGGCGCCGGACTCGGTTTTCTCTGGTTCAATGCCTACCCGGCACAGGTGTTCATGGGAGATGTCGGCGCACTGGCACTCGGTGCGGCGCTGGGCACGGTGGCCATCCTGGTCCGCCAGGAACTGGTGTTCTTTCTCATGGCCGGCGTGTTCGTGATGGAAACCGTATCCGTCATCCTGCAGGTGGCATCGTTCAAGCTGACCGGGCGGCGCATCTTCCGTATGGCGCCGTTGCATCACCATTTCGAACTGCAGGGCTGGCCGGAGCCGCGTGTCATCGTGCGGTTCTGGATTATCACGGTAATCCTGGTGCTGTTCGGGCTGGCAACCCTGAAAATTCGCTAGACAGAGGTAACAATGGACGAACAAGGTCAAATAGCAGTGGTGGCAGCAACCTTCGCGGTCATTACCGTGCTGCTGCTGGTGCTGATGTAAAGATGCTGGCGGCTGCAAATTACATGGAACCGGATACGCTGCAGACAGCACGCACGCTGATTGTCGGGTTGGGTGCAACCGGCTTGTCCTGTGCGCGTTTCCTGCGCCGGCGCGGTGTGGAAGTCGCGGTGGTCGACAGCCGGGAACAGCCTCCGGCACTGGTGGACATGCAACGCGAACTGCCGGACGTAGCCCTGTTCACCGGTGGTTTCGATGCGGAGGTCTTCGCGCGCGCGGAACGCATCCTGGTAAGCCCCGGAGTGTCACTCCGGCAACCGCTGCTGGTGGCTGCGCAACAGCGCGGTGTGGAGGTGATTGGCGACATCGAGCTGTTTGCGCGCACCGTACAGGCACCGGTGATTGCCATCACCGGTTCCAATGGCAAGAGTACGGTAACCACGCTGTTGGGAGCCATGGCACAACAGGCCGGTATCGATGTGCGCGTGGGCGGCAACCTGGGTACCCCGGCGCTGGACCTGATTGGCGAACAGGAACCCGACCTGTATGTGCTGGAGCTGTCCAGCTTTCAGCTCGAAACCGTGCGCAGTCTGCACTGCCGGGCGGCGACGGTATTGAACATCAGTCCCGACCACCTGGATCGCTACGATTCGATGGTTGCGTACGCGCACGCCAAGCAGCGGGTATTTGCAGACGCCGCGCTACAGGTTGTCAACCGGGATGATGCGGTAGCCCTCGCGCTGGCTTCCGAGCGTGCGCCAGCGGTCGGGTTCGGTCTGGGTGTGCCGGCTGCCGGCGATTTCGGTCTGCTGAATCAGGCGGACGGTTGCTGGCTTGCCAGGGGCAATGAACCCTGGCTGCCTGCTTCTGCCGTACGCATGCCCGGTCGGCACAACCTGGCCAACGCGCTGGCTGCGCTGGCGCTGGGCGATGTCCTGGATTTGCCACGTGCCGCGATGTTACAGGTGCTGGGAGAGTTCCAGGGTTTGCCGCACCGGACCCAGTGGGTGGCCGAGGCCGATGGCGTGCGCTGGTACAACGATTCCAAGGCGACCAATATCGGCGCCGCACTGGCCGCGGTGCGCGGTTTCGACGGGCCGCTGGTGTTACTGGCCGGAGGCCAGGGAAAGGGTGCCGATTTTTCCGAACTGGCGGCCGGGCTGGATGCGCGGGTCAAGGCTGTCGTACTGATGGGTGAAGCGGCCGATGAAATCGAAGCCGCTTTGCAGGGCAGGGTAGCCACGCGGCGTGCCGCCGATATGTTCACCGCCGTACGCGAGGCTGCTGCGCTGGCCGTTGCCGGGGATACCGTGCTGTTGTCCCCGGCCTGCGCCAGTTTCGATATGTTCAGTGACTATCGGCAGCGTGGCGAACGGTTCATGCAGGCCGTGCAGGAGCTGACCCGGTGAGCCTGGCGATCCTGTTGCCGGATATGCCCCTGCGTCGTGGTGAACGTTGCCCGCGGCTGGACTTTGCCTTGCTCGGGGCGGTGACGGCCCTGTTTTCCCTGGGCCTGATCATGGTTGCATCCGCTTCCATGCCGACCGCGGAACGCCTGGGGCTGAGCGTGTTCCATTTTGCTTTTCGCCAGAGTATCTACCTGTTGCTGGGGCTGGGACTGGGGCTGCTGGTGTTGCGTATCCGGCTGGCCTGGTGGGAGCAGTGCAGTCTGCTGTGTATCCTGATTGCCATATTCCTGCTGGCGGTCGTGTTGTTGCCGGGAGTCGGCAGTGAGGTGAATGGCAGTACCCGCTGGATCAACCTGGGTGTCTTCCGCCTGCAGGTATCGGAGCCGGCCAAATTGCTGGCACTGGTGTACATGGCGGGTTACCTGGTGCGTCATGGTGAGGACGTGCGCCAGACCGGAGCCGGTTTTATCAGGCCGCTGGGTCTGCTGACCGTGGCCGCGGTGCTGTTGCTGCTGGAGCCGGATTTCGGTGCCACGGTAGTACTGATGGCGACGGCGCTGGTGATGATGTTCATGGCCGGTGTCAGCCTGTGGAAATACGCGGCACTGATTGCCACGGCGGGCGGCAGCCTGGTGTTGCTGGCGGTGACCTCGCCATACCGCATGCAGCGCCTGACCACGTTCCTCAACCCCTGGGCCGATCCGTTCAACAGCGGCTTCCAGCTGACCCAGTCGCTGATTGCCATCGGTCGCGGTGAATGGTTCGGCGTTGGCCTGGGTGCCAGCATCCAGAAACTGTTTTACCTGCCGGAAGCACATACCGATTTTGTCTTTGCCGTGCTGGCGGAAGAACTGGGCCTGGCCGGGGTGCTGGTGTTGCTGGGCCTGTACGCCTTTATTGTGCTCCGCGCCTACAGCATTGCCGCCGTGGCCGAGCAGGGCGGCAACCGGTTTGCAGCGTACCTGGCCTACGGTATAGGTACCTGGCTGGGCCTGCAGGCGCTGATTAATATTGGTGTCAACACCGGTTTGCTGCCGACCAAGGGACTGACGCTGCCGCTGATGAGTTATGGCGGCAGCAGCATGCTGGTGACCTGCATGGCGATCGCATTGCTGTTGCGCATCGATTACGAAACGCGCTGCACGGTCAACAGTGTACCGGCCTCCGGTACCACGGCGGCGAAACGACGCCGGAGGTCGCGCCGATGATGAGGCGGCCTGTGCTGATCATGGCCGGCGGTACCGGCGGGCACGTCTTCCCGGCGCTGGCCGTGGCGGAACAGCTGCAACAGCAGGGCTGGCCGGTGGCCTGGCTGGGAACACAGGCCGGGCTGGAAGCGCGCGTGGTGCCGCCCACGGGCATCCCGGTGCACTGGATCCGGGTCAAGGGCTTGCGTGGTAAAGGCCTGCTGCGCGTGTTGAGCGCGCCCTTCATGCTGGCCTGGGCATTGCTGCAGGCGTTTGCGGTGCTGTTGAAAGTACGGCCCGCGGCTGTGCTGGGCATGGGCGGTTACACCACCGGGCCAGGCGGCCTGATGGCCTGGCTGTTGCGCCGGCCGCTGATTATCCACGAACAGAACTCCGTCGCCGGTATGACTAATCGCTGGCTGGCGCCACTGGCCGATCCGGTGCTGGAAGCATTCCCGGGCAGCCTGAAACATGCGATCCACACAGGCAACCCGGTGCGTCGCCGCATTGCAGAACTGCCATTCCACGAGCCGGACATGCAATCACGTCCACCGCGCCTGCTGGTGGTTGGCGGCAGCCTGGGCGCTGCGGTTCTGAATGAACAGGTACCGGCGGCACTGGCCGGACTGGAGGCCGGACAGCGGCCGGAAGTCTGGCACCAGACCGGTATGCGCCTCATCGACCAGGCGCGGCAGGCGTACCGGGGCGCTGGTATGGACGTGCGGCTGGATGCCTTTATCGATGACATGGCAACGGCCTACCAGTGGGCGGACCTGGTGTTGTGTCGCGCGGGTGCATTGACGATTGCCGAACTGGCCGCGGTGGGTGTGGCGTCTATCCTGGTGCCCTACCCGCACGCAGTCGATGATCACCAGACCGGTAATGCACGCTACCTCGTCGATGCGGGCGCCGCCGTGCTGTTGCCGAATGCCGAAGTGACGCCGGCGCGCCTGCAGCAGGAACTGCAGCTGTTGCAACAGCCGGAAAGGCTGGCTGCGATGGCGCGCTGCGCGCGCGCGGCGGCGCTGCCTGACGCAGCGCAGCGCGTGGCCGGTGCCTGTATAGATGCCACCGGCTGGAAGGAGGCGGCATGATGGCCGTGCAGCAACAGCCACCGCAACAGCCGGAAAGCATGCGGCGCATCCGTCGTGCGCATTTTGTCGGCATCGGTGGCGCCGGTATGGGCGGTATTGCTGAAGTGTTGCTGAACCTGGGGTACCAGGTCAGCGGCTCCGACCTGCGCGAGAATGTGGTCACCCGGCGCCTTGCCATGCAGGGCGGACAGGTTTTCATCGGGCACGACGCCGCACACGTGGAAGGCAGCGACGTGGTGGTGGTATCGAGTGCGGTCGACGAACAAAACCCGGAAGTGATGGTGGCGCGCGAGCGACGTATCCCGGTAGTGCCGCGCGCGGAGATGCTTGCCGAGATCATGCGTTTCCGCTATGGCATTGCGGTCGCCGGTACGCATGGCAAAACGACCACCACCAGCCTGGTCGCCAGCCTGCTGGCCGAAGCGGGTCTCGACCCGACCTTTGTGATCGGTGGCCTGCTCAACAGCGCCAACAGCCATGCCCGCCTCGGTACCGGCCGCTACCTGGTTGCGGAAGCCGATGAAAGTGATGCCTCGTTCCTGTATCTGCAGCCGATGCTGGCGATCGTAACCAATATCGATGCTGATCACCTGTCGACCTATGAAGGAGATTTTCAGCGCCTGCGCCAGACCTTCGTGGAGTTCCTGCACCACCTGCCTTTCTACGGTCTGGCGGTGTTGTGCCTGGACGACCCCAATGTGCGTGACGTGCTGCCGGATATCACGCGCCAGGTGCGCAGTTACGGTATCGATGCGGAAGACGCCGATATACGTGCCGTGAACCTGCGTCAGGATGGCGTACAGATGCATTTCGGTATTCAGCAGGAGGAACATGAACCGCTGGAAGTGGTGTTGAATCTTCCCGGTCGTCACAACGTGCTCAACGCGCTGGCCGCGGTGGCGGTGGCGCGCGAACTGGGCGTCGACGACCGCAGTGTGCAGCATGCACTGCAGACCTTTGCCGGCATCGGGCGGCGTTTCCAGTGCAACGGCGAACTCGACATTGCCGGCGGATCGGTGCTGTTTATCGACGATTACGGGCATCACCCGCGCGAGATTGCCGCCACACTGGAGGCGGTGCGCAACGGCTGGCCGGAACGGCGCCTGGTCACCGTGTTTCAACCCCACCGCTACAGTCGCACACGCGATCTGTTCGACGACTTCGCGCAGGTGCTGGGTAATACCGATCTGCTGCTGATCAGTGAGGTCTACGCAGCGGGTGAGGATGCCATCAGTGGCGCAGACGGTCGCGCACTGTGTCGTGCGGTGCGCGGCAGGGGGCGCATTGACCCGGTATTTGTAGAGGATATCGAGGCCCTGCCGGTGGTGCTGAAGGATGTATTGCAGGCCGGTGACCTGGTGTTGACCCTGGGTGCGGGCTCGATCGGCGCCGTTGCAGCGGGTCTGCCGCACACCCTGCAGCAGATGGCGACAGGGAACGATCAATCATGATGGTGGCCGAGTCTATGTCCGGATTGCGTGGTGAGCTGAGCAGTAATGAAGCGATGTCGGCGCATACCAGCTGGCGTGTGGGCGGACCGGCGGACCAGTGTTACCGGCCAGCCGACCTGGAGGACCTGCGGCAGTTCCTGGCAACGCTCGCGCCGGCCGAGCCGGTGACCTGGATCGGGCTGGGCAGCAACGTGCTGGTGCGGGACGGTGGTATACGCGGCACCGTGATTCTGCCTTTTGGCGGGCTGGATACACTGGAGATCACGGCAACAGGGCGCTTGCGGGCCGGTGCCGGTGTGGCCTGTGCAAAGGTGGCGCGCTTTGCGGCCCGCGCCGGCCTGACGGGCGCTGAGTTCCTGGCTGGAATACCGGGCACCCTGGGTGGTGCGCTGGCCATGAACGCAGGCGCATTTGGCGGTGAAACCTGGCCGCTGGTCGAGTCAGTGCAGACCCTCGATCACCGCGGTGATCTGCACCGGCGCAGCCGTGCGGAGTACAGGATTGGGTATCGCTCGGTCATCGGCGTGGAAAATGAATGGTTCGTCGCGGCGGAACTGCAGTTACCGGCCGGTGACAGCAGTGCTGCGCAGGCGCGTATCCGCAGCCTGCTGGAACGCCGTTCCGCAACCCAGCCCACCCGGCAGCCCAGCTGTGGTTCAGTGTTCCGGAATCCACCGGACGATCACGCAGCGCGCCTGATTGAATCCTGTGGTCTGAAGGGCGAACAGATCGGTGGTGCCCGGGTTTCGCACAAGCATGCTAACTTTATTGTCAACCTGGGTGCAGCCAGTGCGGCCGATATCGAAGCACTGATTCGCTATGTGCAGGAGCAGGTGCAGCAGCGGCACGGTATTCGCCTGCAGACTGAAGTACGCATTATCGGGGAGTTTGAGTGAGTGACCG
>JALSRZ010000094.1 GCA_026984515.1 Thiohalobacter sp. | reverse complement strand
CACGGCTTCCCCCGAGCTCCCGGCCCGCAGCATCGATTTCTCCAACCCCGACAGCGCGGCCCGCGCCGCCAGAGACGGCTTCAAACCGCTCACCGATGCCCAACTGCGGCTCAAGGCCGAACGCCAGCGCCTCGATGCCTCGCGCCGCTACCGCGTGCTGAGGCACTTCGGCTGGCGCCAGCCCGGCCTGGCCGCAAGGAATGCCCGCGCGATCCGCGTGCGTGGCGGCCGTTTCTACGACAACAGTTATGAATCCATCGACGAAGCCATGAACGCCGATGCAGCCGGCGAAACCCGGCGCGGCCTGTACGAACTGGAAGGGTGGCTGCGCGTCAGCCTGTCGCGCTACCTGCACACCGAAGCCAACCTGGTGCTGCGCGAACCGGCCAAGCCGGAACAGATCGCCCGGACCCGGAATGGGCTGCGTGTACCGCCCATCGACAGCTCCGGGCGGAAACTGCTGATCAACTACCCGCTGAAGGAAAAGCGCCGCATGCGCAGCAAACGCCTGCACTACCTCGACCACCCCGAATACGGCCTGCTGGTGCTGATCACCCCCTATCAGCCGGCCGCAGCCGCCAAACCGGCTGCGTCTGCCTCTGGCAGCGAGTAGCTCCCGGCCGTTCATCCCCGGTTCATCCGGCCTCTGTTCCAATCGCCCGCCGGGAAGATCCTGCCCCCTGTCGTTACGCGGCGGCAAAATCCGTCAGGGGGTGGTACCCTATCCGTCATTTTGTTCAACCCGTCACCGCATTCATTCCGAACATGACCTTCAAACGCCTTCTGTTGCCCCTCCTGCTGATGACCCTGTCCCAGCCCCTGCTGGCCGAGACCCGCTATGTCACCGACCAGTTCGAGATCACCCTGCGCAGCGGCGCCAGCACCTCCAACAGCATCCTCAAGATGCTCAAATCCGGGCAGCCGGTTACCGTCATCGAAGACGACCCCGAAAGCAAATACACCCTGGTGCAGACCGCCGACGGCAAACAGGGCTATGTGCTGACCCGCTACCTCGACAACCTGCCCTCGGCCCGCCAGCGCCTGGCCGCCCTGCAGAAAAAGAGCGAGCAACTGAAAAAGACCATTGCCCAGCTGCGCGAAGAACTGAAGCAATACAAGGACAACCTGCAGTCCGACAACCAGACCATCGGCCAGCTCAAGCGCGAACTGCAAGCCACCCAGACCGAACTGGACAACCTCAAGAACGCCACCCGTGACACCGTGCAGGTCATCGAACAGAACCGCACCCTGCAGCAGCGCATCACCCGCCTGGAATCGGAAAAGCAACTGCTGGAAGAAGAAAACCGCGCCTACAAGGACAGCACCGCCATGGACTGGTTCGTGCGCGGCGCCGGCGTCTCCCTGCTCGCCTTCTTCATCGGCATTCTCGTCACCCGCATCCGCTGGCGCAAGCGCGACTCCTGGGGCGAGTTCCGCTGAGCGTGCACGGCGACAGCATGAGCCCCACTATCACCGACGGGGTCATTGTAATTGTGGATCCGGACGCGGCGCCCACCCACGGCCAAATAGTGATCGTCCGCACCAACAGCCACGGCGAGGCCACCTGCAAACCGTTAAGCCTCGATGGCTGCACCGCCTACCCGACACCGGACAACGACCGCTATCCGGTGCTACCTGTAACCAATGACACCGATATAGTCTGCGTGGTACGCGAGGCCCGCCTGTTACTCTAGTTCGGCGGTGCACGAAACTCAGGAAGCTCCGTTTCCGCTACCTCTTGACTAAGCCGAGTCAGCGACCGATCCATCGACTCAAGCACCTCAAGCTGCGCCGACTGCAGTTTGCGGATGCGCCCCAGATGCTGATAAATGCCGACAACAAAAATTGGCAGCAGCAGCGCCGCAAGAGCTAGCAAGCCAACCAATACTATCATCACCAGGCCAGCGCCGGCCCCAACCTCTGATCCCATAGTTCGTCTCCATGTGTCCGCGCGGATTGCACGCCTCTAGTGTACCTGCACTACCGATTTCTCAAAAACTAGAACCGGTCACAAAATCTAAGACACGGGAATTCACTCTTGAGAACAAAATCCAGATGCAAAACAAGAAAATCAAGGCATTTCGCCGATTATGATGTGAAGCTGAGGGATTCGATGTGTTATGGCAGTGACAACCACTGGTATTTGAGATCAACATTTGCAGCCGGGCTGTGGTAGAGCTGAGGCACTTTCAGCACATTTGGGGTGGATAACTGTTTCTGGATATTCACAACATGGATTGTGCAACAGTCTGACCTGCAGGGTGATTCCCGCCGCCTTCGGCGCTATGATGTCGCCTCTCTGAACCCACATGAGGATTCCCGATGGCACGCACCCCTTCCACCATGCTCGAACTCGGCACTCCGGCGCCGGAGTTTTCCCTGCCTTCGCCGATCACCGGCAAGACGGTGTCGCTGGCGGACTTCGAGGGCCAGCCGCTGCTGGTGGTGTTCGCCTGCAACCATTGCCCCTATGTGCTGCACATCCTGCGCGCGGTCAC
>JALSRZ010000093.1 GCA_026984515.1 Thiohalobacter sp. | reverse complement strand
GGATGAACAGTACGCGGTATTCGGTGTCGGCAGCGATAATTGCGCGGCTTACCTGGTCGCCCGTGACCGGGGCGGACGGGCGGAACGCTGGTATCACCACTGGCTGGCCGGCTACCTGTCCGCGGTCAACAATGCCGGCGCCAGCACCTACAATATCCTTGGGGACAAAAGCATGGCCGATATCCTGGACTGGCTGGAGGGCTATTGCGCAGCCAACCCCAACGTCAACTTTGCCAACGCCGTGGCGGACATGGTCACCCTGCTCTACACAGACCGCCAGAACATGGCGCCCGGCAAGGAAGGCGGCTGGAACAAGTTTACGGGGCAGCCGTCGCCTTCACCCTGACCGCGGCAAAATCCCCCAGTACCTCACGCACCTCCGGCAGGCGGATCGGCTGCGCTGTCAGCGCCATGTCAAAGGCACCGGAACAGACCAGGGTCAGCGTGCCCTGCTGTTGCGACCGGAGTGTCATGTAGGACTGGTAGGCAATCGGCGTACGGTCGCCCCCGAACGCCAGTCCCATGCCCGCCACCCTGAGCGGCCGCTCCAGTCTGACCGAGGTCTCATCCAGCCAGACCGAATCCACCACCAGCACGCCCGGCTGGATTTGCTGCTCGACCGGTAGCGGATCCCGCATCAGAAAGTAGCAGAACGGTGCATACTGGTCTGTGCTGCCGTAGCCCATGGTCTTGCCGTGCTGCAGGTAGATACGCGCCAGGCCCACGGGTATCGTTATGGTCTGCAACACCTCGACTTCATCACCTGGTAACAGCGGGTTGTCATAGAAGGCGTTGCGGGAGCCCGCCTGCTGGCAGCCTGCCAGCCACGCACACAGGCAGAGTCCCGCCGCTACCCACCGGTTTTCAGTACTCATCGGCATAACCTCCTGTAGCAGGGCATTCATCACCCGGGGACACTGCGGTCCCGTTACCCTGCCAACCACGTGACTGAACCATAAGCGGCAGGTACGTTTTGAACCAGGTCGGACACCCCGGACATGGAAGCGGGATCACCCGGTCAGGACACGCAGAACCTGCCATCCCTGCGGCAAACGGTCCTGACCGGGTGATCCCGCTTCCATGTCCTCACCTGCAGGCGCGCTCCAAAGTTAAGGGGACAGCGGTGTCCCCGGGGCCGGTTAACACTTCCCGGCCAGGTGCTTTGCCAGTTGCCGGTAGGCACGCACCAGGTCATCCAAGGAAAAGGCTGCATTGGCCGGACTGGGATTGGGTGTCACGAAGATGCCGGTCTTTCCGATCCGATGATTCTGCAAACCCCAGCCGGGATCAGCGACAGCCACCCCTCCGTAGCGCACAAAATACCCCCAGGCCACCTTGCCATGAAACCAGGCGCACTGCGGCTGACAGGTTTCTATCAACGCACGCAAACGCGGGGCCGCTTCCCGGTAATCCGCTGCTTTCAGGTCAGCGGCGCCACGCGTCGGGCGTTTTACCAGGTCAGTGAAGCCAATGCGCTCGCGCTTCAACAGGACGTCCATCGCAGCGGGGCCCGGCTCTACCGGTTCGCCGGCCAGGCCACTGGCATTCAGCGCTTTCCAGAAACGGTTGCGCGGATTGGCAAAGTAAAAACCCCGCTGCACCGATGGTATGGACGGATTCAGCCCAATGGAGAGCAGGCGCAGACCGGGCCGCAGAAAGTCCGGCAGTGTGTTCAACCTTCATCCGCGGGCATTTCATGCCCCCTGCATACGGGGCCGTAAGGACCGTGCCGGTGCCTGTCGTGGTAAAACATCCGGTAGTGCAGGAAGCGGCCCGGATCGTCGAAGTGCATGAACGGATTACCCTCACGCTGCTCCTTCAGCGTCGATGTGCTTTTTTCCGCATAATTGTGCCCCGGCAGAATCACGGTGCTGTCGGGCAGATTCTGTTCCATATCCTTGAGCGTTTTGAACATCTGCTCGGGGTCGCCGCCACGCAGGTCACAGCGACCGCAGCCAAATACAAACAGCGTATCGCCGGTGATCAGCTGTTCACCGACCCGGTAACAGGCCGAACCCGGCGTATGCCCAGGCGTGTGCAGCACTTCGATTTCCGTATCTCCCAGTGCGATGCGATCACCGCCGTGGTGCAGGGTCGGGATATCCGGATACGAACCCCAGAATTGTGCTTCCTCCTTCAACAGGTGCACTTGCGCATCATGCGCCTGCAACACATCCTCTATGCCGTTGATGTGATCGTGATGGCTGTGCGTCAACAGGATATCGGTGATGCGTACGCCGTGCCGTCCGGCCAGATCCAGCACCTGCGGGACGTCCCAGGCGGGATCGACGACCGCTGCACGACCGCTGGCCCGGTCTTCGACCAGGTACACAAAGTTTTCCATCGGCCCCAGTTCCAGGGCGTGTATCGAAAAGGACTCAGGCTCAGGCTCGGTCATCGGTTCCTCCGGCATGGCAGACTGCTATGGACGCAGAACATCCACCAGCGAGAATAGCACAAAGCGTTACCGGCACTTTTACTGCGCAGTCCTGCTGCCGGCGCAACAGACATGGGGTAAAGTGGTGCAATGAAGCCAAAAATCATGTCCGGGCAGGATCTGGAAGAATACTGGTTCCAGGAAGGTTGCCATATCCTGGAGATTGCCAACCATAGCGATGACCCACAGGTATCCATTGCACGCGCGCGGGTTGGAGCGGGAGGAGAGACGCACTGGCACTGCCTGCACGGGGTTACCGAGCGTTACCTCATTGTCCAGGGACAGGGCTGCGCGGAAATCGGCGACCTGGCCCCCAGGCGGGTGGCGACCGGTGACGTGGTCTTTATACCTGCAGGTGTACGACAGCGCATCCGCAATACCGGAAGCGGGGATCTGGTGTTCTACGCGATCTGCTCACCGCGTTTCACACCCGACTGCTATCGCAGCCTGCAGGGGCGGTCTCCCGGCGACCATAGCGCACCCTGATCCTTGTGCCCGGGGCCGGCGCCCCTACCGGGCGGGGAAATGTTTTCTGAGTTTGCGTACCGTCGCCGGTCCGACACCACGTATCGCCTGCAACTGCCGGTCACTGACGGTGCACAGACGGTCCACGGAGCGTATACCTGCTGCAAACAGCGTCCTGGCAATGGTGACATTGACCCCGGCGGCACGCACACCGGCGAAAAATTCCTGGATTGCCTGTTGTTCCGCGGGCGGTGTCCTGCGGCGATCAGGCCGGACCCTGCGAGCCTCCTGCTGCCGCCGCCAGGAGGGCACACTGAAACCGAAAAAGCGCATCAGGAAACGCAGGCGGGCCGGCATCTCCACCTGCCTGGGCCAGGCCTCCAGCGCCTGCCTGAACACCACCTGTGCAGCCAGCAGCGCGATCATCATGGTCACGGCCTGTGCCAGCGACTGGTTCAGCACGGAAGCGGGTTCCCCACCAAAGCGATGCAGCAACAGAACCGCAAACACGCCGGTGGCGATGGACAGGAACACCAGCCCCAGCAGGCAGAAACCAATCGTCCAGACATAGGGACAAAGCTTTTCGAGGCGCGTACACAGCCAACCGGCCGCTTCACTCTTCAGCCGGTCGAAAACCGTAGGATCTGCGTAGAAATCGTGTTCGAGCATGGACCTGTTCTCCGTTGCCGGACAACCAGTGTGCGGATTCCGCGTCACGAATGGTGTGACATTGTGCACATTTTCGGGCTTTCCGACACCCCCGGTGCAGTTAGCGACCATCTTTAAAATGAGTTGAGCCTGCGCTGGTACCCCTTTATGCTTCGCGCCCCATGTCCCTGCTTCGAGCCCGTAATCTGCGTCTGAGTTATGGCGGTCCTGCCCTACTGGATGGCGTCGATCTCAGCATCGAACCGGCCGAACGCGTTTGCCTGGTAGGTCGAAACGGCTGTGGAAAATCTACCCTGCTGAAAGTGCTGGAAGGCCGCCTGAAACCGGATGAGGGCACGATCGACTGCCGGCAGGGTCTGCGTATCGCGGCGCTCGACCAGGATTTGCCCGGAGACTTCAGTGGCAGCGTGTTTGATTGCGTTGCACAGGGCCTGGGAGAGCTGGGAGAACTGATACGCCGTTTCCACCAGCTCAGCGCGGCGCTCGCCCATGACCAGGACGGGAAACTCCTGGAGCAGCTGGAGGCCACCCAGCACCAACTGGAGGCCCAGGGAGGCTGGTCCCTGGAGCAGCGCGTGGAGAGCGTCCTTTCCAGACTCGCACTGCAGCCCGACGACCACTTCGAGCAGTTGTCCGGGGGTATCCAGCGGCGTGTGCTGCTAGCGCGCGCGCTGGTTTGTGCGCCGGACCTGTTACTGCTGGACGAGCCCACCAACCACCTGGACATCCGCTCCATCGAATGGCTGGAAGACTTCCTGCTGAATTTCGACGGTGCGCTGCTGTTCATAACCCACGACCGCAGCTTCCTCACCCGGCTGGCAACGCGCATTGTCGACCTGGACCGCGGCGTACTGAGCGACTGGCCGGGAGACTACCCGACCTACCTGAGGCGCAAGCAGGAATGGCTGGATAGCGAAGCCAGCCAGCAGGCCGCCTTCGACAAAAAACTGGCCAGTGAAGAGCGCTGGATACGCCAGGGCATCAAGGCACGCCGCACCCGCAACGAGGGCCGGGTACGCAAACTGCAGAGAATGCGCGCACAGCGCGGCCAGCGTCGCGACCTCACCGGCAAGGCCCGGATGCAGTCACAGCAGGCCGGCAACTCGGGGAAGCTGGTGGTGGAAGCCCTGGGGGTCTGTTATGCAGTCGGCGGGCGCACACTCGTCGACCATTTCGACACGCTGATCCTGCGCGGCGACAAAGTCGGCGTCATGGGTCCTAACGGCGTTGGCAAAACCACCCTGCTACGCCTGCTGCTGGGCGAGCTGCAACCGGATTCAGGCAGCATCCGGCACGGGACCCGGCTCGATATCGCCTATTTCGACCAGCGCCGCGCACAGCTGGATGAAAACCGGTCCGTTATCGACAATATTGCCGACGGCCGGCAGTTCATCGAGGTCAACCAGCAGCAACGTCACGTGATCAGCTACCTGCAGGACTTCCTGTTTGCCCCGCAGCGCTGCCGGACACCGGTCAGCGCACTGTCCGGCGGCGAACGCAATCGCCTGCTGCTGGCAAAACTGTTCAGCAAACCCTCCAACCTGCTGGTGCTCGACGAACCCACCAACGACCTCGACATCGACACCCTCGACCTGCTGGAAGACCTGCTGGTGGAGTACCGGGGCACTGTATTGCTGGTCAGCCACGACCGCAGTTTCCTCGACCGGGTCGTTACCAGCACACTGGCGTTCGAAGGCGAGGGAACGGTCAGGGAATATGTCGGGGGTTACACGGACTGGTTGCGCCAGCGCCAGGCCGCCAGGCCGGAGTCCGCACGCAGCACCAGCCGGCCGCTGCGTAAAAAAACCGGAACAGCTGCCCGCCCGGCGCGACTGGGATACCGGGAGCAGCGCGAACTGGAACAGCTCCCCGGGCAGATTGAAACCCTGGAAGCCGAGATCGAAAAAATCCACCAGCGCATGACGGATCCCGCCTTTTACCAGCTGGAGGGCAGTGAAATCGCCGCCGCCCGCGAACAACTGTCCGAGGCCGAGGCCGGGCTGCAGGCCGCTTACCGGCGCTGGGAGGAACTGGAATCCGCAAAACCCGCCTGAACGGGGCGTGTATAGCGAATGCCGGCAGCGGCTGTGGCACAATAGACCGCAATACCGGGATCGAGGAATCGGCATGAGCGAACCAGAACTGACCACAGAAGAGCGCGTGCTGCGCATGATGAAAAACGTGCTGACCAGCGTGGCCAAAGACACGGCGCCACACCCCGGCTACAAGCACCCGCTTTCCGAACGGACCATAGAGAGCATTCGCGAATGCCTGATGCTGATCGTGTCGCGCGAACAGGAGCTGGGGAAACAGCACGGCCGCAATATGAACGCCCGGCCACGCTACATTGACGAACCCGAATCGGAAGTCGTGGTGTCGCTGGATACCGGTTCTACACAGCCGGGTAACCGCAAGGACAGCGAAGGCTAGCCCGCATTTCTCACCGGGTTGCGTAGCGAGGCGGTGAGAAATGCGGGCTAGCCAGGCCCTGAAGCCTGTATCAGTCCTCGCTGAACTGCAGCGCAATGCCCGCGCTGTCGCGACGCACGATCCGCGCTGACAACAGCGGCGCATCCTCCACATCCAGCGCCCTGATGGTCACTGCTTCACCCACCGGCAGATCAACGCGGTCACCGGTAAACAGAAATACACCGCCATCGGACAGGTCCCGCATCTTCACGTCCAGGGTTCCGAAACCTGCATGCGCCAGCTGCACATCGGCTACCAGCGCCGTGCGCACGTGTTTTCTGCGCTCCTGCCCGTTCATGACGCGCTTCCACGCCGCGCCAGCTTCAGCAGCAACAGGACCAGCGGCGTACCGTGCAGGAACAGGTCAAATATATCAACGGGTTTTACCAGCGTACCATCCGCCAGCATCTTCAGTTTCTGCCACAGGTGCGGTTCCGGCACGAAAGGGGCAAAGGTGAGAAACAACGCCAGCGGCACGAGTACGCTGTATGGAATACGATCCAGCCAGTTCATAACAAATCCAGTTCCCGGTCAGTCAGCCCGGACATGCCGTATTATTGCACCGTCCCGTACCCGGCCCGACCCCGCGGTTACAGGCCGTTGGCAGCAGGGATGCTGCCATCGAGCGTACAGGGATGTATTCACCGCGAGCCTGTAACCGCGGGGTCGCGCCGGGCACGGGACACGCTGAACCTAACCCTGCTGCAACAGCGCCCGCAAATCGATAACCGCCGCATTGGCGCGCGCAATGTAGTTGGCCATGGTCAGCGAGTAGTTGGCAAATATACCGAAACCACTGCCGTTGAGTATCACCGGGCTGAAGGTCGGTTGCTGTGACTCTTCCAGTTCACGGATAATCTGTCGCAATGACACCAGGGCATTTTTTTTCTTCAGTATGTCGGCAAAATCATATTCGACCGCTTCCAGTATGGCCCGCAAGGCCCAGGTCGCACCACGTGCTTCATAAAACACGTCGTCGAGTTCGAGCCAGGGGGTCTTTACCGTCATAATCTCCGGCGTGGCGGTGGATTGACGGGCACGGCTTTCACCGGCCAGGTCGGTGTTGACTCGCACCTGGCCGACACTGGCGCTCAGCCGTTGCGACAGACTGCCAAGCCGCTTGCCAACGACTTCAAGGTACTGGCGCAGGTTATCGGCCCGCGCAAAGAACTGCGCCTGCTGCTTGTTAGCATCGCTCAGTTCCTGCAGATATTCACCCAGCGCCCGGAGACCCTTCCTGTATTCACTTTCCGTGGCGGGCAGCAACCACGAATCATTACGGAAATTGAAACGGGGGTCCGCGTCCGACAGCGCCTTGTTCTCAACCGACTGGGACTGGGAGCGGGATAGATTGTTGCGCAGGGCACCGGTCGCGTCGCGCAACATGACCAGTGCGCCGTACTCCCAGTTCGGCATATTGTCCAGCCATACCCCGGGCGGCATTTTATCGTTGGAAAGATAACCACCGCGTTTGTTCAACAGCACTTCACCGATCTGGATGAGGGTGCTGGTGAAGGTAACACCGGTCACCAGCCGGTCGGCACCCCCCCCGACCCGCTGCAGGGCGACTTCACGGACGTCAAAACGATCCGGTTCCCGGCTCCAGTACCAACCGACCACCAGGGCGATAGACAGGGCCGCCAGCAGCAGTAAAGCCGCCGCGCCCACCAGCCCTTTCTGCCTGAGATTTTTCGGATGATACAGCGCCCCCAGGCGCCACAACCAGCCCTTGAAGGATTCCGCCCATCGCCACAGGGTGCCGCGCAGCTGCTCTTTCCAGTTCATGGCGCTATGGTATCACCCGTTGCCGTATGGCAGGAATTCATTTCACCCAGGCGCAGCAGGCTCGGCAGGAGCAGCAGGGTAAACAGCGTGCTGACGGACAGGCCACCCACGATAACGGCCGCCAGCCCTCGATACAGTTCCGTACCCGCACCGGGGACCAGCAACAATGGCAACATGCCGAACAGGCTGGTCAGTGTGCTCATCAGGATCGGCCGCAGGCGCAACTGCACGGCCTGCTGCACGGCGAGCCTGCGCGTAAGCCCTTCCCGCTCCGCACTGCGGGTCTGGTAGACCAGCAGAATGGCATTATTGACCACCAGTCCCAGCAGGATCACAAAACCAATCATGGTCAGCAGGTCCAGCGGCTGGAATGAAAACAGGTTCACCAGTTGCAGGGCCATCACCCCGCCCACTGTGGCCAGCGGCAGGACCACAAGCACCAGCAGACTGTCGATAAAGGAACGAAACAGGGCGGTCATCAGCAGGTAGAGAATGGCGATAGCCAGCAAAAAACTGCCGCTGACCGTTTGCAGCGCCGCGTCCAGCTTCTTGGCGGTACCGGAGTAGCGGATGCCACCATCTTCGGGTAGCAGTTGCAGCAACTGCGGTTCGACTTTACTGCGCAGCACCTTCATCAGGTGTTCCAGGGACATGCCTTCCGGGGCCCGCAGTTGCAGGCTCACGGTACGGCGCCGGTCGAGGCGGCGAATCTGGGCGGGACCGGCGGTACGCTCGATGCGGACCAGTTCGCCGAGCGGCAGCACACCGGCTTCCGGTGTCACCACCGGCAGGGCCTCCAGCTCTTCCGGGGTACGCCAGGGTTCCGAACGCACGACGATATCGCGCCGCCGTTCACCGTCGAAATACTCGCCCACGTACAGGCCGGACCCGAACGCACGCGCAACACGCCCGAGTGTCTCCCGGTTCCAGCCCGCCTCGGCGATGCGCCGTTCATCCGGCACCAGCAGGATTTCCGGCTCGGCCATTTCCAGGCCGGGTGATGGACGGATAGAAACACCGGGTATCGTCTGTTCAATCAGGTCGTAACCGGCGCGCGCCGCTTCCAGCAGGGCTTCCAGGTGCCGTGACTGCAGGTTGACATCGACACTGCCACCGCCACCCACGCCGCTGAACAGGGAATCCCGGCGCGCAAATGCCAGCGTGTCCGGAAACCCGCTCACTATCTCGTTCAGTATCGGGATCAGCTTATCCACTGAACCCGGGTCGACGGGACGCACGCCCATATGCGCACCACCACGGTAGACCACGAAAAAGTAGTTCTTCACCTGTGGCTGTTTTTCCCCGCTCAGGTACGGTGCCATGCGCCGCGCGATCACCCGGCCCACTTCCTTCTCGATGGTATCCAGGTTGACGCCGGGTGCAACGCTGATCGAGGCCGATACCCGGTTTCGATTGCCGGTAGGCAGGTAGTCCGCCTCGGGCAGCAGCAAACCGCTCAGCACCAGCGGTATACCAATCAGCGCCAGGATCAGGCTGCGCCGCCGCGCCGGGGTGTCCGTCATGCGCATAATCCATGCGCCGGTCGAACGCCACCAGTGCGCGTGCCGGTCCTCCAGCTTCAGCCCGGTCAGCCAGTTGGCAGCAGCCGCTGGCACCATGTACACAGCAATCAACAGCGAAGCGACCACAGCCGCGGATATAGCGACCGCAAGATCGCCAAACAGCTGCCCCACCTGGTCAGCGAGAAAGACCACCGGCAGGAACACGGCCACAGTAGTCGCAGTGGACGCCAGCAGAGCTCCCCACACCTGGTCCACACCCAGTGACGCCGCCTGTTCAGCCGGCATATTCTGTTCGCGCAGGCGCACGATATTCTCCAGCACGACAATACCGGCATCGAGCACCATGCCCACCGCAAACGCGAGTCCGGCCAGCGAAATAATATTCAGGGTATGGCCGGTAATATCAAGAATGATAAAGGCGAACACCAGACACAGTGGAATAGCCACCGCAACGATGGCTGTTGCACGCAGCCGGCGCATGAACCACCACAGCACCGCCACCGCCAGCACCACCCCGGCCACCAGGTTGGTGGCAAGCATACGAATGGACTGGTCAATGTAAACGGTTTCATCATAGACCTGTTCGATACTCAGACCCGCCTGCTGCAACGGGCCTTCCAGCTCGCGCACCGCCGCCTGCAGGTCGCTCATCAACTTCAACACATTGACACCGGGCTCGCGGTAGGCATTGACAGCCATCGCGCTTTCTCCCTGGTTGATGACAAAGCTGCTGCGCTCGACCGGCCTGAGTTCAACATCGGCAATATCGCGCAACAGTACGGGTCGGCCTTCGCGCCAGTCCACCACCAGTTCGCCGAACTGGTCCAGCGGATAGGTACCGGAAAAACGGATGGTATAGCGTCGTTTGCCAACACTGGCTTCCCCGGCCGAGATGTCCTCGTTTTTTCCGACCCGCCCGGCGATGGCCGGTACGCCGATACCCAGCGCCGCCATCCGGTACGGGTCGAAGGTAATACGAACCTCCCGCCCGCGTCCGCCACGCACATCCGACTGGGCCACACCGGCTACCCGTTCCAGGCGTGCCTGCACCAGTTCGGTGACCAGGCGGTGGTAAGTGCCGATCCTGCGCGGGTTACCCGGCAGGGTTTTCAGAATGAACCAGGCAACCGGGCGATTTTTTGCCCCGATGGTCGACAGGCGGGGCTCGGACACGTTCTCCGGGTAGCTGCTGACCCGGTTGAGTCGGTTCAGTACATCGACCAGTGCGCGCTGCAGGTCCACGCCGGCCTTGAAACGTAGCGTGAGCCGCCCGCGCCCGCGCTGGGCGCGTGACAGCATGCTCGTCATGCCAGGCGTGCCGCGTAACATGCGCTCCTGCGGTTCCAGAATCTCGGATTCGATTTCAGCCGGTGCAGCAGCACGCCAGCCGGTTGAGATGGTGATGGCCGTGCGCTCGACCTCGGGCGTCAACTGTACCGGCAAACGCATCAGGCTGATCAAACCGAACAACAGGACCATCAGCGCAACCACTACTGCGGCGACCGGGTTGCCCAATGCCAGGCGCGTCAGTATCACTGCATGGCGTCCTGATTCTGTATCGTCACTTGCTGGCCATCACGCAGGCGCTCACCACCGCGTATCACCACCCGGTCACCAGCCTTCAGATCGCCCTGCACTTCGATGAACGCACCACTGGCAATGCCGGTCGTCACAGGGACCTGCCTGGCCACGAGGTCATCATCGATACGGAACAGGCTGATGGAATTACGCCGGATCACCAGGGCATCGCGCGGTACGGCCAGCACTTTCCTGGCCTGCGCGGTCGGCACCGCGATCCGCACACTCTCACCCACGTTCCATTGCTGCTCCGGCAAGCGGATGCGCAGTTCGTACAACCTGGAGCGCTGGTCCCCCACCGGGACCAGGGTGCGAACGGTACCCTGGTAAGTCTCCCCGCCGATCACCAGTTGCAGGGCGGACTTCATTTTTATAAAAGGCAATGCCGATACCGATACCCAGCTCTGCACCTCGAGCAGGTTCGGGTCGGTCATCGCCAGCACCGCGGAACCGTCATCGGCCCACTCTCCCGCTCGCAGCAGACGCTCGGTGACTACGCCGGAAAAAGGTGCCCTGAGGGCGGTACGCTCGAGTTGCTGCGCCGTGCGTCGTTCGCGTGCCTGGGCAGCCTTGAGTTCACTGCGCGCAGAGGCCAGTTCCGACATGGTCTTTTCCAGCTGGCTTTGCGCGGCATTATTCTGTTTGGTCAGGCGCTGCAGGCGCGAGGTTTCCTTTTCCAGGAACTGGAGGCGTGCCCGGATGCGGGCAATATCCGCCTGGCGTTCGGCAAGGTCCTCCTTCATCAACGCGCCGTCGATGCGCGCTACCGTCGCACCTTTCTCAAGCTCCGCCCCGACTTCCGCGACCCACAACAGGCGCCCGGACACCTCGGCCGCGAGCTTCGCCCGCTCCCGACTGATGATGGTACCGGTGTACCAGTTGACCGGCGCCAGCTCGCGCAGCGTGGCTTCGGCAACCACCACCGGCTTTTCACTACCCCGCAGCGGGGCAGCCACCAGCACCAGCGGCAGCAACAGGGCGGTCAGCAGGCACCGGACGTCGATCCGGCGTGACCATCGCCACAGCGTATATTCCGTCCGTGTGTATCGCAAAATCGTCCAGGCCCCCTTCACAGTCTCTACCGGCAGGATACCCGTTGAACCCCGGCGACTCAAAAAACGTTTGATTGTTAGTGTGATAGGCTTTGCATCAATCCCGGCCGGGGCGGGGACAAGCGATAGCGGCAAACGAGGCGCAACGGAATTGGACCAGTCGATCCTGTTCTCTGTTTTTCTGATTTTCACCGGGGCCGCGGTACTGGCCACGGCAGCGCTGTATGCGCGCCAGTCCGTCATCGTGGCCTACATACTGCTGGGCATGGCGATCGGCCCTTCCGCGCTGGGGCTGGTGGGCGACGTCAGCCTGCTGCAGGAACTCTCCCACGTGGGCATCGTGTTCCTGCTGTTCCTGCTGGGCCTGAACCTGCACCCGCAGGACCTGTGGAACATGTTTCGCAAGGCCACCGTTGTCACCCTGGTCAGCTCCCTGCTGTTTGCCGTGCTCGGTAGCGTTACCGCGCTGTTGTTCGGCTACCCGCTCACAGAATCCGTGGTGATCGGCGCCACCCTGATGTTCTCCAGCACCATCATCGGGCTGAAACTGTTGCCAAGCACGGTGCTGCACCACCAGCACACGGGGGAAATCATTATCAGCGTGCTGTTGCTGCAGGACCTGGTCGCCATTGTGATCCTGCTGGTACTGCACAGCATAGCCAATGCCGGCAGTGGCTGGCGGCACGTCACCATCATGAGCCTGGCGCTGCCGGGGATTCTGCTGTTCGCCTTCACCTTTGCACGCTTTGTGCTGACCCGGCTGCTGGCACGATTCGATACCATCAGGGAGTATATTTTCCTGCTGGCCATCGGCTGGTGCCTGGGCATGGCGGAACTGGCCGAGGCACTGGGCCTGTCACCCGAGATCGGCGCCTTTATCGCCGGCATCTCCGTGGCAACCGAGCCGATTTCGCGCTACATCGCGGAGAGCCTGAAACCGTTAAGGGACTTCTTCCTGGTGGTATTCTTCTTCAGCCTGGGAGCCGCCTTTGACCTTTCCGCCATGCAACAGGTCGCCCTGCCGGCGCTGTTGCTGGCCGCTATCGCACTGCTGGTCAAACCGGTGGTATTCAAACGCCTGTGGATCCAT
>JALSRZ010000092.1 GCA_026984515.1 Thiohalobacter sp. | reverse complement strand
CCGGCTTGGGCGAAATTGGTGTTTCGGTACGTTCGCTGCTTTTTGTGGGAGAAGGCGTACTTCACCAGTTTGGTTATAGAGGTGGACAAGGCAAATCCAGTCTTCCATATATTCCTCCTGTCAATACACAGGAGGATCGGCCATGACCTTAGACCAGATTGCTACATTCTTAATTGCACACCCGGCAACATGGGAAGGAAGTATCGCGAAACAGGAGTTTCAACGACTGGATAAGGAACAGCGTTTTTCTGTACTTAAATTGGCTCGTTCACAGTATGGGGAAATGCTGCGTAGCGGCGCGGATTTTCCCCAACCCCCTACAGGCAGTTTGTCAGAATGGCTGCTTTCAGAAGCGCTATGAAGTCTTGTACTGTGAAAGATGCAACTCCAACTAATACTGGGGGGTTAGTAGAATGGACTAGCATTAGGGCAAAGGTCCGCACAGAATTACGTAATTGCTCTTCCACATCACTGCGGATTAAAGCCGCATATTGCGGATCACCGCATCGAACTCCATTAGACCACCATAAACATGGTCAAACCGATTAAGCGTTATCGATGGAGAATCAATAACCCGCGCGATGCCTTTTATATGGGTGTGCGCCACACGATTACGGCTTTCTTTAAGGTTGCCAAGCGTAGACTGTAGAATTGCTTTCTTGGCAGGGTCTACCTTCGACTCAATGCGCTCCACATTTATCAACCCGATCAGTTGAATCAGCATGCGCCTGAAATGCCTCTGGTATTCAAACCCATAGGTTGGCCTTATTATATTTTCCTTAGCATGCTTTCTATTGGCAGCCACCCGCAAATACCGATTAGCGCATCTTAAGATCACATCATCCATGGATTCTTCAATCCAGCCGCATAACTCAAGGAGCGCAAGCTTAGAAAAAAACAATGACTCCATATCACTCGTTGTACGCCTGTATTTCGCATCCAACGACTTCAGGTTGCTAGAGATCGTACTCTTAGTGATCATATTTACTGTCCAGCAAATATCATGGCCGCTGTATCAAGCCGGTCAATCACCCTTTGCTTTTTCGATAAACCTTCCTTTAGAGATGACTCTGAGAACTCAGGGTTACTTATCATTGATTCATAAAGTGCTTTAACTCTTTCTGCCTCCAGCTCCTCAAGATAATCAAGATTATTCCCTACCCCAAAAAGCAATGCTTCCAGAACAGTTATCGATAATTTTGGTGGCGCTTTAGCATCGAATATGCATCTATCAACAACCTCTACAGTCCGTTCAAACAACCGTTGCTTTTCCACAATGAAATCATGGTCTGGCTCTCTATGTTGATGCATATACGTATTGAGGAACTTTGCCAAATGCCCCTCATAATCACTATGCCCATCGTAGAAGGCGAAGAATCGCAGCATTATCTCTTGCTTCGTAAAGCGGTAGGACAACCCCTTCTTCATCTTATTAATACGACGCCATGATGTATTGTCATCAAGAGTTTTGAGCAAGTTGTTAAATGTTCCGCCATATATGCAATTTCGTATTTCCTGATTATTTAGCTTCATACCGGCTGTATTTAGCCGATGAAAGATCGTAAATAGATACTCCATATGGGTGCGCTTGGAAAAATCACATCTAAGCACCGTTACAGGGATGGAAAGGTTCTCTACACGCGTATAATAGTCATGAAGCCTCGTTTCTGATGTTTTTATTGCTGCTACCGACTTCCCAGCAATGCCAGGTTCAACGTCCTCCAGCTTCGACAACTTCCAGTCACCACCCTCTAGAAAGCGGACAATGGTTGAAATCCTCTGAAGGCCGTCTATGACTATCCACTTCTGAATCTTGTGATCAAGAGCAAAGCACATACTTGGAATCGGCAATTGCTTAATGAGCGAATCAATAAACCGTGTTTGATCTGGACCTTTCCAAACGATATCTCTCTGAAACTCTGGTTGTATATCCAAAATCCCTTGATCCTTCATACGATAGAGATCCGCGCATGAGCGTAATTCGTTATAAGCAACTATGTCACTTGGTGGTACCTCACCAAAATCATCTTCTTCAAGAGTTTTATTTTCTAGCTGTTCTAGAGTTTCATCCATCTATGTCACCTTATGAATCATTACCACCTATTCAGCTGGTTGGCATCGTTATAGCCATTTACCTCGAACACGCAAATCCTTGTTGGCTGAAGCAACAACTGTTTTCAGACAATTTTCTGCAACGGCCAGATTATTATCCAAATATTCAAAATAAGAATCAAAATGCGTATCTTTTAAATCAATAAACTCTTTCAGTGCTGCATTAACATCCTCAGAGAACAGAAACACACCACTATCAGCAGCCTTACGGACTTTGTGATAGCTCTCGTCCCAAATCCTTTTTAACTCTACCTGATATTCCTCAGTAAGCTCACGATTCTCGATTACCGCCTTATACTTGCGGTCAAAATAGTGATTCAAATCAGACAACGCCTCAATAACTGCTTGGTAAGAAGCCACACGCAGCTCCCACCATTTTTTACTACGGTGCCCCCTATTAGCAATCAATGCAGAGAATAACCCTGCAATAACGCCAACTCCCGCCAGCCTCAACAATTCAAGAATAGTGTCCATGTTTTCCATGTCGAAACTGCTGTTCGAGATTCTCACGCTGCACAATGTGGAAACCCAGATTATACAAACATTAAAGGGTGGAGTGTGTATTGAGGGCAAAGCTGAGCATATATCGCCGATATTTACCCCTACACGTCAACACCCTGCTAGATGCCGCAAGCCCTAGTCCGATATGGCTTTCAATCTGAGTAGTCAAATCCGGGGTAGTCATTCATAATTTCGCACTTCAGGGGGTGAGTCTGGCGGCTGGGCTGCTTGGCAAGCCCTGTCAGAGGTGACTGGGTTGCCTCGAATCCTTGGTTTGGGATCAAGGGTCAAGCAGTTCTACTGTTTATAGCAAGTGCACACTTTGCTGTCCTAGCTCGAAGTACGCCTACAAGCCACACCCTTCAACTGTCCACGTCTAGCCGTCAAAACGGCGCTAACTTCTAGTTTCCGTAATGGAAATCCTGCGCGGGACATTTCATTTTCAGTGCCTAATAATTTTGGCGGTAAAACCTTTCTGACAACCTTGTGGAGACGTAGCTATGGCTGATAAAAACGACAACCAGGATCAAATTGACCCGAACAACCCCCCGGTGGAGATGCCGGAAGGTGGCTCAACTGCTGAGAAAATCACGGCGCTGGAAAAGATGGAAAACGGGCTGGTAGCCCAGCTTTACAGCACGAAGGACAAAGACGAACAGGAGTTGATCGGCGAAAAGATGGACTACGTCGCTGCCATGATCGAAAAACTCACTGAGTCGCAGAAAGCCGTGGAGGCTGCCGGCAAAACAGTCACCCAACACCAGAATGGCGGCTTTACACCCCATGACCAGATACGGGCGCTTGATGTGTTGATGAATGAAGCAGCGGCCACTGGTGATATGAGTACTTACAAAATGTACCGTACCCAGAAGCGCGACCTTGCCAGCAAGTATGGTACCCCCGGCCACACTACCAGCACTTCCGCACGCAATCCCCGGATTGATGAGTTGAAGAAAATTGCCAACTCCTATCAGTCAGACAACTGTGGCGCAAGCATCGAAACCAGAATGGAAGCAGCCGCAAATGCCGGCGACATGGCTACCTACAAGGAACTCCGGGCACAGCTCAAACAGCAACGGCAGCAAGCGTAAAGGGTGGCGTTATGGAAATCGAGCTAAGTGTTTACCCTCATTCCAACCGGCGCAGGAAAAAGAATCTGAAATCGGAGGTAGTCATACTCAGGGCTGAAATTGCCCAACTGCAACACCGCCACAACCAGCTTGTAAAAGCAGTTTTGGCGCTCGCAAAAGGGCACAACATATTTACCAGTGTTGCTAAGTCTAGATTGGATGTAACCACTCGGTCTGAAGCAGATTTTATTAGCCGGTATTTTGAGGTTGACCCGGATGATGATTTGCTGACTTCTGATGAAGAGGAAATTGAAGATTTACTGAGGGGTTGACCACAACGGGGGTGATCTGTGTCCTCTTTTACTGATGAAGCTTTGGATATGGCACAACGTGGGGTCGCGTGGATTCCTGACCCCGATGTTGCAAAGGAACGGCGGGAAATGGCGATACGAAGACGTTATGAGTTAACAAACCATGGCGTGCCACCAGACCCGCCTTGTGATATCTGCCCAGCAAGAAGCGTCTGCAACATGGAATGTTCAGCATTCAGGCAATATCTGAACGCCCCTTTGAGCCAATGTAAGCAACTTTTGTAGGATGGTTTTATGAGTGGCAATGAAGATGAATTCGGGTTACCCAAACCCTTCACAACTGCGGTTCAGGCCCGGCAGCACATCCTGAAGCGCAGCCGTGGTGTAATCGACACTGCTGCCAAACTCGCGGCTGGCACCCTACCAGCTGATAGTTATCGTGGTGACGTAGACGTTCTGCGTCAATATTTGGTCATAGTCGGAAAGTTGAAGGTACAGGATGACCCGATAACCATTCCGCCCAAGGTTCTCCGGAAACTCCATGCTCAGCCTGAAAATTGCCAGCCCAGACTGGAAGAGGTCTTTATGGCATTCCTGGATGGCACGATGCCTCTATCCCAGATGAAACAGATTCTGGAAGGGTTCAGCTACTTATTTGAGATGCATGAAATTCGTGAAATTGCCAACCTGTTGCGCGAGCAGAAAGGCAAATACGGGCGGAAATGATGAGACTGTCTAGCCGCTCACGGTCAGTTCTCACTGAAGCCAGACGGCGCATAGAATCAAATACTGGGGTCCGTGAGGTAGAAGTGATTGTCCTCCAGCCGGGTGCTGAACCACCCCCACCTGTAGACGATGATGGTATAGTTCAATACGTGATTCGGCTGACTGATAAGGATCACCCACTAGCCGCCTTTGATAACGAGTAGACAGTATAAGTTGCTGAACTTTAACCTCAATTCCCGCGATACCACTAAGTCAATGATCCTATATATGCACTCTCTAATACGGTAGAATGCGGCGCTATGGAACTGGTCATCAACGGCAAACCCGAGCAACTGCCGGACGGTATCAGCGCGGCGCAGCTGATCGAACACCTCGGCCTGGCGGACCAGCGCCTGGCCATGGAGGTCAACGAGGAAATCGTGCCGCGCAGCCGTTTCGCACAACACCGGTTTGCAGCCGGTGACCGGGTCGAGATCGTGCGCGCCATCGGTGGCGGCCAGGCCTGACCCATCCTTTTTCAGGAGAACAGCATGTCGAGTGTGATGAAAAGCGCAGCCCCCGGAAGCCCGGACCCGTTGATGATCGATGGGGTCGAGTACCAGTCCCGGCTGCTGGTCGGCACCGGGAAATACCGGGACATGGAAGAGACCCGGCTGGCCATCGAGGCCAGCGGTGCGGAAATCATCACGGTCGCCATACGCCGCACCAACATCGGCCAGAATGCGGACCAACCCAGCCTGCTGGATGTACTGCCACCCGACCAGTATACCTACCTGCCCAATACCGCCGGCTGCTACACCGAAGCCGACGCGGTACGTACCTGCCGCCTGGCGCGGGAGTTACTGGATGGTCACAACCTGGTCAAGCTGGAAGTGCTGGGCGACGAAAAAACCCTGTTCCCGGATATTAGCCAGACCCTGAGCGCCGCCGAGACCCTGATCGCGGATGGCTTCCGGGTGATGGTGTATACCAACGACGATCCCATTATCGCCAGACGGCTGGAAGAGATGGGCTGTGTTGCCGTCATGCCGCTGGCCGCGCCCATCGGTTCCGGCCTGGGGATTCGCAACCCGTATAACATCCGTACCATTGTCGAAAACGCCGGCGTTCCGATCCTGGTGGACGCGGGGGTCGGCTGTGCCTCGGATGCGGCCATTGCCATGGAGCTGGGTTGCGACGGGGTACTGATGAATACCGCCATTGCCGGTGCGCAGTACCCGGTGCTGATGGCTTCGGCCATGAAGAAAGCCATCGAGGCCGGACGTGAATCCTTTCTCGCCGGACGGATTCCGCGAAAACGTTTTGCCAGCGCCTCTTCGCCGCTGGACGGTACATTTTTCTGAGCCGTATCGCGGGGCTTTGCCGGATTATGCTTCGCTAATCCTGCAGGGTCAGGCTGCTGTTACCGGCCCTGCACGCTGGGCTGCAAACCCGACCGGTCAGGAAGCCACCACCCCGTCAGGCAGCGCCCTGACGTGCAGGTCCCGCTGCGGATAGGGAATCGTGATCCCGGCCTCCCTGAAACCTTTCCAGATCGCCACATTGAGATCACTGCGCACATTGCCGACACCGTCTTCCGGGTCATAGATCCATACCCTGAGTTCCAGGTCGATACCACTGTCTCCGAAGCCGGTCAGGCGCGCTGCGGCAGGCGGGTCCTTCAGTACACGTTCACAGCACTCCGATGCTTTCAGCAGGATCGCCATCGCCTCTTCGGGATCATCGTCGTAACTGATCTGCACCGGCAACTTGATGCGCACCTGCCTGTCGCTGTAACTCCAGTTGATCACCTCGGTGGTAATCAGGTTCTCGTTCGGAATCAGCGTCTCGACACCATCCCGGTCGCGCACCACGATATAACGGGCGCGCAGTTCCTGTACCCAGCCGAATTTCTGGTTGATGCTGATGACATCGCCGGGCCGGATGGAACCGTCGAACACCAGGATGAAGCCACTGATAAAGTTGCTGGCAATACGCTGCAGGCCAAAGCCGATACCGACACCCAGCGCTCCGCCGAACACGGTCAGGGCACTGAGGTCGATACCAACTGCGTGCAGGGACAACAGGCCGGCCAGTGTGTACAGCCCGAACTTGATGGTCTTGGCCAGCCCGACCTTGATCCCCGCGCTGATGTGCGTCGAGCGCGACAGGCCCTGCTCGACAGCATTCGACAACCAGGTCGCCAGCACCATCAGCGCACCCACTGCAACGGCAAACTGCAGCACGGTAAACAGCGAGATACGTACCGAACCAAAGGTGTAGCCAAACGCATCCAGCACCCTGGCGATATCCGGCAACCAGCCCAGCAGGTGCAGCGCCACCAGCAGCCAGATCGAGGTGCTGATCAGGGTTTCCCAGGCTTTGGCCGCCGGGCCGGGCTGCAACCCCTTGCGTAACACGTACACCGCCAGCCGGATGCCTGCCAGTGACAACATCAGCGGTACGACCAGTTCCAGCAACAGCACGTGCATCTGCAGGTGCTGCAGTATGCCCTTGCCGATCAGCGCAACCAGCAACATGCTCAGGGGGAAGACAATACGCTGCAGGCTGCGCAGCGTGAAACGCCTGAAGTGGCGACTGTCGATAGCGGACGTGGACTCGATCAGGAACTGGCCCAGCTTGCGGTGCACCACCAGCGCAACCGTGGCAGCCACCGCAAGCACGACCACCTCGGCACCCAGGTGGACGTAGTTCAGCTGGGTCAGCCAGTCGATTATTTTACCCGGATAGTCGTTAAACAAGGCCGTATAATCCTGAATTCCACAACAGCGGAGCTGACAGCAACACGGTACTTACATGCATAGCAGTAAACATACCACAGACGCGCAGCGCAGGCGCATTCGATCTTTTGTCCGCCGCGAAGGCCGCCTGACGCCCGGACAGCAGAAGGCGCTGGACGAGCTGTGGCCCCGCTTTGGATTGTCCGTTACCGGTAAACTGGATCCGGTGCAGGCGTTCGAACGCCATGCGCCGCTTACCCTGGAGATCGGTTTTGGCAATGGCGGCAGCCTGGCTGCGATGGCGGCAGCAGAACCACAGTCCGATTTTATTGGTATCGAAGTACACCGCCCCGGCGTGGGTCACCTGCTGATCGAGCTGGATGAACGGGCGCTGGACAATGTCCGGATCTATTGCCACGATGCCGTCGAAGTGCTGGATCGCTGCATACCGGACGGCTGCCTGGACCGGGTACTGCTGTTTTTTCCGGACCCCTGGCCGAAACGCAAACACCATAAACGACGCATCGTGCAACCCGGATTTGTCGAACGCGTGGCGCGCAAACTGAAAACCGGTGGCCGCTTTCACATGGCAACGGACTGGGAGCCCTATGCGCGGCACATGCTTGCGGTTATGCAAACCGCGACTGATTTCGTCAACTGCAACCCGGCCGGGAAATATTCTGAACGTCCGGAGTACCGGCCGGTCACCCGTTTCGAACGTCGTGGCCAGCGCCTCGGACACGGGGTGTGGGACCTCGTCTTCCGACGCAACTGAACCATTGCCACCGCTGTGCACACCGGAATCCAGGGTTTTCAATAACATGGCCGATTCCGTACAGAACAGCACCGGGGCCTGCCACCAGCCCGGGCAGGGCTGAAATAATACTTATTTACATATAGTTATATTGAAGTTGTCGCTCACCGTGTAAAAGTGGTTCAATACGCGGTTCCGGCCTGCAGCCGATGGTGTGCGCGACCGGACTTCGCGCTACAGGCGCGCTGCACGGCAAACCGGAATACCGAATATCGGCACCCTGCCCCGGCAGGGTGCCGCAGCTTTGAAGAACTGTTTTTCAGGAGATTGGCATGTCCAAGAAACATCCAGTAATTGCGGTAACCGGGTCCTCCGGCGCAGGCACTACCACGGTCAAGGTGGCCTTCGAACACATTTTCCGTCGCGAGGGCGTCAACCCGGCGGTCATCGAAGGGGACAGCTACCATCGCTACGACCGTGCAGCCATGAAAGAAGCCATGGCCAAGGCCGAAGAAGAGGGCAACCGCAATTTCAGCCACTTTGGTCCTGAAGCCAATCTGTTTGACAAGATCGCGGATACCTTCAAAACCTACGGCGACACCGGCAGCTGTGAGCGTCGCTATTACCTGCACAGCGAAGAAGAAGCCGAACCGTTTGGCCAGCAGCCCGGTGAGTTCACACCCTGGGAAACCATTCCGCCAGGTACCGACCTGCTGTTCTACGAGGGCCTGCACGGTGGCGCCGTGGACGGTACCACCAACATTGCCCAGTTCGTCGATCTGCTGATCGGCGTGGTACCGCTGGTCAACCTGGAGTGGATCCAGAAAATCCATCGCGACTGCGCGCAGCGTGGCTATTCTGCGGAAGCCGTCACCGACACCATCCTGCGCCGCATGCACGATTACGTGCATTACATCACCCCGCAGTTCTCGCGCACGGACATCAATTTCCAGCGGGTTCCCACGGTCGATACCTCGAACCCGTTTATCGCCCGTGACATCCCTACACCGGATGAAAGTTTTGTAGTCATCCGTTTCCGCGATCCCGCCAAGCTGAACGTGGATTTTCCCTACCTGCTGAACATGCTGGACAGCTCGTTCATGTCGCGGCGCAACTCGATCGTGGTGCCGGGGGGTAAAATGGGCTTTGCCATTGAAATCATCCTGGCCCCCATTATCGAAAAAATGATGTCCGACAAAAAGACCGGCTGACCGGACCATCCGCCAACCCGGGTTCCGGGGGCGTGCAGCGGTCAGCTGACGCCCCCTTTTTACAGGCAGTCCTGATGAACACATGCCCCGCCTTTCTGCTCGGTCATACCCGGTCAGCCGACCGCGACCCGGCGGTCGCGGAATGCCTGCGCCAGATCGGCGACATCCCGGCAGATGCCAACCTGGGTTTCCTGTACGTTACCGACAGTTTCGCCAATGAACTGCAACTGATCCTGGACCGTTTTCGCGCCGAAACCGGCATCGAACACTGGATCGGCACCGTGGGTATCGGCATCTGTGCCAGCGGCACGGAATACGCGCAGGTATCCGCCATGGCCGCCATGATCGCTTGCTTCCCGGGGCACAGTTACCGGGTACTGCCTTTTTACAACCGCGCCGCCGACCACCTGCCGGGTGCCTGGGACGACTGGCTGCAACAGTCCGAGAGCCACGTAGCGGTGGTGCACGGAGATCCCGGCAACAATAATCTGCCCATGCTGCTGGGCCAGCTGCACAGCGAACTGCCCGGCGGCTACATGCTGGGCGGACTGAGTTCTTCACACGGTGCCCACCCGCAGATTGCCGATGAACTGCTGGAAGGCGGGCTGTCCGGCGTGGTATTCAACGACCAGGTATCGATTGCCACCGGGCTGAGCCAGGGCTGCAGCCCGATTGCGGGCAAACACGCCATTACCGACTGCGCCAACAACGTCATCAATCGCATCGACGACCGGCCGGCGCTGGATGTCTTCAAGGAGGACATCGGTGAAATACTGGCACGCGACCTGAACCGTGCCGCCGGTTATATTTTTGCCGGTCTGCCCATCAGGGGGTCGGATACCGGTGACTACCTGGTGCGCAACCTGGTCGGCATCGACACCCAGGGTAAACGCCTTGCCATCGGCGACCTGGTGCACCCGGGCCAGGCGCTGCACTTCTGCCGCCGTGACAGCAACACTGCCCGCGAGGATATGCAGCGCATGCTGGATGATCTGAAACGCCGGGTACCCGGGACCCCGCGTGGCGGCCTGTACTTCTCCTGCCTCGGCCGCGGGCAGGACCTGTTCGGCGAACCATCCGCCGAACTGAAGATGATCGAAGCCACACTCGGCGAATTTCCGCTGGTCGGCTTTTTTGCCAACGGCGAGATTTTCAACGACCAGTTATACGGATACACGGGCGTACTCACGGTTTTCAACTGACCATGGCGGCCATCCTGCACAGACACCGCCGCCTGGCCGCCCTGCTTGCGGCACTCGCTGTCCTGGCAGCCTGCACAGTAAAGCAACCGGACCTGATCCGGGAACAGGCAACGGTGGACTATGACCTGTTACTCACCCTGCCGGAGCAGCCCGTTGACTATCGTCAGCGTGTCAAGCCCGTGCTCGAACACCGCTGTATCGTCTGTCACGGCTGCTACGACGCACCCTGCCAGCTGAAGCTTTCGTCTTTTGACGGCATCAAACGCGGCGCCAGCCCGGTCAAGGTCTATGACGGTACGCGCATACTGGGCAGTGAACCCACCCGCCTGGGCATCGACGCCCGCACCAGCGCGGAATGGCGTAACAAAGGCTTCCACGCCGTGCTCAACGAAGGGGAGGCAACGCCACGGCAGAACCTGGAACAGTCGGTGCTGTACCAGCTGTTACGTCTTAAACAGCTGCACCCGCAGGCGCGGGTCGGCATGCTGCCGGGGGATTTCGACCTGGCGCTGGACCGCGAGCAGGTCTGTCCGAAACGTGAAGAATTCCAGGCCTATGCAGACCGGCACCCGCTATGGGGCATGCCTTACGCAATGCCCAATCTGAGTGACGCCGAATACAAAACCCTGGTGCAATGGCTGGCCCAGGGTTCTCCCGTTCCGGCACCGTCTGCCGCATCACCACAGGCCGCACAGCAAATCATGCAGTGGGAGCAGTTTTTCAATGCGGCCGGCAACAAGGAGAAACTGGTCAACCGCTACCTGTACGAGCACCTGTTCCAGGCGCACATTCACTTTGCGGATACCCCGCCACGTGAATTCTACCGACTGGTCCGCTCCTTCACTCCGCCCGGACAGGCCATTGACGAAATCCCCACCGTGCGTCCCTACGATGACCCCGGCACCACATCGTTCTACTACCGCCTGCGCGCCTACCGCGCTTCGATTGTGGCCAAGAATCACGTGGTGTATGAGCTGTCGCCGCAAAAGATGGCACGCTATCGTCAGCTGTTCCTGGAACCCGACTACAGCGTCGATCAGCTGCCCCCCTACCAGCTCGATGTGGCTTCGAACCCGTTCAGGATCTTCGAAGCCATCCCGCCCGATGCCCGCTACCGCTTTCTGCTGGACGACGCGCGCTTCTTCATCGAGGGATTCGTAAAAGGACCGGTTTGCCGCGGGCAGATCGCGCTCAATGTCATCGAGGATCAGTTCTGGGTATTCTTCTTTGACCCGGACCACAACCTGATCACCGCCGATTCCGGGTTTCTCAACAGCGTTTCCGGTGACCTGGATATGCCTTCTGAACGCGGCGATACACTGAAGCTGTTTGCGGCCTGGACGGAATACTGGGGCAAGCTGAATCGCTATATGAATGCCAAGCAGGCGTTTTTTCAGAAACTGCCGCAACAGGACCTGAAACAGGCACTGGAATTTATCTGGGACGGGGATGGCAACAACCCCAACGCAGCCCTGACCGTGTTCCGGCATTTCGACAGCGCCTCGGTCAGTTTCGGCCTGGCGGGCGACTACCCGGAGACCGCCTGGGTCATCGATTACCCCCTGCTGGAGCGCATTCACTACCTGCTGGTTGCGGGCTTCAATGTCTACGGGAATGTAGGGCACCAGCTGAACACCCGGCTCTACATGGACTTCCTGCGCATGGAAGGCGAAGATTATTTCCTGGCTTTCCTGCCGGTCAGCCGGCGCAAGGAAATCCGCGATTCCTGGTACGCCGGCATTCGCGCCGACCTGGAAAAATACCTGCATGCCCCCAGCAAATGGCTGGAGACCGAGGTGGTCACCGGCTACCGGAGCAGCGACCCGCAAACCGAACTGTACCGGCGCATCCAGCAGCGGCTGGGCCGCCTGGCGAAAGCGCCCGGGCAGCTGGACCGCTGCCGGTCATCGCAACCCTGCGAACCGGACGACACCGGGACAAGCGTGCAACAGGCGGACCGGGCCATGCTGCAGGTAGCCGCTATCCGGGGACGGAGGCTGGAGGTCTTTCCCGACCTGACCTTTGTAAGGGTCAGGACCGGCAGCCCCACAGAGCCGGGTATCGCCTACACGCTGATACATAACAAGGCCTACAGGAACATCAGCTCCATGTTCTCCACCGAGGCAGATCGAGAACTGGATGACCGCCGTGACCTGGAGCACGACACCATGACGGTGGTGCGGGGACTGCAGGGCGCCTATCCCAATTTCTTTTTTGACATCGAACTCGACCAGGTGAAAGACTTTGCCGAACGTTATGCAAATATCGAGACCCGCAAGGACTACGAACGCTTTGTAGGGCTGTTCGGTGTGCGGCGCACCCGTTATGACTTCTGGGACACGGCAGACTGGTTCCAGGACTATTATGCAGCGCAACAACCCGTCGATTCCGGCCTGTTTGACCTGAACCGCTACCGCAACCGCTAGGAGCCTGTCGGGTTTAGGAACAATCTACTGCGCTGGCGGGAGAGCGGCCCGGATTCCCGCAATTTTTCGTTGCGTAGGTCCACTATGCGCCTCAAAATTGCGAACATCCGGACTCGCTCTCCCACCATGCTCGCT
>JALSRZ010000091.1 GCA_026984515.1 Thiohalobacter sp. | reverse complement strand
TGGCAGGTCGTGTGATCAGCGGCGTTCGCGACCGAGGGCCGCGCAGGCATAGTCGACACGATGTCGAGCAGCCCGACCGAGTGAACGCCGCCTGGCGCGCGGCATGACGCCGCCGCAGCAGGAAGTCAGTGAGAAATGCGGGTTAGCAATACGCAGGCTGGTGCACGTACTGCGTGCGGCGCAGGTGGTTCAGGATGAGCAGGAACGGATCGTTGTCGCCGGAATTGACGCAGAGTGTCTCTGGCTGAAACCCCGTGCGACTGTTCCACTGCGGTGTAAGGGCGGGCAGCTCGGTACGAATCAGCGCCAGGTCGTAGTTGCGTAACGCCATGGCGATGCGTGCTTCCCTGGCGGAACGGGCCCGAAACAGTGTGGTCTGCCTGCCGATGGTGTTCTGCACCAGGCTGGCAAGCCGGTCGTTTTCTTCCACGTGCAGGATGCAGGGCGGGTGTCCGGCCGATCGCTGCCCGGCCTGCTTCAGGGCAAAGATCAGGCGCGCATGATCCGTGCAGTCGGCCAGCCAGTCCGGTTCGTCGTCCCCCGCTTTACCGCCTGTGGTCGTCGAGATGACCAGTATAGGCATCCAGGGGTGTTCCTGTCGCAATTCCATCGCAAACGAAATGCCATCGCGATCGGCCAGCAACAGGTCGAGTGCGATGCCGTCATAGTGCTGGTTCCACAACCGTTCGCGCGCCGCATCCGCCCCGGTCGCGCAGTCGATTTCCACACCGGCCGCGCTCAATCGCGCTTTGAGGGGTTGCAGCTTGGTGGTGTCGGACGAGCAGAGTAACAGGCGGGAGACAGTCGTTTCGCTGGATGGCATACGGGTATCAGGGCGGTGGATGATGTAATGCGTAACGTAGCGGCGGGGGGCGGGATTTGTTGAGATACCCGGGCCGCGCCCGGGCGCCGGTTTTAACCCGTTGTGTTCTGGTGGTTTTCCGGACTCCCCATGCAATTGCCCGGCTTCTTGCGTACCATATCGCGTCTTTGCAGGAGGGCTGCCCGGTGGCAGCAGTATTGGAGGAGCCATGCGACCATCCCAGTTGTTTACAGTGCTTGAAACCGAGTTCCAGAGTGTGCAGTTGCGCCAGCATACGCCGGTGATGCTGTGGGGACCGCCCGGGGTCGGCAAGTCGCAGATCGTCGCCCAGGTGGCGCAGCAGCACCAGGTTCCGGTCATCGACCTCCGTCTATCGCAAATGGAACCCACTGATTTGCGGGGTATTCCGTTTCGTGTCGGTGAGCAGGTCGAGTGGGCGGTGCCGACCATGCTGCCGGACGCCGAACGGCACGGACCGAACGGCATCCTGTTCCTCGACGAGATTACCTCGGTACCGCCCAGCGTGTCGGCCGCGGCCTACCAGCTGATCCTGGACCGGCGGCTGGGGGCTTACGAGGTGCCGGCGGGCTGGGCAATCTTTGCGGCCGGCAACCGGCAGGGCGACCGGGGCGTGACCTACAGCATGCCGGCGCCGCTGGCGAACCGCTTTTCGCACTACGAGCTGGACGTCAACCTGGACGACTGGGTCGCCTGGGCCTATGCCAACGGAATCGACGAGCGGTTGATTGCTTTCCTGCGCTTCCGCCCCGAACTGCTGTTCGAATTCGACCCGGCGCATAATCCGGTTGCTTTTCCGTCACCGCGTTCCTGGGAGTTTGCCCACCGCGCCCTGCAGAAGTTTGGTGGCAGCGCGCGGGTGCTGGTCGAGGCGCTGCAGGCCTGTGTCGGACCGGCCGCGGGGATCGAACTGCACGCCTTTGTGGACAACCTGGACAAGTTGCCTGATATCGATGCCATTACCCGCGGTGAATCCGTGCCTGTGCCCAAAGAGACCGACCTGCAGTATGCTGTCGCCACGGCGCTGGTTGCGCGTGCTATCCGTGAACGCGACGGTGAGGATGCGCAAGCCGTGCACGGACATATTATCGACTACGCCGGTGCTTTCCCGCAGCGCGAGATGGGTGTGATGCTGATTTCTGACATGCACCGGGCCATCGGTCAGGACCTGTTCCAGGTGCCGCAGTTTTCCAAATGGGCAAAAGCCGTCGCTGACGTTATGTTGTTCGATATGTAGCGGTTGCGCACGAGCATGTCGGACGAAATCGAAACCAAGCTCAGCGCCGCGCGCACCCGCCTGATCCTGGACCGTCCTTTCCTGGGTGCGCTGGTGTTGCGCCTGCCCATGCACGCAACCAAACCGGAACGTTGCAAGACCATCGGGACCGATGTGCGTGCGCTGTATTACAACCCCGAGTACATCAGCCGGCTGTCACTCGACCAGACCCAGTATGTACTGGCGCACGAAGCCCTGCACTGCGCCCTGTCACACTTTGCCCGCCGTCAGCATCGCGTCAAGCAGCGTTGGGATATCGCCTGTGATCTCGCCATCAATCCGCTGCTGATCAGGGAAGGACTCAAGCCGCCGCCCGGTGTTCTGCTGAACAGCGGTTTTGAAGGCATGATGGCCGAGGAAATCTACCCGTTCATCGATGAGGACAGCGAGGAAGAAACCCACGACGACCATTTCTATGATCAGGAAGATTACACCCGGGGTTCATCCGGGGGACAGTCGCTCGACCAGGACGAGAAGCAGGGCGGTGGTTCCGGTGACAGCGACTCCGAGCCGGAAGAAAGCGGACAGGCCCCGCGGCCGCTGAGCGAAACCGAGCAGGAGCAACTGGCCGTGCAGTGGCGGCAGCGGCTGGCAGGCGCTGCCCAGCAGGCACAGGCGGCCGGCAAGCTGGGCGCCACCATGGCGCGGCTGGTCGAGCACCTGTTACAGCCGCAGCTGCCGTGGCGCATGTTGCTGGCCCGTTACATGACCGCGGCTGCGCGCGACGACTACAGTTACCAGCGGCCTTCGCGGCGCGAAGGCAACGCTATCCTGCCGTCGCTGAAAAGTGCGCAGATCGAGGTGGTCGTGATCCTTGATACCAGCGGTTCCATCAACGATACCGAGTTGCAGGAATTTGTCTCCGAAATCGATGCCATCAAGGGCCAGATGCGCGCCCGGCTCACGCTGCACGCCTGCGACGCGGAACTGTGTAAAAACGGCCCCTGGTGTTTCGAGCCCTGGGAAGCGTTCAGCCTGCCCGCGAACATCTACGGGCGCGGGGGCACCCGTTTTACGCCCGCCTTCGAATGGCTGGAACATATTGACCGTAAACCGGACCTGGTGGTGTATTTCACGGATGCCGAAGGTGAATTTCCAAAGACCGAACCCGGCTTCCCGGTGCTCTGGCTGGTCAAGGGGCGCGGCAAGGTGCCCTGGGGCCAGCGTATCCAGTTGAACTAGACATGATGTCTAGGAGCCTGTACTTCAGGATTCCCCTGTTTGTGCCGCTAAAAAGGTACTGCGAACGGCCAGTCGCTCGCGGCGCCGAACGGACTCGAATTCACTGCACGGATGCGCTTCGAAACCATCCGGCAGGTGCTTCGAACGCATGGCAACGGTACTCGAATCCGACCAGATCCGCTCCATCGAACAGCGTATCCAGAAAGTCTATGAATTGCCGCCCATGCCGGAGCTGGGACGCCGGATTCTCGAACTGCAATCCGACCCCGCGGCCGATGCCCGCAAACTGGCCGCTATCGTGCAGCTGGATCCCAGTCTCGCCGCCCAGGTGATTCGTTATGCCAGTTCCTCGTACTACGGGTATACGGGGCGGGTGACCAGTATCCAGGAAGCCATTGCCCGCGTGCTGGGCTACGACCTGGTGCTCTACCTGGCGCTCGGCCTGGCCGCCGGCCGGTCTTTCCGTATCCCGGACCAGGGACCGCTGGGACTGACGCGCTTCTGGGAACACGCGGTCTGCAGCGCTGTACTGGTGCAGAAACTTGCTGCCCTCCTGCCCGAGTCCATACGCCCGCCTGCGGGCCTGGGATACCTGTGCGGTCTGCTGCACGATTTCGGCGTGTTGCTGCTGGGGCACCTGTTTCCACCGGAATTCCAGCTGCTCAACAAGATGGCGCAACTGAATCCAGGGAGCTCGGTGGCGGAGCTGGAAGGTCGGCTGCTGGGTATGGGGCAGGCCAGGGATATGCTGGCGCTGGGGCACGCACGTATCGGCGCCTGGCTGATGCAGGCCTGGAAAATGCCAGACGCACTGGAGATCACGCTGCTGGAGCACCACCATGCCGAATACCGGGGCGATCATGACATCCTGGTCCACCTGGTCCAGCTGGCCGATACCCTGTACCTGAACCGGGAGGACCTGCCCGGGCCGGAGCGGCTGCCGGCCGCGAACCTGGGTCTGTTGCAGTTGTCGCTGGAGCCGGTGCTGGCAACGGCCCGGCAGGTTTTTTCCGCGCAGCAGGATTTCCGGGCCCTGTCGAAACTGCTGGCCGGGACTTCATAAACAGCCCGCATCACCATATACATTCTACTGTGTGTTACCTGCATCGCTGCGCGGGGATAATACCCGGGCCAGTGTCGATCCGGGTGCGGCCCGCCGCTTTCAGTATCCCGGAGCGGGAAACTGGTGACTAGTTACCGCGGTGAACAGGGTGACGGAACCGATTCCGGGCGTCCGGTCGAGGTTCCCGCGTCCGGTGCAGGCCCCGGCGGTCGTGGTTGACCGCAAACGGGTTGCTGTAACGGAACGGCGACACCGCCCTCGATGCACCGCGCTTCGGCAGGTAAAGGAGAGTGCAATGCGCATTATTTTACTCGGCGGTCCGGGTGCCGGTAAGGGAACCCAGGCCAACTTCATCAAGGATCGGTACGGTATTCCCCAGATTTCCACCGGCGACATGCTGCGCGCCGCGGTGGCGGAAGGCAGCCCGCTGGGTGTTGAAGCCAAAAAAGTCATGGATGCCGGTGGACTGGTGTCCGACGACATCATCCTGGGACTGGTGCGGGAACGTATCGCTAAAGATGATTGTGCCAACGGGTTTCTGTTTGACGGTTTTCCGCGCACGCTGGCACAGGCGGAAGCGCTGAAAGAGCAGGGCGTGCCCGTCGATGCCGTGGTGGAAATCGATGTTGACGACGAAGAGATCGTCAAACGCATGAGCGGTCGCCGGGTACACCCGGCTTCCGGTCGTACCTATCATGTCGTATTCAACCCGCCGCAGCAGGAAGGCAAGGATGATAAAACCGGTGAACCACTGGTGCAGCGTGACGACGACCAGGAGGAAACGGTACGCCAGCGCCTGAAGGTGTACCATGACCAGACCGAACCGCTGATCGCCTATTACTCGGAGTGGGCTGCCGAGGGTCGCGAGGATTCCCCGCGCTATATCAAGGTGTCTGGAATAGGGAAGGTGGAAGAGGTGCGAGACGCCATCTTTGCCGGGCTGGGCTGAACTCGCCCCGGGCGTCGGATTTTATTACACTGTCAACCAACGCCGGACGGCGCGGGAACCGGGTTGGAGTTGCGGTATTCCGCGTCAAAAATGTGTCGTTTTATACCGCTTGCCGGCACGGAAAGGTGGTCGAAAAGGGTGCCCGGACCCGTCGTATAACGGCGGATCCGGTGTAAGAAAATGTCCGTTTTCTTTGTCTACGGGGTGGTGTGACGCGGGCGCAGGCGGCCGGGAAGCTGCTAGTTTACTGAAAAAACGGTCAAATAAATGTCACTTCGGGTAGCCGTGCCGGAGCGGCTGAATGGTACCGCATAGCGGGGCGGGGGGACCTCCGCCTGGTTGCGGTGTATTCAGACCGGAAGCCGGTTTGTCCTTTGGGAGCAACGGGAGTAACTTGCTTGTGTGGCCCAGGTTACTGTGAATTCGTGCCGGCCGGATCAAGATGAACAATAACAAGATGGTTGATAACGATAAAAGGGCACTCAACGCCCAGCCAACTAGCGGTGTCGCGGGAGTCGTTCCAGAGTATGCGCGAAACTGAGCTCCAGGCGATCGAAACCACCGGCGTGCAAAAAGTGCTGCGCCTGCTGGAGGCACTGCGGCGTTCACCGACGGGCGCTGTGATCTACAACCAGGTGGAGCGCATGCTGCAGGATGTGCTCGACAGCCGTAAAGCCACCGAGCAGGTCTATATCACCCTGATCAACCAGTTGCTCACCGCCTACATCGGGCACCTGCGTGAAGGGTCTCCGTTGCACATGCAGGTGCGCCTGTTGCAGGTGCGCCTGCAGCCACCACTTGCGGCCGGCGACCTGGCAGCGCTGCAGGATTACATCTACCGGTATGCAACGCATATCGCCGCGCTGGCAGAACTCGATTCCGACCTGTTCCGGCAGGCCGTCGAACCCTTGCTGACCGCGTTCGGTATTGCCGGGCAGGCACAGGCGGAACCGGAATCCCGGGATACGGTTGCGACCGAAGCAGCGCAAGCCATCGAAGTGGAAACACCGTCTGAAGCCGGGGCTGCGGAGGAAACCGGGCTGATGGAACCCGGTCCTGCGGCCGATGACTGGACCCCCGAAGAAGCTGCGGAAGAGCCGGAATCCGACCTGCCTGACTGGCACGATACCGCCACCGCGGAAGAGCTGTCTGACGCCACCGCCGACGATACAGCGCCACTGGCCGAAGCGGCCGCGCTAACAGACCCGAGACATAACAAGGCAGATGCCCAGGTGGATACGGTCTACCGCAGCCACCTCGATTCCAAACGCCGCGATATTCAGAAACTGCAGTCCACGCTGGCCGAGCAGGTGCTGGGCACCATTGCGCAGAACGAGGAATTCGGTGTCCTGCTCGAGGTGGTGCTCGGTGAATTGCGCCAGGCCGGTGATGGCAGGGAACTGGAAGACCTGCGCTGGACCCTGGTGCGTGAAATCGAAAAACTCACCAAGGCCCACCACGAACTGGCCGAGAAGCTGGACAGCACACACCATTACCTGCAGATCATCGAGTCGGACAGCCGCCAGTTGAGCGACGAGCTTACCCGGGTGCGCCTGTTGAGCCTGACCGACGAACTGACCGGCCTGCCCAACCGGCGTGCCTTCCTGCGGCGGATCGAGGACGAGGTGGCGCGTGTGCAGCGCTATGGCTTCCCGTTGTCACTGGCGCTGATGGACCTTGATCACTTCAAGCAGGTGAACGACAAGTACGGCCACGCCGGTGGCGATGAAGTGCTGCAGATCTATTCGAGAAATATACTTTCCATTTTCAGGCACCATGACCTGGTAGCCCGTTACGGTGGCGAGGAGTTTGCCGTGTTGTTGCCCAACACCGACGAAGAGGGCTCGATGCGCGCCCTCACCAAGGTGAGGGGCCGTGCCCTGGAGACCCGCTGGCAGGCCAACGGTGACATGATCCCGGTGCCGTCCTTTTCGGCAGGTGTCTCGCTCTACAAACCGGGTGAAACCGCCAGTGCGTTTATAGAACGGGCCGACAAGGCCCTGTACCGCGCCAAGCGACTGGGCCGCAACCGGGTGGAAATGGACGCGACCTACCGCAACGAGCCGGAAGACACGGACACCACGTCAGCTGCCAGTGAACGTCAGCGCGGCGAATCCTGATCCGGCCTGTATGGATGGGCAAGCCATAGAGATTTCTATGGTTTTTACTTAATCCCTGACTTGTTACACTGTCCGTTTCCGGATGAAAATCGCGCGCAGGCACCATTAATCATGGCAACGATCGAAATCAGCAATGAAAATTTCCAGGACACCATCAACAACCATGCCATTGTGCTGATCGATTTCTGGGCTTCCTGGTGTGGTCCCTGCCAGAGCTTCGGGCCGGTATTCGAGTCCGCCTCGGAAAACAACCCGGACATGGTTTTCGCCAAGGTGAATACCGAAGAGCAACAGGAACTCGCTGCTCATTTCCAGGTGCGCTCCATTCCCATGCTGGCCATTTTCAAGGAACAGGTCCTGGTGTTTTCCCAGCCGGGCGCGTTGCCGGCCTCGGCACTGGATCAGCTGATCGGGCAGGTCAGGGAACTGGACATGGACAAGGTGCGCGCGGATATCGCCGAGCAGCAGAACAAGGCCTGATCCTGGGGCCTAGCC
>JALSRZ010000090.1 GCA_026984515.1 Thiohalobacter sp. | reverse complement strand
CGGCGTCACGCCGCGCGCTAAGCGGCGTTCACTCGGTCGGGCTGCTCGACATAGTGTCGACTATGCCTGCGCGGCCCTCGGTCGCGAACGCCGCTTATCACACGACCTGCCACCATGCTCGCTACGATTGCCTAAACCCGACAGGCTCCTAGTACAGGTCGGCAAACGGCTGCACACGGACCCATTCCCCCTTGCGGACGCCGCTGCTCTCCGCCGGCAGCAGAATGAAACAGTTGGCGCGGCTCATGGAGGTCAGCAGGTGCGATCCCTGCGTGCCGGTGCTGTTCACCGACAGGCTGCCATCCGGCCCTGTTTGCAATACCCCGCGTTGAAACTCCATGCGTCCGGGAGCCTTTTTCAGGTCGACGGCGCAGCGTGCCTGCACCTGTAAGGGGTCACGCGGGTTTTCGCCGCTCATCCTGCGGATGGCGGGCAACACGAACTGGTAAAAGGTCACCATGACCGATACCGGGTTACCCGGAAGACCGAAGAAGAGCGCGTTGCCCAGGCGGCCGAATGCCAGTGGTTTTCCCGGTTTCATGGCCATGCGCCAGAAGTTGATTTCGCCCAGTTCCTCCAGCGTATCGGTGACGTAGTCGGCTTCGCCCACAGAGACCCCGCCGGAGGTCAGTACCAGGTCCGCCATGTCTGCGGCCTGCCGGAAAGCTTCCCGTACCGCATCGCGCCGGTCGGGGATGACCCCGAGGTCATAACACTCGATGGCCGGCCGGTTCAGCATGCTGTGCAGGGTGTAGCGGTTGCTGTCATAGATCTGCCCCGCGGCCAGTGGTGTGCCGATACCGGTTAACTCGTCGCCGGTCGAAAAGAAAGCGACCCGCAGGCGCCGCACAACGCTGATCTCGGCAACGCCGGTCGAGGCCAGCAACCCGGTTTCCGCCGCGCCGATGCGTACACCCGGTGCCAGAACCGTATCGCCACGGCGGGTGTCTTCGCCTGCATGGCGCACATGCTGTCCGTTGCGTACCCCCTGCGCTGTAAAGTGGATCTGTTCGCCGTCCCGTTCCACCTGTTCCTGCATGATGACGGTGTCGGCCCCGCTCGGCATGACTGCACCGGTCATGATGCGTACGCATTGCCCGGCCAGTACTTCACCCGTAAAGGGCGTGCCGGCAAAGGATGAACCAATCACTGCCAGTGTTACCTGTGCACCGCCGCTGCAGTCCTTGCCGCGCACCGCGTAGCCGTCCATCGCGGAGTTGTCGAAAGGCGGGATATCAATGTCGGATGCAACCGCCGTGGCCAGTATGCGACCGGCAGCCGCCCTGAGCGGCAGTTGCTCGCTGGCGTCCAGCGGGGCTATTGCCTGCAGGATGCGTTCCCGGCCCTGTGCGACGCTTAACAGTGGCTGCCCGGGGCTGGCGCAGCAGTCGGTGACGGTAGGGTTCATGCAGGCACTCCGTTCGGTGTTGGGGGCGGTTCGGTGAACATGAATTTTATAACATTCTGTGATGGCCTGCGGCGCGATCGACCGTGAACGGACGCCTGTCAGGCCGGCTGCGCAGTGTAACACGGCGCTGTGTGCCGGGTTTATGGTAGGGTGGGTAAGGGATTTCGCGAGGACTAGGGCCAGGTGGCTACCACCGGAAAACCGCGGGCGCTGGAGCAGCAGTGCAGTACAGCGGATATTGAACTGATCGACCGGTTTACCGATGCACTGTGGGTCGAAAACGGGTTGAGCGAAAACACCTGTGCAGCGTACCGGCGGGACCTGTGCAGCCTGGCGGCGTGGCTGGCGGGCCGCTCGCAGCCGCTGGCGGAGGCCGGTGCGGCGGAGCTGCTGGCTTTTCTCGCCGAGCGCTACCGGAGTGGCCGGGCCACGCGCAGCAGCGCCCGCCTGTTGTCCAGCCTGCGGCGTTTCTACCGCTACCTGGTGCGCGAAGGCCGGCGCCGGGACGATCCGACTGCCAATATAGATTCACCGAAACCGGATCGTCCGCTGCCGCATACCCTGAGTGAAACGGAGATCGAGGCCCTGCTCGCAGCGCCCGATATCACACAGGCGCTTGGCCTGCGCGACCGCGCCATGCTGGAACTGTTGTACGCCTGTGGCCTGCGCGTCTCGGAACTGGTGTCGCTGGATACGGAGCGGGTCAACCTGGTGCAGGGCGTGGTGCGCGTACTGGGCAAGGGCAACAAGGAGCGCCTGGTGCCGGCCGGTGACGAAGCGGTGTACTGGTTGCAGCGCTACTGTGAACAGGCGCGCCCGCAATTGCTGCGCGGGCAGGACAGTCGCCGCCTGTTTGTATCGCGCAAGACCGGCAGTATCACGCGCCAGGCGTTCTGGTACCGGCTGCGTGCCTATGCCGTGCGCAGCGGGATCCACGGCCACCTGTCGCCACATACCCTGCGCCATGCCTTTGCCACCCACCTGGTCAACCACGGTGCCGATCTGCGTGTCGTGCAGATGCTGCTGGGCCACAGTGACCTGTCGACCACCCAGATCTATACCCATGTGGCCAGGGAACGACTCCGGCAGATACACCGCGAACACCACCCGCGCGGCTGATTCTCGGGTACACTGTCGAACTGGAAGAGGAAAACAGGGTCATAACAGGGACAATATATGCAACGCAACTCGGGAAAAACCAGGTGAATTCAATTAAAGCAGTACTTTTCATGAGCTTGGCATCGCTGTTCACGACGGCGGCGCTGGCGGATCGTAGCGCGGATGAAGCGGTAATCCGCAAGGCGCTGGGAAAAATCAAGCCGGATATCATCGAACCGGCGCCCATTGCCGGCCTGTACGAGGTGGTGGTCGGACCACACGTGGTCTACGTGAGCGCAGACGGCCGCTATATGCTGCAGGGTGAACTGATCGACATGGAAAAGCGGGTCAGTCTGACAGAACCCCGCCGCCAGGCGGCAACCAAGGCCTTGCTGGATACGGTCAGTGAGGACGATATGATCATCTTCAAGCCGAAGAAAGTGAAGCACGTGGTTACCGTGTTTACAGACATCGACTGCGCGTACTGCCGCAAATTACACGGGCAGATGGATAACTACCTCGCCGAAGGCATCGAGATACGTTACATGATGTTCCCGCGTGCCGGGGTGGGTTCGGAGTCCTACAAAAAGGCAGTGGCGGTATTTTGCGCCGACGACCGCAATGCCGCGCTGACCGATGCCAAGCGTGGCAAAAAGCTGGACATGAAGACCTGTAAGAACCCCATCGACCGGCATATGCAGCTGGTGCGGCAGCTGGGTGCCCGCGGCACACCGTTTATCGTACTGGAAAATGGTTCCACCCAGGCCGGCTATGTACCACCCAAACGGCTGGCGAAATTGCTCGACCAGGCCGGACCAAGATAGATTGCGCCGTATTTGCGGGCGGGGGCCTGTAATGCCTTGTACATTCCCTGCGCTTGCCGCCATTCTGTAGTGCTGGTACAGGAAGCATCAAGTATGGAGCAAACACAGCTGGATACCCACCAGAAAGCCCTGGCCATCAACCTGGACCAAAGCCGCTACGGTACCATCGCCGAAATCGGTGCCGGGCAGGAAACCGCGCGCTGGTTTTTCCAGGTGGGTGGTGCTGCTGGCACTATTGCCAAGGCCATGTCGGCGTACGACATGAAATTCAGTGATTCCATCTACGGGCCCTGCAAACGCTACGTCAGCCGGGATCGCCTGCAGTCGATGCTGGACCACGAGTTCGAGCTTCTGAAGGAGCGTCTTGGTGAAAGCCGCGGTGCGTACAGTGCTTTTTTTGCCTTTGCCAACACCGTGGCCGCACGCAGTTTTATCCAGAAGCAGGAGGGTCACGGCTGGCTGGGTATCTGTTTCCAGGCCCTGCCGGGTGAAGAAGTGTCACGTATTGACCTGCATGTGCAGCTCAAAGGCCAGGAGAATCTGCAGGACCAGGAGACGCTCGGGCTGCTGGGCGTCAACCTGATTTACGGAGCGCTGTATTACCACGACGACCCGGACCGCTTGCTGACCTCCCTGCTGGACCAGCTGAGCACGGACCTGCTGGCCATCGATATGATCGACTTTTGCGGTCCCGCTTTCGAGCAGGTGGACAATCGCCTCATGGCCCTGCGCCTGGTGCAGCACGGCCTGTCCAGTGCGGCCATGTTCCAGGCCGACGGCAAGGTGGTGCAGCCGGCGGACGTGCTGTACAAAAAAGCGGTGCTGGTTGAACGCAGCCGGTTCCGGCCACCCACCCGCCTGACGATGAGCTTGCTGGATTCCGCCTACACGCAGTTCTGCAGAGACCTGGAAATCGATCCGGATGACGTGATCGTGCTCAGCGAGATGACCCTGCATAACCTTGCTCAGGGCGACAACATCGACGTGCAGGACTTCCTCGACCGGGCCGAGATCCTGTGTGCACTGGGCAAGCACGTCATGATTTCGGACTATGGTGAATTCTATCGCCTGGCACAGTACCTGTTTCGTTATACCAGTATGCCGGTTGGTATCGCCCTCGGTGTCCCGACCCTCGCGCAGATTTTCAACGAACAGTATTACCAGGGGCTGGAAGGCGGCATCCTGGAAGCCTTTGGCCGCCTGTTCAGGAACGAAGTCAGCCTGTACGCCTGTCCCGCCCTGAACGAAGCATCCGGCGAGCTGACCACGATTCATAACCTGGAGATCCCGGCACACCTGCGCCACCTCTACCTGCATCTGCTGGAGAACGGCTATATCCGGGAACTGGTTGCCGTAGACCAGAATCAGCTGTCGATTTTTTCTCACACGGTACTGGAAAAGATCCGCAGCGGTGATCCCGACTGGGAAGCCATGGTACCGGACCAGGTAGCGGAAATTATCAGGAAAAAGCGGCTGTTCGATTGCTGTAGCTGACGGTTTCAATCCATGCTGAGCAGCACGCCGCCCTCCGTCAGCAGCAGGTAGCTGTTGACCCGGTGGTCCGGCCAGAGTTTCTGCACGCCCTCCCGGTACAGGTCCATCTGCGGCCTGTAGTGTGCAACCAGCTGCTGTACCTGCGGCCCGTCCGCGCTCCTGTGGGTCTTGTAGTCGACCAGGTGGACACTACGCCCTTCGATCAGCAGACGGTCGATGATGCCGTACACGGTTTGTTGTCCACGCATATACTGTATGGGCACTTCGTTACGGGCCGTTGTCCCGACAGCCGGTTTGAACAACCAGGCCAGCTCTTTCCGGTTTACCAGGGCGTCTACTTCCTGCCGGCAACGCAGCAGTTCGAGGTCGTCCTCCGCCAGGCAGAACTCGCCCGCGATCTGTTGCAGCAGGTCCGGGCCGGTCGCTTCCTGTGTGACCAGTTGCAGCATGCGGTGAATGATCAGTCCCCGTGTACGCCCGTCCTGGTCACCCCCGGCAAACACCGCTT
>JALSRZ010000089.1 GCA_026984515.1 Thiohalobacter sp. | reverse complement strand
GACGCGCTGGGCTAGCCCGAATTTCTCACCGGGTTCCGTAACGAGGCGGTGGCAGGTCGTGTGATAAGCGGCGTTCGCGACCGAGGGCCGCGCAGGCATAGTCGGCACTATGTCGAGCAGCCCGACCGAGTGAACGCCGCTTAGCGCGCGGCATGACGCCGCCGCAGCAGGAAGTCGGTGAGAAATCCGGGCTAGCCCAGGCCCTCAGGCAGCTTTCACGCCGGTCAGCAGTGCTGAGCGTGCTTCCCCGAACTGGGCGTCGGCCTCGGCGATGACCGGTTCCATGACGTCCACGGAAAGACCGGTCAGTTCCCAGGCGCCGGGTTCCAGCGGCGCTGCCTGCCGGTCGCGGCTGGTGACTCCGTGCGCCATGCAGGTGATCACGTCGGACAGGTGGATAACCGCCGTCTCCAGGCGGTAGCACTCGGCCGCCGAAGGCTGGTGGTGATGGCGGGCGACTTCAATAAAGCTCTCCGGCAGCTTCCAGGCATGCATCAGTGCGGCGCCCACTTCGCCGTGATCGAAATTGAAAATTTCACGTTCGGCAATGTGTATGGGAATCGATCGTTCGCTGGAGAGGTCCAGGGCCTGCCGGGACGGTTCCGGTCGCTGCCGGTACAGGACCAGGGAACCGACATCGTGCAGCAGCCCCATGACAAAGCAGCGCTCGGTGTTGGGTGCGCGCAGGTAACGGGCGAGGATTCTGGCGACGATGCCGGTGTACAGGCTGTGCACCCAGAACTCTTCCATATCGACCAGCCGGTTGGGAATTTTTTCAAAGGTATGAATGGCGCTCGAGCCCAGGATCAGGTCGGTCAGTTCCAGGGTGCCGACGATGGTGATGGCGCGTGAGATGGTTTCGATACGCGACGGGAAGCCGTAGAACGCGCTGTTCACGATCTTCAGCAGGCGCACGCTCAGCGCCGGATCCTGGCTGATGATCCGGCCGATGTCCGAGGCCGAGGTGCCCGGGTCGTTGAGCAGTTCCATGGCGCGAATGACCACGGCGGGCAGCGAAGCGATCTCAACGGTGTCGTTGATCAGTGCGCTGGCACCGGCCGACACCGCGTTCATGCCGGTGGCTTCCGGTGAACGGGTACAAGCAGCAGCGCTCTGACTTCAATGTCCATATTGCTGTCCTGGCTATCCGGATGGTGCCTGGTTCAGGCGGATCAATCGGTTCGGCTGACTGTAAAAATACGCCGGTCAGCGAAAACTGCAAGCGTCAGGGCCGGTTCAGGCACTTGTAATATTCAGTAACCAGCTGATATTAAACAGGTAATAAAATTATCGCTGGCTATTTTACAGGGTGGGCGCCGTCTGCGAAAATAGCGCCAGATTTCAGGTTGTGAATGATTACGGAGAGAGTCGATGAAAAAAGTATTTGCAAGCGCCCTGGCCAGTCTGCTGCTGGTGTCTGTCAACGTGAGCATGGCGGCCGGTGATGCCGCGGCCGGTAAGGCGAAGTCATCCGTCTGCGCCGGTTGTCATGGTGCCGAGGGTGTCAGTGCCAACCCGCTGTGGCCGAACCTGGCCGGACAGAAGGAAGGCTATATCATCAAACAGCTGAAGGCGTTTCGTGCCGGTACCCGCACAGACCCGATGATGTCACCGATGGCCAAGCCGCTCAGCGATGCTGATATCGACAACCTGGCAGCCCATTTCTCCAGCCTGAAATAAACCGGCGGCCGGAATCCGATCGCTCTGAAGCCCGGCATTGCCGGGCTTTTTTACGCGTTGCGTAAACGGTGAGTTACAAACAGCGTTACACTCAGCAGGGTCAGTGCACCACCCTGGTGGGTGACGCCGAGTGCAACCGGTACATGCAGTAACAGCGTGGAAATACCGAGGCTGACCTGGATGACCGCGGCCAGCAGCAGCAGGTGAATGCCCGTGCGCGCACTGCGCGTTCGCAGCCGGCTGCGTGCGTAGTTCCAGAAAATGACAATGGACGCGAAGGTCAGCAGCGCCAGCACCCGATGGTCGAATTGTACAGTGGCGATATTTTCGAAAAAATTGCGCCAGCCGGGGTGCAGCATCCAGCCGGCCGGCGGCAGCCACTGGTCACCCATCTTGGGAAAGGTGTTGTAGGCCAGACCGGCCTTGAGGCCGGCCACGAATCCGCCGGACAGGATGGTGGTCGCCACCAGTCCCAGCAACCAGGGCACTGCTTTACGGGCGCCACCCGCTGCCGGTTCTTCCGCTTGCCGTGGAAACAGCAGGCCGAACAGCAGCCACAGCAGCCAGGCGTAAATCAGCAGCGCCAGGCCCAGGTGGGCGGTAAGGCGGTACTGGCTTACGTGGGGCCGGTCGACCAGGCCGCTTTTGACCATGTACCAGCCCAGCAGCCCCTGCAGGCCGCCCAGCACGAATGCGAATGCCAGGCGCGGGACCAGTCGTGCGGTCAGCATGCGCCGGAAAAGAAAATACAGGAACGGCAGCAGAAACACCGTGCCGATGGAACGGCCCAGCACACGGTGGCTGTACTCGTACCAGTAGATCGACTTGAAGCCGTCCAGGTCCATGCCGATATTGATTTTCCGGTACTCGGGCGATGCCTGGTACTTGCTGAAAACCGCTTCCCAGGCTTGCTGGTCCAACGGCGGAAGAATGCCGAAGATCGGGTCCCACTCCACCATCGAGAGTCCGGACCCGGTGAGCCGCGTGGCCCCGCCAAGGACGACCATGGCGAAGATCATGGCGCAGCACAGCAGCAGCCAGGCGGCGATCTGTCTGCGCGCGGAATTTTCCAGCTGTGTCGGAAAACGATTCATAGATAGCCTGGTCCGGCGTTCCGGGGCGCTTATTGTAGCGGATGTACTTGCGCTGCGCTGCAGGCTGGGACACCATGCACTACCCGTACCTGTCCGGTGTTGTTCATGTTACGTAACCTGCTGATCCT
>JALSRZ010000088.1 GCA_026984515.1 Thiohalobacter sp. | reverse complement strand
ATACGGCCACCGCAAAGCCCCGCAGTGCGGCCATACGGTTTTGTGCCGTTTCCAGCGCGGGCAGGTGCCTGTAGATCGGCAGTGCGACAGCGGTACCGTAGATGTCCTGCCCGGTCTGTATCAGGCGGATGCGCCCGGAAGCGATGGGCCGGTTTTCACGCGCGGCGCGCAACAGTATTTGCAGCCGTTGAGGATTGCCACCGGGATCGTAGCCCAGCAGCGGCCGGTTCAGTTCCTGCGGTTCGGCATACAGGATCGGGAAATAACGCTCGCGTTGCGGAGCGCGTTGCAGGCTGCCCTGGCCGGTTTTGTCGGCAAAAAAGAAATCACCATCCAGCTGCTGCCGGGCCTCGACTTCCACGCGCTGCCGGTCTTTGCCTGGCACCAGTGGTAACCACTCCAGGGCGATCAGGCCCGGGAACTGCTGCAGGTCATGTTCCACCAGCTGGCGGAATTCGCTGCGATCGACAGACGATGTGGCATTGAAAGCGGAGCGGATGTGGTACAGCGATTCCAGGTAACTGTTGACACCGAACTGGATCGCGTCACTGTGGTTGGCGACCGCGGTCTCGAAGGCATTGCGTACGCTGACCTTGTGGTTTTCCTGCAGCAGGCTGAACAGTGAGAAGGACAGCAGGGCGCCCAGCGCAATAACCACCCAGGGCACGTACAGTGCGCGGCGTTCGGCATTGTCTGCGCCGCTGCGGCGCAGGCGCCAGGCCAGCGCCAGCGTGACCAGGGTACCGAACAGCAGGAAACCTTCATCGGCAGCGTTCCTTGCCACCAGGCCCATTTCCGTCACCAGCCGGTGTTCGTTGGCGCGCAGGGCCTGCCACATGGCCAGCGTGAACGTCATGCCGGTGATGATGACCGGTATCGGCAGCCAGCCGGGTGGGCCCGCTTGCCGGCGTTGCTGTCGGTCAGTGGCGATGCTCAGGGCAATCAGCGCGCTGCCCAGGACCACAAAACCCGCAGCGGTATGTATCGCCATGCGTGTCAGGTGGCCCCAGCCGTAGGCACTTTCCACGCCGATAAAATAGCCGGTAAAGGCAGTGATCCCCAGCCCGATGATGGTGGCGCCGAGGATGGCTGTCCAGGCCAGGCTGCGCGGAGCACCGCCGCAGCGTGCGCCGATCAGCAATGCGCTCGCGGTCAGGGTGAAACACAGCGCGGTATTGGGTGCCATGCGCCCCGGGTTGGATGCTCCGACATCGATGTAGTGCTGCATGAAGAGCTGGTCGATGTGCAGGCTGACAGAGAACAGGTATTCGATAAGCGTGAGTGCGCCAATCAGCAGCACGCTGCCGCCACAGACTGTAGTTACGCGTCTTCGTTTACCGGTCAGTGCAAGCAGGCCGGCCCCGCTCAACAGGAACCCGAGCGCCGTGTTGTATTGCATGGCGACAAAGGCCGGGTTGACCTGGATCAGCGCAATGTTATGGGTGTACCAGCCCAGCAGTACCGCGCTGCCCAGCAGCAGGGAGGCCAGGGCACCGAGACGGCTGAACAGGAGCAGATAGTGCGCCAGGCTGCCGGGACTCACCGTAGCCAGTCCGATAGTGCCACCGGGTATGTACTCACTGGCGTGGACACGCGCGGGTGGCGGGGTTCAGAGTTGCTGTTCCAGGTCGGGCGTTGCGTTCTCTTCATAACGCTCCTTGATGTCCAGGAATTCGGGCAGCGCGGAGTGCATGATGGGCACCAGTTGCGGGTCGAAATGGGTGCCGGCTTCTTCATCGATCAGCTGTACCGCGTCTTCCACGCTCCACGCCTGCTTGTAGGGACGTTCCGTGGTGAGTGCATCGAACACGTCCGCGACGGCAATGATACGCCCGGCCAGCGGGATCGCTTCTCCGGCAAGCCCGTTCGGGTAGCCGCTGCCGTTCCATTTCTCGTGGTGGGTGAGTGCGATGTCCCGCGCCATGCGCAGCAGCGGGAAATCGTGCTCGCCGATGATCTCGGCGCCGTAGGCCGGGTGCTGGCGCATGATGTGCCATTCATCCTCGTTCAGCCTGCCTTTTTTCAGCAGGATGCTGTCGGGAATGCCGATCTTGCCGATGTCGTGCATGGGCGCGGCGTTGAATACCAGGTCCACCCATTCCTCGTCTTCGCTGAGTGCTTCGGCGATCAGGCGGGAGTAATGGCTCATACGGATGACGTGCAGCCCGGTTTCGTTGTCCTTGTATTCCGCGGCGCGACCCAGCCGGCGGATGATCTCCATGCGCGTCTCGATCAGCTCCTCGGTGCGTTCCCGTACCTTGCGTTCCAGTTCACGGTTCTGGTCGTACAGGGCCAGCTGGGTGTGCACGCGCGCCTGCACCAGGGAAGGGCTGATGGGCTTGGTGATGTAATCCACTGCGCCCAGTTCGAAACCGTGTTGTTCGTCGGCCACCTCGGTTTTGGCGGTAACGAAAATGACCGGGATTTTTGCCGTGGCGGGGTCGGCCTTGAGTTTTTCACAGACTTCGTAGCCATCCATGCCGGGCATCATGATGTCCAGCAGAATGATATCCGGTCGCGGTTCGGCAGCCGCGATCTTGAGCGCGCGTTCCCCGTTGAGAGCGGCCTTGACCCGGTAATCCGGGCGCAGCACGCCGCTCAGGACATCGATGTTCTCGGGGGTATCGTCGACGACGAGGACGGTTTGTTTACCCGTGTTCATTGGTTTTTACGATTTCTGTTGATCCGGTTGCGCCGCTTGCTGTATCAGGGCCTGTTCGCATCGTGTTAACAGGCCCCAGGAGCCTGTCGATTTAGGCAATCGTAGCGAGCATGGCGGGAGATTGTTCCTAAACCCGACAGGCTCCTAGCCCGCATTTCTCACCGACTTCCTGCTGCGGCGGCGTCATGCCGCGCGCTAAGCGGCGTTCACTCGGTCGGGCTGCTCGACATCGTGTCGACTATGCCTGCGCGGCCCTCGGTCGCGAACGCCGCTTA
>JALSRZ010000087.1 GCA_026984515.1 Thiohalobacter sp. | reverse complement strand
AGGCTGTTTTTCCTCCTGGCTATAACTCCTTGTTCGCACAAGTGTTATGCCATGAAAAACAGCCTTATTCAATTCTATCGGTGAGAAATGCGGGCTAGCCGCGTGACGCCTTCACCAGATCGTACGCTTTTTTGATCTCCTGGGTTTTTTCCGTGGCCAGCCGGATCATTTCCTCGGGCAGGCCCTTGGCCACCAGCTTGTCCGGGTGGTGCTGGTTCATCAGGCGCCGGTAGGCCTTTTTCACTTCCGCGTCGCTGGCAGACCGCTCCACGCCCAGGATTTCATATGCTTCCTGCAACGAAGCGCCGGGCGATGCAGTCGCATCCCCGCCGAAGCCACTCCCACCGAAGTGACGGGCGTTGCGTACCAGCGCCTCGATGTGCCGGAACTCCAGGGTGGAGAACCCCAGTGCCTGACGGACCTGTTCCAGCACCCCGCGTTCCGCGCTGTCCAGCGTGCCATCCGCGTGCGCTGCATGCATCAGGATCTCAACAAACATCTGCATCAGATTGCGGCGCCGGTGGCACTCCTGGCGGAACTGGCGTAACACATCCTGCAGCGGGAAACCGGGTTGCTTGCCCTGGTTGAACAGGCCGATGGCCGCTTTACGCATCGGTTCATTCAGGTTCATACGGTGCATGACGTCGCGCGCCACTTCGATCTCGTCCGGAGAAACCCGTCCGTCCGCCTTGGCCAGGTGTCCCATTACCGAAAACAGCGCGGTAAAAAACGCGGTCTGCACGCGCTCCTGTGCGCCGGGTTTAAACTGCGCTCCCAGGTTACTGCCCAGCCCCCGGTCAAAGTTATGCCCCAGCGCAGCGCCAATCAACGCACCCAGAGGCCCGGCCAGCAGGTATCCGAAGGCGCCACCCAGTACCTTGCCCCACCAGCTCAAGACACCGCTCCGTTATCTTCTAACATGCTAATGTAATGATCGATGGCGTCGCTGATGCGGGCACAGAGATCCTGCGCCTGCGCGGGGTCGCTGCCGGCCGCATCGGGAAAAGCCAATAATTCGACGCCCTGCGCCCGGGCGGCGTCCTGGTCCAGCTGTGCGCAGGCTTCACCCGCCGCGATAATCAACTTCAGGCGCGGCATTTTTTCCAGTTGTTCCCGCGTGATAGCGCTGGACAACACCACCAGGATGTCACTCCTCCAGCAGCGCAGCGCAAGCTCGTCTGCGCCCAGTTGCGGGTACTGTTCCCAGCTGTATTTTGCGGTTTTCAGCGGCGGAAATTCGACGCCTACAGGTAACTTCATACCATCGATGACAGCAACATTCATCGTCATACCCTGCCCCTCAAATCTCATCAAAATTGTTTGCTTGCAATAGCCGATTTATGCGCCTATAAATTCAGCAAGGTCGAAATGAAACGGTTATCTGCTGTATGCCAAAACAAGGGCTGCACAACTGCGAAGTATCAGCAGTTTGATCAAGGAGGTAAACCCGTTATGAATTTTGAGTATGCACCGAAGGTTGGCGACTGGTACAAAAACACCGTTGGCGACGCGTTTGAAGTGATCGCCCAGGATGACGATGACGACACCCTGGAGCTGCAATACTACGACGGCACCCTGGAAGAACTCGACACCGAAAGCTGGGAATCCATGCGCCCTGTACCCATTGAACCCCCGGAAGACTGGCGCGGCTCCATGGATCTCGCACCGGAAGATACCCACACCCCGGAAATCTGGTCGGAGACGGAAGACTGGATGCGTGCGCTGGAACGCCTGGATGGCTTTCCGCCCTGAGAACGGCGGCAGGCAACTTTGACCGGCCTGCATGTCTAACAGAACAGTGGTTCAGTAACCGGACCTGTCAGGTGACAAGGAGGCATATGATGAGACGCAGACTCTATTTCCTGTTACCCGGAACAGCGCGCGCACGACAGGTAGTCGACGAGCTGTTGCTGGCGCGTATCGATGATCATCACATTCACGTCATCGCCAAAGAAGGCACCCCGCTCGGCGACCTGCCACAAGCCAACCTGTTGCAACGCAGCGACCTGGTGCATGGTATCGGGCTGGGGCTCGGCGTAGGTGGTGCCACCGGCATTCTCACCGGCCTGATCGCCATTGCCTTTCCCCCGGAAGGTATAACGCTCGGCGGCTGGACACTGCTGGTGACCGCCCTGGCCGGCGCGCTGATCGGCGCCTGGGTGGCCGGCATGATTGGCACGGATATACCCAACAGTCGGCTCAGGGAGTTTGCATCGGCGGTGGAAAACGGGCAGGTACTGATGATGGTCGACGTGCCCCGGGAACAGGTGAAAACCGTCACCAATATGATCAAACTGCACCATCCCGAAGCCGACATGCACGGTATCGACCCCAGGATACCGGCTTTCCCCTGAACAAGCGGAGCACAAATTTTCAGTGAAAACAGGGCGTCACCAACGGCGCCCTTTTTTTCGTCGGGTGGTCGGCATGTAACTTGCTGGTCGGCATGTAACTTGCTGGAATTAAAGCTGAACCCGCCGGATTTAATGTTTGTAGTCCGGCGCCGATAGTTAATTTGAAGGCTGGGTTATCAGCTGCGACACCTTAAGGAGGTGCGCCATGACACGTATACTGGATATGGCAAGTGGTGAAGAATATCGCGGAGAAGAGCTGAGTTTCCCGCGCGCAGACCTCCCGGCACCCGCGGACCCTTCAGCGGACCTGGAACGGCAGTCGCAACTGCGACTCGCGACGCTGGAAATCGTACCCTCACGTCAACCGGCTTCCATCGACATGGCCGGCCTGGATATCGAAAAACTGATGCAATCGATCCGGGACTGAAACCACCGGATACCCGGGCCGGAGCCGAGCCACGGCTCCGGCCTTTTTTGTTTCTGCACCCTGCAACCATTGGCAGGCACGGCTGCAGCGCTGCTGCCCGGTAAGGCAGGTGTCACGCCAACCTTACGGACACCTCGTCATTGCGGATTTCCACCTGCAGCGCGGTCAGCGCACGACCTGCACAGGGCCCGGCGATACAGACACCATCCTCGATGCGGAACAGGGCATCATGCGTAGCGCACTGGATCAGGTCACCGTCCAGGTTCAGGAAGCGGTCCGGCACCCAGTCGAGCGGTCCACCGGTGTGAGGACAGCTGTTGCGGTAGGCGGTGATCCGGCCCTGGTGATGCACCAGGAAAATATCCTCACAAGCGGCACTGTAATGCAGCGTAAAACCGCGACTGCTGCCTTCCGGGAGGTCGGACAGACGACACACCTTCTGGAGAGATTCGGACACTGGAGGTACCGGGCTGCGGGCCAGTGCACAGACTAGCGGATTACAAACCCTGGCGCACGACCCGGAAACCCAGGTTATCCAGCCGCGTATCGGGGGGGCGCTGGTCGCGACTGGCACTGCGCAGCAGGTCAGCCGGGCTGCTGTAGCTGCCACCGCGTACGACACGGGAAGAACAATCACCGCCAAGCACTGCAGCGCCATCGGCAGGCGCATCCGCGTACCCGGCCACGTAGCAGTCCTGCACCCATTCCATCACGTTACCCGCCATGTCGTGCAAGCCGAATGCACTGGCGGCGAAACTGCCTGCCGGCGCAGTGCGGGTCCCCGACCAGCGGCCACCGCAGTCAAAGCAGTTGGCATGATTTTCACCCACTTCGTTGCCCCACCAGAAACGCCGCTTGCTCCCGGAACGGGCAGCGAACTCCCACTCGGACTCGCTTGGCAAGCGATAGTACTGCCCGGTCTGTGACGACAACCACTGTGTGTAGGCCACCGCGTCCTGCCAGCTGACATTGATCACCGGGCGCGATGCGCGTCCCCAGCCCTGGTCGGACGGCCTGCGGCGTCCGGTTGCCTGCGCAAAACGGTCATACTGCGCAAACGTCACTTCATTTTTACTAATCGCAAAGTGCGCCAACCGAACCGGGTGCTGCGGGCGTTCATCGAATTCTGCGGAACTGGCATCGCTCCCCATCACGAAACGGTCGGAGCGCAGGGATACCATCAATGGTCCCTTGCTGCCGTCGGACAGGGTGTCCCGGAAGGTGCCGGCAGGCTGCCTGACACGTGGCTGCACCGGTTCCGTACCGGCCGTGATCGCTTCTTTCCGAACTTCCTCCGCAACAGGCTCTGCCTGCGGCGGCGATTCCTCTGCGGGCGGCTGAACCGCCTGCGCCGGTACGACGGACGTCCCCCTGGCAATGGCGGGTATCTTCTCCGGCACCCTGGCGGCCGCTGCGGGCACAGCGATCGGCGGCGCGGTAGCCGGTGACCGGGACCCCGCTTCCAGGCGTTCTTGCTCCGCATCACCAGTTGATTCAGTATCTTCATCCCCGACCACAGTCGGCGCAGTTGCCTGTGCGCCGGCTCCGGGAGACACCGGCTGCGAACCCGTCAGCCACCAGGCGCCCGTCGCCAGCACCGCGCCGGCCACCAGGCCTGCCAGCAAGCCCTTCCAGCCTCCGGAACGACCGGCTTCAATGTGCGAACCAGGCCGGTCATCCTCCTCAACCAGCAACGCTGCGGCGGGTTCCTGCTCACCGGGGCCTGGTTCCGGGATCTCGATATCGGGTACCAGCAGGGCGGATGCGTCCGGGTCGTTCTCGTCCAGTGACGGGATGTGCCCGCCCTGAACACCTGCAGATGCGCCCGAACCGGCCTGTTCCAGCTGCGCCTGCAGTTGCTCCACTTCGCGCTGCAGCGCCTGAACCTGCTGCTCCGCCTGGGTGCGCAGGCGCACGGCCACTTCAACGTTCTGCCGTGCCTGTTCCAGCTCCTCGTCCGGTACACCGGCGCTGTCCGTAGTCGCCTGCATATCCACCAGGCTGCGCGTCACCTCGGCTTCCGCACGTAACTGGTCGATCTCCTTGCGCGCCTGTTGCTCGGCCTGCTGCTTCCCGGCCAGGGCCTGTTCCAGCTGCTGCACACGTTCCTGCAGTGGCTGTAAGCGGCCCGCCGCGTCCTCCGACCCGGCCTGTGCCGACCTGAGCGCCTCACGCAGTTCCTCGAGTTCCTGGTTCTGTACCGTCAGCTGTTCCCGGCTTTCGTTGCGCTCGGCGCTGACCGTCGCCAGCTGCTCACGCAGGGCCTGCTGCGCCTGCAGTTCCTTGTCCAGCCGGACCGCCATCTCCTCGTTGGCGGCCTGGTTGGTTTCCAGCAGCTGCTGTTCCGCCTCGCTGGCACTCTGCCGGGCCTGTTCCAGCTGCCGGGCGAGTTTTTCGCTTTCAGCCTGTTCATTTTCAAGCTGTGCGCTGCGCTCGCCCAGCTTGATCTCCAGGTCATCGCGCAGGCGCTCACCGTCCCTGATCTGCGACTGCAATGCTTCCAGTTCGGCGCCCAGCGCGGCGCTGGAATCACCGGCAGCGCTCTTCAACTCCTTCTGCAGGCGCAGCACTTCGGTTTCGTGGTCATGGCGGGCACGTTCCAGGTCACGTTCTGCCTTGCGCAGGGTCTCCAGCAGTCGCCGGTGCTCGCGCTGGACGTTGTCACGTTCCCCCTGGGCACGGACCATGGCTTCGCGCGCGCCGTTGATTTCGGATTGGTGCTCACTGTCTGCCGCCTGCAGCCGGGCATCCAGTTCCTGCGCACGCTTTTCAGCCTCCGCCGCCTGTGTGTTCGCCTGTTCCAGCTGCAGCAGCACATCCTCCCGCTCGGAGTGCGCCTGTTGCAGCTCCTGCTGTACCTGTTTCGCCCGCTCTTCTTCCTGCTGCTCACGCTCAGCGGCGGCATCCAGCTGTGCCTGCACTGCCTCCAGCTGGCTGTTCAGTTCATCCCGTTCCGCCGAGAGTCCCGCCCGTACCTGTTCCAGCTCGTCCGCAGCCCGCTGTTGTGCCTGTTCGAGCTGTTGCTGCAAGTGCTGCTCACGTTCAGCGGCCTGCTGCAGCGACTGTTCGTATTCCTTCCGTTCCCGTTCAACGGCCGCCAGTTTCGTTTCCAGCTCCGCGTTTCTTCGCTGGCTGGATTCGGCCTGCCCGGCAACCTCCCCCTGCTGCTGTTCCAGTTCGCGGTTACGCGTCTCCAGCTCTGTATACTGCTGTTGCAACGCGCTATGCCGGCGCTGTTCCTCCTGCAACGCCTCCTGCGCGGCATCCAGTTCGGCGCCAATCCCGGATTGCCGTGCGTCCTGCTGCTCCTGCAAGGCGCTCAAGCGCTGCCGTACCTCCTCCAGCTCCCTGATGGCCGCGTCACGCTCGCCGGCTACCGCGCTGGTACGCTGACCGAGTTGCTGGTAATCGTCGCGTACCCGGTCCAGCTCCTGCTCGTGTTCGCGCAACTGCTCCTGGTGTTCCTGCTGCTGCCGTTCCAGCTGCCGTGTCACCGCCGACTGCCCGTCCTGGTGCCGGCCCTGGAATTCTTCCAGCCTGGCTTCCGCTGTCCTGAGTCGCTTGCCGGCTTCATCCAGTTGCTGCTGCAGGGCAATTTTTTCGTTCTCTACCGCCGCGATCTTGTCGATCAGTACGCTGTCGGCGGCACTCCCGTTGTGATTCCCTGCCTCATCAGCGGGGAGGTCCTGCCCGGCTGCGCCGTCCGGCTCGAAGGGGATAATCTCGGCATCCGTTTCCGTCGCAGCAGCGGTGCGCTCACCGGTCAGCATGTCATCCGGCACTTCCGCCAGCCCGTTTTTCAGAACGTGGACATCCAGACCCTGCTGGCTCAGCAGGAATGCCCCGGTCGAACTGCGCCGCCCGGTATCGCAGCACACCAGGTAGGAAATACCCGCATCCAGCGCCGCGCACTGCTCCCGCAGGGCTGACAATGGCAGGTTGATGCTGCCTTTGATGGCCTGGTTGCCGAATTCACCCGGCAGTCGCACATCCAGCCACTGCGCACCCCCGGCAGCCAGTTGCTGCGCTTCCGGAAACGCTATTTCCTTTACCAGGGGCTCGCGCAGCAGCTCGTTGAAATCTTCCTTGGACAGCCGCATCAGCGAACCGTCCGTGACCATCGTCACCGATGCGTTGCGCCGGGTGCCGGAAACCAGCGCGTCTTCGCCAAAGCACGCGCCCTCTCCCAGCTCCGCCAGCAGCACTTCCTTCGCACGTGCCGAAGGCTTGCGGGTCACGGCCAGGCGCCCGCTCTTGACGATATAGAAAAAATCACCTTCCTCGTCCTGCCGGACGATGGTTTCACCGGCACGGGCGGTGATGGATTCCAGGCGCATCAGCAACTGGTGAATATTGGCCGGTGGCAGTTGCAGGAACGCCTGCGACTGCAACATGCGGGTCATCCAGTCATCATCATCCTGGGCGTCGATTTCCACCACATCGTAGCCCGCTGATTCATCCCAGGTAAGCAGCACGTCCAGCAAACTGGAGTCGACGCGCGCCACCGTGACCTTGCCGGATGCGCGGGCGGACAGTTGACGGGGCTGTTTGTGCGCCAGCGGATGCAGGGCGGCTTCGCTGCCGGCATGCACCGTGCTGACCACCTCCCGACCGTTACCGAGCAGTTCGATACTGCCCTGCAACAGGTATACGGACTGGTAGTCACGATCACCACTCCTGAACAGGTAGCGACCGGCACGCACTTCCTCGATGACCGCTTTACGGGTGATCTCTTCGATATGCGCGGCCGACAGGGCGTTGATGGGTACGAGATCCCGTAACACTTTCTTATCGATGAGTTTTTTTGCCGCTCCCATGCTGTGCTGATCCGTCCGCTCTGAGGTTCTGAAGGGGCTTTCCGGGCGCCCGTAGCGGGACCGGCGCGGTGCCCTGCCACGCTCCACTGCTATCGGCCAGGGCGGTTAAAATCTTAGCCGCGCAACGCACTGCTGAAGTGTGAAACTGCTCACGAATCGGCTGATCCACAGGCGACTGTCCGAGCGGGCAAAAACGTCGTTCTGGAACAGCCGGTGACACCCTGTCGGGTAACCCTGCCGGCACACACCCTGCGCGTTGTATATTTTTTGTTCAGTTATGCAGCTCCGCTATCGACACCGGCAGTCCTGCCGGTGTCGTTTTCATACACCTCGTTACCGATGCCGAGGCCGCGCTTCTGCATGAAGGAAACCCGTGTTCGTGTAATACGCAGGCTGCATCTGACCCTGTTTTTTACATGCATTAACGAAGCCACTCACATTTGAGACTTAAAAAACAGGCTTAAATTACATAAAGGGGTTTCACTTTTTTTTCTTTGTGCTATCTTTGCGCGGTCACGTCCCAGACAACTACTGTAAGGAGCATATTGAATGGCCGTAAAGAAAAAGACCGCCAGGAAAACCGCAAAGAAAAAGACTGCCGCCAGGGCGGTCAAAAAACCCACCACCAAAGCTGAAACCTTTACCTATATTGCTGACAAGACCGGCCTGACCAAGAAAGACGTTGGCGCTGTTTTTGACTCCCTCAACACCCTGATCAAACGCGACCTGAAACGCAGCGGCCCCGGCGTATACACCGTTCCCGGCCTGATGAAGATCAAGGTTGTGCGCAAACCGGCCACCAAGGCACGCAAGGGCACCAACCCCTTCACCGGCGAACCCATGACCTTCAAGGCCAAACCGGCGCGCAACGTCGTCAAGGTACTGGCGCTGAAAGCCCTCAAGGATATGGTCTAGTTTTAATCGGACAGCAGACCGGGTTCTGGTAAAAAGGCAGCCACCGGCTGCCTTTTTTTATGGTTTTTCGTCCAGCACCCGGTGCTTGGCGCGAATGAAGTCACGGTGCGGCACATGCAGCAATTCCGTGATCTTGCGCACCGCCGCTTCCTCGTAGCGGTCCAGGCGGCCGTCTGCGTACGCCACCTGCCACAGCATTTCCACCAGCTGTATTTTCTGTTCGGCGGAAAACTCCCGGTTGATCAGACCGGTAAACTGGTACAGCGAAACGGCTTCGGCCGCTTCGCGGTCCGCCAGTTCCGCCAGTTCCCGGGTCTCGCTGTCCGTCAGAGAGAACGCCTCGCGCAACGCGCGTTCCAGCGTGGTGCGTTCATCCGGGTGTTCATCGTAATCAGCGCGCATGACTTCGAACAGCAGGGCGGCGGCGGCCAGCTGCAATCCGTGCACACCTGCACCGGCTCCGCTGTCCGGCTCGATTTTCAGTCGAAAGAACTCCTGGATAGCCGCTAGCACGTAAAACCCGCTGTTATCGCTTTGCCGGGGTGGCTATACGCCTGCCGGTGCGCCAGGCACGCCCTGCAACCAGGAAAATCAGCAACAGGAACAACGGATCCAAACGTTTCGTTGCCGTCGCTGCCGTTATGGTACAGCCTCCGCCACTGGTATTTGCCCTGGCACCCAGCACCGAGCCCGGGTCGGCGGCACCCGCCAATGCCGCATCGGCATCCAGGATCCCGCTACCGCACAGGCTGGTGGTGCAACTCGCACCCGGGAACGCGCGCGTCGTCCGTCGCAGGATCTCCTGGACCTGGGCGGAGGTAAGTGCGCTGTTGACGGCCAGCATCAGCGAGGCAACAGCGGATACCTGGGCCGTGGAGAAACTGCTGCCGGCGATCCTGCCGGTGATGTCCAGTGGGCCGGCCGTGGTAGTACCGTTATTGGAAAGCACCAGTATGCCGTCATTCGGATCATTTTCCGTCAGACCGCCGGGTGCGCTCAGGTCGACTTCCTCACCACTATTGGTATACGGGGCCCGCGAGCCGTCGCGCAGGGTGGCCGCGATGGTCAGCACGTTCTGGCAGTTGGCCGGACTCTGGGTGGCGACATCGACATTCTCGTTGCCGGCGGAAACCACCACCACGGCCCCCGTGTTCACGGCGTCATTGATTGCGGCCTGCTCCTCGGGGGTACAGGTGCCGTCCCCGCTCAGGCTCAGGTTGAGCACCCGGGCCGGGTTGGGATTCGCGATGCCGTTGACGGTGAAACCCGCGGCCCAGCGGATCGCGTCCGCTACATCCGAAACGGCTCCACCACATTTGCCCAGCACGCGAACCGGTAACAGACGCGCGGCAAAATCGATACCGGCTATATCCACGAGATTGTCGGATTCAGCCACCATGACACTGGCCACGGACAGACCATGCCAGGAGCTGTTTTCCCCGATCGAGCCGGGGTCACATTCATTATCAACCGTGGCATCGCCCGGATCGGTCGGATTTCCATCGCGGCCCAGCGGGTCGCCCAGGATGGTATCGTTGTCCAGCTCGGTACCGAGATTACTCAGGCCACCACTGAAAAAGTCATACCCCGGCAGGATACGCGCCGGGTTGATATCGCGGTGTGGCAGGAACCCGGTATCCAGCTGGGCAATCACCACGGTAGCGGAACCCGTGCTCCGGTCCCAGGCACTTTGCATACGAATACCGCCGGCGTCTTCAAACAAGTGCCACTGGCCGGAGTCGACGAGACCGGGCAGGTAGTCGGGGTCATTGGGTACCAGCGTCGGGTAGACACGCTTGTCCGCCTGCGCGGACGCCACCGCACCGGAGGCCACCAGCCGGTCTGCGATGGCCTGTGCTTCCTGCAGACTGACGGCGGCAGGCAGCCGGACTACCATGCCGTTACCGTCAAACGGCCGGACAAAGGTTAATGGCGTACCGTCCGGCAAACGGACGTCCGGAACAGCCCGGCCCACCTGCGCGGCCTGCACGCGCCGGACACCGTCATGCTTCAGGCGCACAATCAACTGGTTGGTATCACGTCTTGTCCCCGTGTCCGCTGCCTGTACGGGGAACACGGCAACCACCGCGCACAGCGACAGCCCCAACAACATCATTTTTTTTATCATCTATATATACCCGAAAGCACCCTACTGGGCGCGCACCATGAACTGCTGCCCCTGGAATGACAATATCACACCTTCCGGAGTTATTTCGTCCACTAGCGGGCCTTCCTGTAATCGGTCACCCACGTGATATTTCTGCAGGTTAATCAATACAAACCGGTCCTGCGGCTGGTCACTGTACACATGCACATCCAGACGTATTCCCCCCCTGAGCTGGCGGAACAGGTGATCGGGGATCTGCGGCCACACTGGCAGACTCTCAACGGGACTACGGCTTGGCTCCTCTGCCGGCGGCTCTATGACGGGTGGCCGGGCCACCGGCGCCGGGAGTGCCACCGCCGGCCGAACCGGCGGCTTCGTTACCGGCGGGGCGGGCTGCGCGGAAGGCGGTGATGCAGGTGTCGCGGCCCGGCTCGGCTCCGATAACCCGGAACGGGACGGAACGGAAACCTCAACCGCCGGGGGCGCAGGCGACGGGGCAACCTGTGCCGGTGCAGGCGCCCGAATGACCGCATCACCTTGCACCGGCCGGTCGCTGTGGCCGGCGGGGAGCGGTTCGTCCTGCGGCCACAACAGCCATGCCAGCAGCACCAGGTTCAGTGCCAGGAAGCCTGCCACGATCGCCAGCCAGGTGCCGTTAACGCTGCGTGACGGTTTTTCGTGTTCACTGCCGATACCGGGCACCTGGCCGATATCCCTTTGCAGCTCCGCTTTTTTCAATGCTTCGAGAATGTAGGACACAGGATCGGCTCGCTAATTGTCGGCAACCGCAGCACCCAGGCGCGGTATCGATGCACCCTGGTCCAGGTTGTTGAGATTGATCAATGTTCGGGCACCGGCCACACCGTCGGCACTCAGTTCCCGGTCGCGCTGGAAGGACTCCACCAGTTGCCTGAGACCGGCGTCGTAGTAGCGCGGGTCGGGTGCAATGGAAGTCAGGCCGGTTGCCCTGGCAAGACGATCCCGCAACCATTTCACAGCATCGTTGCGGTCACCGGGGCGCAGCGCGGCGTAACCACCCGGCGGTGTTTTCCATAACAGGCGGTACTCACCGAACCAGCGATTTTCCAGTTCACTGATCGGCACCTGTAACTGGCGGTCACCTGCCTGGATGCGGACCTCTGAACCGATCACCTCCCGCACCAGTACCGGCACACGACGGCCTTCGGGCGCGACCAGTAACAGCAGGGCCGGTCGGTCGAAGTTCGTCAACACCGTCCAGCTACCGCCGCCCTGCAGGCAGCGCAACCCCGCAGCAGGCGCCTGCGCACAGGCCTGCTCGTCGTTGATCACCGACGCGCGCACCCCCCACAGCCTGTACAGGGCCTTCCACGCCTTCGCAGCCGCGTCAGGTCCGGCCTGCGCCAGGGCCAGCTGCAAGCTGTCCGCTGCCGGCTCACCGCCGCCCGATGGCTCAACCGCTGCAACCGACATGGGTGATGCCTGCGTTTCTGCCGGCGCTTCTCCGGCAACAGTGGCAAGCGGTTGCGGTGGAGGTCCGGCCGGCTCAGCCGGTGCAGGCAGCGGCTGCGTTGCAGTCGGCGCTTCCTCGACGGTATGCATGGCCAGCCGCGCAGGCTCCGGCAGCGGCACCGTCACGGCAAGGAAGTAACCCAGCAGCGCTGCCAGCACCACGGCCGCACTGAACGCCAGCCAGCGCCACTTTCCCTGGACGGGCACATCCAGTCCCTCTTCGGGGAGCACCTCACGTGCCGCGCGCTGGACAATCGGCGCGTCCACCATGCGTTTGCCTTCCACGAAGGCGCCCAGCATGGCACGGTCACTCAATACGTTGATCAGGCGCGGTACACCGGCCGACAGCTTGTGTATCAACTCCACTGCCGTATCGTTGAACAGCGTTGCGCTGGCACCACACACCTGCAGGCGATGTCTTATATAAGCTGCGGTTTCTTCCCGGCTGATGGGCTCCAGGTGGTAACGCGCGGTAATACGCTGCGATAACTGGCGCAGGTCCTCCCGTGCCAGCAGCTCCCGGAGTTCGGGCTGACCCACCAGGATAATCTGCAACAGTTTTTCCCGGGTGGTTTCCAGGTTGGTCAGCAGGCGCACCTGTTCCAGTGCCTCGGTGCCGAGATTCTGGGCCTCGTCGATCAGCAGCACCGTACGCCGGCCACGCGCGTGCGAATCGAGCAGGTAGGCATTCAGTACATCAATCAGGGCCTTGATGCTGGTGGTATCGCGCGCGTAGTGTATTTTCAGCTCATCGCACAGACTGCCCAGCAACTCGAGCGCGGTTACACGCGGATTGAGTACCAGGGCAATATCGACATGTTCGGGCAACTGCTCGAGCAGGCAGCGGCAGACCGTGGTTTTCCCGGTACCGACTTCGCCCGTCAACTGGACGAAACCACCGCCCTCACCGACCCCATACAGGAGATGCGCCAGCGCCTCGCGGTGCTGCCGGCTCATGTACAGAAAGCGTGGATCCGGCGCAATCGAGAAAGGACGTTCTGTCAGTCCGAAATGTTTTTCATACATGGTGTTATAGACCGCCCAACCGGCGAGATCCTTATTATGCCCATTCTCCTGACCGGCGTCCTTACAGGGGCGGTCCGTTCTGCCGGCGCTGCCATTCGCGGCGCCGCCAATCACACCAGCTCGCACCCCGTCGGCACAGACCGGCAGGCGTCGGGCTTCTTTACCTTTACATCATCGTGACATCATACAGAGAAAACCTTGTACTTTCTTAAAGTTGCCCGATTGCTGCAACGAATACCCGACGCCGGACTGTTGGTATTCTTTACATTTTTACCGTCTATCCCTTTCGGGAATATTCCAGCGGGAAAAAGCATCTTATATAATTCAGAGCATTAGCTTCGGTGGCATATCACTTGCTCTGAATTTATCGAAAAACGCGGAAAAACAGGTCCGGGGATGAATGCAAAAATAGAAAAAACCATTAATGGTCGTGCTATCAGCGCTTATCCTGTGTTCAAAGGGGGCGTGCG
>JALSRZ010000086.1 GCA_026984515.1 Thiohalobacter sp. | reverse complement strand
CGCGGCGAGGCCGTCTTCTCATTGACCCGCGAAGGCGAACTGCGGGTACTGCGCGCCTCGGTCATCAATCACCGCACCATGGAAGCCGATATCGATGCAGCGGTCGAGGCCCTGGAGGCCGAGGCCGCTCGCCTTCACTGATCGTCCCGTGACCTTCAATCTGGAAAAACCTGCCGCTGATTCCCTGCCAGCTCCATGGTCAGAGACGTAGATCGCGGCAGGCTTTATCCTCTGCGGCTCATCAGCCCCGCCGGTTCCCATGCCATCCGTGCGCCTCGTCTCCGCCCACCGCTCATTCCGGATCAGTGCCGCCGCACTGTTGTTTGTACTGGCACTTTCTGTTGTCCATGCCCATGACCCGGCTTCGATGCAGCTGGCCCGGCTGGGAAAACTCATCAAGGAGCAAGGGCCATCGGTATCCATTTACCTCAAACGATCGGCAGTCTATCGTTCCAACCGTTGGTGGGCCGAAGCACTTGCCGACCTCGACAGGGCCGCCTCCATTGCCGAACCGGAACGGCAACCGGTCGTGGCCGCACGCAGGGCGGAAGTACTCTTGGAGTTGGGCCGGCCTAAAGAGGCTTTGGAAAGCCTTGAGCAAGTGGCAGTAAAGTCCTGTAGCCCAGAATTGTTCGTGCTTGAAGGCCGTGCTCTCGAAGCGTTGGGTCAGATGGAGGCTGCGCTGACGGCTTACCGCCGTGCTTTCACGACGACCAAGGCCAGATTCTATCCGGCATGGATAGATCACTATAGTTCCCTGCTGATTCGCATGGGACAGATTGCGCAAGCGCTGAATGTAACTGACGCAGCCCTTCAGCGCTGGGGCATCAATTCGGTATTGTTGCAGCGGGCAGTCGAACTGGAAGTTCATCTTGGCCGATTGCAGGACGCGCTGGCGCGCATCGATCGCATGCAACATCGGTCGCAAAGGAAGGACACCTGGTTGTTCCGCAAAGCCGAGCTGCTACTCAGTGCGGGTTATGAAGATGACGCGCAGCGCCTTTATCTGCAGGCAAAGGACGCCTTGCGGCAATTACCGGAATACATGAGAAAGCGCCCCCAGGTACGCGAAATGGAGGCTGTTCTGAAGCAACGACTGGGCGCCAACAGCTGAGCCAATTTTAAATATGAAACAGGAGAGACATGTGAAACCCCAGATACTCCTTGCCAGCGGGATGTTATGGCTGATACAGGTAATCTCATCACCGGCCTGGGGCGCGTTAGAACGCCAGCCCTATCTGCAGAATGTGACCGACAGCCAGGTGGTCCTGCGCTGGCGAAGCGATATGCCGACTGACAGCGTGGTGCATTATGGTGTTCAACTCGAAAACCTGAACCGGACGGTGTCAATCAGCGGCGCAACAACCGAGCATGAGGTGGTGGTAAGCGGACTGAACGCCGATACCAGATACTATTACTCGGTGGGCTCCAGCGCAGGTACTGAAGCCGGGGGCGATGCCTGGCATTATTTCCGTACTGCGCCCATGACCGGCTCCAACCGCAGACTGCGCATCTGGGCCATCGGCGACTCGGGAACCGGGCGTACCGGCCAACTGCAGGTGAGGAATGCCTATTACAATCTGGATTCGATGGAAACGGATATTGTTCTCGCGCTCGGCGACAATGCTTACGACAATGGTACGGACAATGAATACACCGCCAATTTTTTTGGAGTCTATCAGGATCTGTTCCGTCATACGCCGGTATGGTCGGCGATCGGCAACCACGAGCGCAACTCCGGCGCATATACCACTGCCTTCAGTCATCCCACTCAGGGCGAGGGGGGCGGCCAGCCTTCCGGGACCGAACTCTATTACTCCTTTGATTATGGCAATGTTCACTTCGTCGCGCTTGATTCCTTCACTGACAACCTCAACAGCGATGCCATGTACCTATGGCTGGAAGATGACCTGAGCTCGACCACCCAGAAATGGATTATCGCCTACTGGCATCACCCGCCGTATTCCCGTTCCAGCACACACGATTCCGACAGTGAAACGGGGATGAAGGTATTACGCGAACGCGCCAACCCCATCCTTGAGCGCTATGGCGTGGACCTGCAATTGAGTGGCCACAACCATTTCTATTCGCGTACCTATCTCATCAACGGGCATTACGGTCAGAGTTCAAGCTGGAATGCTAGCACCCATGCGGTGGATTCCGGGGACGGTCGTGAGGACGGCGACGGGGTATATGACAAGCAGGACCAGGCCAAAGGCGCGGTCTATATACTCGCCGGCAGCTCCGGAAAACAGGGTTACACCATTTACAGCCACCCCGCAAATTTCATCGAGGTGGGCGAACTGGGCTCGATGGTAATCGATATCGCCGGCGACCGTATGGATGTTAGGATGCTCAGGGAGAACGGGTCAATTGATGATTATTTCACCATCGTCAAGGGAGCGGCGAACGGCGTCGGCAACGGAGGAGGTGGCGGAGACAGCGGAAACCCCGATGACGGGGATGCCGGAACCGGAGATAACGGCGCTGGCAGTCTGACGGTCTGCATGCTACTGGCCACATTGTCCCTGTTGCTGCTGCGCACTGGTACAGGGCTTCTCAATCGGCAGGGAACCTGAAACTTTTGCGGTGGTCCTGACGCCAATATGCGTACCGATAGACGGATCAAATATTCAACCGCCGCGTCTGCTGATCGGGTTCGCTGTTTTCCCAGGCGGCGTCGAAAAATTCCAGTTGCTCGCGCACCACGCGCCGGTCGTGGAGGATCAGGCTGCCTTCCCAGCGTTCGGGGTTGTTGATGCGCAGCATGCCGTGGTCATCGATGATGAGCCAGCTTTCGCGGAAAGCTTGCAACTCCGGCGTCGCGGGCGTGCGGATCTGAACCCGGGAGCTGAGGCGTTGGGCCAGGTCGATCAGGCAGTGCCCCTGGGCGGCAGCGCTGCGGGTGGACTGGGCGATCAGGCGGATGCGTCCGTTGCGGCTGCCACGGACGATTTCGAAACACCGGCGGCAG
>JALSRZ010000085.1 GCA_026984515.1 Thiohalobacter sp. | reverse complement strand
GTCTGGCGAGGACAGCAACGCCACCGGCATTGGCGGCGTTGAAAGCGATAGCTTGGCCACTGATCCCGGCGCGGTCTATGTGTTCACCCGCAGCGCCGGTGTCTGGTCCCAGCAGGCCTATGTCAAGGCCTCCAATACCGATTCGGCTGACGAGTTCGGCACCGCCGTAGCACTGTCCGCCGACGGCAGCACGCTGGCGGTCGGGGCTGTTGGCGAGGCCAGCAACTCCACCGGCATCGGCGGTGATCAGATCAACAACGATGCCTTGGACAGCGGTGCGGTGTACCTGTATTGACAAATGTACCTTGTCCGTCGAGAGCGGCTTGAGCAGGCAAACGACGGGGCGGTTTTCCGCCCCTTCGCCTCGAACACCGCCGGGTCAGGGCCGACGGGCGGGTACGGCGCGCTCCCGGCAAGCGCAGCGGATTTTGAAGTGACGCCGGGTCAATACCTTGCGAGCCATTTCACAATGGCAAGGATCGATCTCAGCCGGCAGGCCGAGTAGGCCATCCCATAAATATGGGATGGTGCAGCACTCCAGGCTCAAGCACACTGTGTGTCAACATGAGCAAAGAAAAGGCTTTACCCGAGATTATCCACGCTGTTCGGATGTGTCACTTTGGAAGGGCCCTGAGCATTTATCCTTGAATGGTCAGGGCGTGTTTAAAAAACTCACTACCCCAGTAATCAAGGTATATCAATATCAGGAGAAATAAGACCATGAAGCAGCAAACCATGACAGGCGTCCTGTGCGCCGGACTGTTCACCCTGGGTATCAGCGCTGCGAACGCGGCACTGCTCAGCGGCCAGGGCACCTGGGAAACCACCCTGCAGGGCCGCGACCTGGACGGCAATGCCGCGACCTTTGAAGCGTATTACGACACCACGCTGGACATTACCTGGCTGGCAGATGCCAATGCGGCAGGCACCATGACCTGGGCGGATGCCAATGCCTGGGTGGCAGGCTTGACATTGGGCGGATTCAACGACTGGCGACTGCCCAAGATGGTCGATACCGGCGAGCCGGGTTGTAATTTCGCAAACCACGACACTGACTGTGGCTATAATGTACAGACCGGAAGCGCGTCGACGACGGTGTACAGCGAGATGGCAAGCCTGTGGTATGACACGCTGGGTAATATTTCATTTAAAGACACCGCCGGCGTTTCATCCCAGCCTGGCTGGGGCTTGACCAACACCGGCCCCTTCAGCAATCTCCAGCCCGTCTTCTACTGGTCTGTGGAGGAGAACGATCCCAATACCGCGTGGAACTTCTCTACCAATACCGGCGGCCAGAACATCAATAATTACGCTTCATTGTATGCCTGGGCTGTGCGTTCCGGCGATGTCCGCGTCAACACGGTGCCGGAACCGGCTGCGGCCTGGCTTTTTGGTACCGGCCTGATCGGCCTGTTGGGTGTGGCGATACGCAAGCGCAGCCACGAGGGTGCGGCGATTTGACCCTTTCGGGCGGTAATCGTACCCAATGATCACACATCATTTCAGGGCCGCCGGGGGCTTCTCCCGGTCGCGCCCGGGAATGATGAGGGTTGATGACTGGACCGAGGGACTGCGCCCTCCGGCTTCTGGTCACATTCCAGGGTGCGGGCAAAACTCACCCAGAGAATGATGCCCCCATTCCTTCAGCGAGCATTCCTTGCGGATCTACCTGCGGTATTAACAAATCTGTTCGTGATCGATCGCTTCCCATGAAGTCCGCCGTTGTAATCATTGTCATGAACCCGCGGATTCAAGAGACTGTCCCATGAAACTTTTTACCTGTCTGCTGTTGTTATGTGTAACACCCGTTTGTCTGGCAGTAGAAGTTCAGCAAGGCAAACAGTATGCGGGTGGCGCTTATGTCGAATCCAGCCAGGCTGGTATCGGCCTGAGCGTCCCGATGGGCTGGAAAGGCGCATGGCCAACAGGCACAGAAGTATTCATGCTCGAATCAAGGGCATTGAAGGCCACTATTTTCATGACTTTTGAGCAGGTGGACGATGCGGGTATCAGAGCGCTCATGTCGAACCCGGTGCCTCTGGATACGTTGACCCGACTGGTGCCCAAGTCGCCAGTGCGAATGACCGGCAAGGTATATACCGCACAGTACACCGTAGACGGCGCACCGGAGCTGTCGGCCTATATCACTGCACGGGCAATACGGCCGGCATTGGCGGTGGCATTCATCGCGATGTCTGCCGATGCATCAACGGTGGCCGAGGTGGAACGGATCGCGCTGAAACTGGCCACCAACCTGAAAGTGAACACACCGGCGACTCCGCCCGCCACGACCAAAGCACCGACACAGAACGGCGGCGACCTGTGGAGTGATTACTTCAAAGGGCGGTATATAGCCCATTATTTTTCGGGATCCGGTTATACCGAGGAACAGCATCTATGGTTGTGCAGTGATGGGCGTTTTCTGTACAAATCCGGATCGGGTGGCTACAGCCCGTCGGGGGCCAGTGGTGCGTATGGCAGCAGGGGAAAAGGGTATTGGGCGGCAACCGGGTCGACCAATGGCGAGGGCCAGTTGATCCTGCAATTTGGTGCGGGTTCGGTGTCGGAAACCCACACACCCGATGCCGACACCTCATCGACAGGCGAGGGTGGTGAGCGCTGGGTCTATCACGTATTGCTGGAAAAGAAGCTCTACCTGGACGGCAAGCAATGGTTGCGTGGGCGAAACGAAATCTGTGATTGACAGGCTCTGGAGCTGCGGACTCAAGGCCGGAACACACGACTGATCCTGAATGACTGCGTCACGAAGGTACACCGCCATATTCAAGCACGGCGGCCGTTGTATATGGACAATGCCCAAATCGTCATTGTGATACCCATGCGCTTCAAATTTCGGTGTTTTTGCCATCTCGAATCCTTTATTAACCCGGCAAGCATCTACATCGTGTTCAGCCCGCTCGCGCTTGTTCGCGGCAAGGCATCGGTGCGCCGCTGCAGTCATTCTGCAGCAAGCGCCGATAACGCTGTCCGCGGGCGAGCGCGTGCG
>JALSRZ010000084.1 GCA_026984515.1 Thiohalobacter sp. | reverse complement strand
AAGCCATAAAGAATACAGGCACGAAAACAAGGCGGTACTGCCGGTAGACAAGGTAAAAGCGGATCTTGCAGTGATCGTGCTGGGTTCAGGCGGCCCGACCGCATCCAGCGATGGCCGTGCCGGGTCAAGCCTGCTGATTTTTACTGACGGCGACCCTGTGTTGCTCGTAGATACCGGCAGCGGTTCTTTCAAGTCGCTGGCACTCAGCGGGGCAAGCCTCAAGGACGTGCATCATTTCATGTATACGCACATGCATATTGACCATACGTCCGATATGTCGGCAATGGTCAAGAGCCTTTTCTTTCATCGCCTGGGGGCGGGTGAATTATTGCCGCCGGCCATCAACTTCTACGGACCGGATTCGAATGTGCCGGCCTACGATTCCATGTCCGCCTATATCGATGGGCATTATAATCAAATGACCGGGGTGGAACGTTACCTGCACGGGTTTGCGGCTGCCTTTTTTGGCGGTCAGTCACCGTTTGTGCCCGTAGGGAACAACCTGCCTTTCGATACGGCTTCCGCGGATATTACGACCGTGCTCGACGACCACGGTGGCCTGACGGTAAAGTCCATCCCCGTGTTTCATGGCGGGACGCCGAGCGTGGCATACCGGATCGAATACAAGGGTAAGAGTATCGTGTGGACCGGTGACACCAACTCCAGTACCGACAATATCATCAAGCTGGCAGAAGGTGCGGATGTGCTGATATACGATACGGCTATTCTGGATAACCCGGTGCCGGAGTTCCTGCTGCTTTTCCACACGACGCCCACGCGTCTGGGTGAAGTGGCGGCCGCTACCCGACCGAAAAAACTGGTGTTATCGCACCTTTCACCGATAACCGGGCAGAAGCAGAACCTCGTCTCGATCAAACAAACGATCAGGATGCAGGGATACCAGGGCAGGATTGTGCCGGCTTACGACCTGCAGGTAATTAACGTCTGGTAGTCAACAGGGTGATGCAGTAGCGCATGTACCGGCTTGTTGCCGGGCGCCCCTGGCGCCCGGCAACACTTCCCGGTTTTCCGCAACCCTGCGGCCAATGGTCCCGGAAACCCTGGTTGATTTGTGCCCCGGCATTCCGGCGCAACAGCCTGTTAAAACAGGGTATAGATAAAAGGTGCTACCGCAGAACCCTGTGTCATCACGATCAGAACGCCCAGCAGCAACATGACGAGAATGACAGGCGCCAGCCAGAACTTCTTGCGGACTTTCATGAACCCCCACAGGTCTTTAAGCAGATCAAGCATCAGTACGGCCGCTCCACGTTGTTTTTATCATCATGTTCACTTTTTACCCGGTAGCTCGATAGCGTGCTGTCCGGTTTGCGGTGCATCGCATCCCTGCCGAACAGGCGCATGACCATGCCGATCGGCAGGAAGATCGCGTAGAACAGGATACCCAGGATAATCCGGGTATTGATCCAGTTCATGACATTACCAAATTTCATCCAGCCGATATAGACCGGTTTCAGCGTGGTCGGCGCCAGCAGACCCCAGAGGGCAAGAATGCCGCCCGTTATCCAGGGCCATTTCACATAGTTAAGCTCAAACAGCCAGGGAATCAGCAGGCCGAACAGGCCAACAATGATGGCGCCGGTGGTCAGTCCGAACTTGCGGTAGCCGCGTGCATCCAGGGTCTGGATTTTACTGCTCATGGTCTAGTCCAGTGCATACTCGTTACGCCAGTCGCCGTCTTCCTGCCATTGCGGCTGATCCTGTTTGGATAGCAGCAGGTCCTCCAGCACCAGGTAGTCCATTTCCGTGCGCATAAAGCACCGGTAGGCATCCTCGGCGGTGCAGACGATGGGCTCGCCGCGCACATTGAACGAGGTATTGACCAGTACCGGGCAGCCGGTACGCGCCTCGAAGGCTTCCAGCAGCCGGTAGAAGCGCGGGTTGGTATCTGCGTGCACGGTCTGGATGCGTGCCGAGTAATCGACGTGAGTGACGGCCGGGATCTGTGAACGTGGAATATTCAGTTTTTCGATACCGAACAGCTGCTGCTGTTCTTCCGTCATGGGCAGGCGTTTGTCTTCCTTTACCGGGGCGACCAGCAGCATGTAAGGACTGCGCCGGTCGATCTCGAACCAGTCGGAGACCCGTTCGGCCCTGACGGCGGGTGCAAACGGCCGGAATGACTCCCGGTACTTGATCTTCAGGTTCATGACGCTTTGCATCTTCTGGCTCCTGGGGTCGCCGATGATGCTGCGCCCTCCCAGCGAGCGGGGACCGAATTCCATACGCCCCTGCAGCCAGCCGACGACGTTTTCACCCTCCAGTAGTTCAGCCAGGCGGGGCATGAGGGCATCATCGTCGAGCACCTCGTAACGGGCGTTGATCGAGTCCAGCCAGGCTTTGCTCGCATCCCTGTCGGCCCGGGGGCCCAGGTAGGATCCCTGCATGGCATCGTTTCCGTTTACCTGGCGCGGCTTGCCCAGGTATTCATGCCAGATACTGAGGGCGGCCCCCAGCGCACCACCGGCATCGCCGGCGGCCGGCTGGATCCAGATATCCCTGAAGGGGCCTTCGCGCAGAATACGGCCGTTGGAGACACAGTTCAGTGCCACGCCGCCTGCCAGGCACAGGTAGTCGGTACTCAGTTCCTTCTGCACGTTGCGCGCAATCCTGAGTACGACCTCTTCGGTGACGACCTGTATCGACCGGGCGATATCCATTTCACGCTGGGTGATTTCCGACTCGGCCTCGCGCGGCGGGCCACCGAACAGCGCGTCGAATTTGCTGTTGGTCATGGTCAGGCCGGTCGCATAGTTAAAGTAGCTCATGTCCAGCCGGTAGCTGCCATCCTCCTTTACATCCAGCAGCCTGTCGAAAATAAGATCGACGTACCTGGGTTCGCCGTAGGGCGCCAGCCCCATCAGCTTGTATTCCCCGGAATTGACCCGGAAACCGGTGTAGTAGGTGAATGCTGAGTAGAGCAGTCCCAGCGAGTGCGGGAAGTCGATTTCCCATTGTGCTTTCAGCGTGTTGCCGTCACCGAGCCAGACGGAGCTGGTAGCCCATTCGCCAACACCATCTAGGCAGAGTACAGCGGCTTTTTCATACGGACCGGGAAAGAACGCCGAGGCTGCGTGGGATCTGTGGTGGGCGGAAAACAGCAGGGGCGGCAAATCGGACTCCTTGCCCCGGTCGCCTGCTAACAGTGCCGCCAGCTCCTTTTTGAGAGTGCTTTTGAGGAACAGTTTGTCCTTCAGCCATACCGGCATGGAGGACAGGAAGGACTGGAAACCCGATGGTGCGTAGGCAAGGTAGGTTTCCAGCAGGCGCTCAAACTTGATCAGGGGCTTGTCGTAGAAGACGATGTAGTCGAGATCGTCCAGGCGGATTCCGCCTTCTTCCAGGCAGTAGCGCAGGGCCTGTGCGGGGAATCCCGCATCGTGTTTCTTGCGCGAAAAGCGCTCTTCCTGTGCTGCGGCCACGATGGTCCCGTCTACCACCAGCGCGGCTGCGCTGTCGTGGTAATAGGCGGATATTCCCAGGATTGAAGTGCTCATTATTGTTATTCTGCCGTCCAGTCGGAATCACGCAACCTCTGGCCGGTTCCTTTACTGTCTCCCGGCGCATGCTTCTCCGGAATGACGGAATACTCAGAGGTTCCTGCAGGTGATAAAGCCACTTTCCCACAGTCTACCATACTCCTGCGGGTGGAGCCGGTAGCCTGATTTTCGGCGTATTTCCGGCGGATCGGCCGCCGGCTTATTTGCTGGCGGCGCGTTCCTGGGTTTCCTTGATTACCGCCTCGGCCACGTTCTTCGGACACGGCATGTAGTGCAGGAATTCCATCGAGAACTGGCCGCGACCGGAAGTCATGGTGCGCAGGTCACCGATGTAGCCGAACATCTCACTCAAGGGGCACTCGGCCTTGATGCGCGTGCCGGTGGGACCGGATTCCTGGGACTTGATCATGCCGCGCCGGCGGTTGATGTCGCCGATGACATCGCCGACGTTATCTTCAGGGGTAAACACGTCCACCTTCATGATCGGCTCCATGAGCTGCGGGCCGGCCTTGGGCATGGTCTGGCGGTAGGCCGCGGCGGCGGCCAGCTCATAGGCGACGGCCGAAGAGTCGACCGGGTGGTAGCCGCCATCGAGCAGGGTCACCTTGAAGTCAAGACAGGGATAACCGGCCAGCGGACCGACTTCCATGCTCTTTTTGAAGCCTTTCTCAACCGCCGGCCAGAACTCGCGCGGTACCGTGCCGCCGGTAACCCTGGACTCGAACACGAAGCCACTGCCCGGCTCACCGGGTTCGATGGTGTAATCGATTTTGGCGAACTGGCCGGAACCACCGGTCTGTTTCTTGTGGGTGTAACTGTCTTCCACGTGCTGGGTAATGGTCTCGCGGTAGGCTACCTGTGGTTTACCGACCGTGACTTCCACACCGTGGGTACGCTTGAGGATATCGACCTTGATATCCAGGTGCAGTTCACCCATGCCCTTGAGGATGGTCTCGCCGCTGTCTTCGTCGGTCTCTACGCGGAAGGACGGGTCTTCCTGGATCATTTTTCCGATAGCGATGCCCAGCTTTTCAGAAGCGCTCTTGTCGACCGGGGATACGGCGATGGAGATCACCGGGTCGGGGAACACCATGGGTTCGAGGGTGGCCGGATTTTTTTCGTCACACAGGGTGTGGCCGGTCTGCACATTCTTCATGCCCAGCACGGCGACAATGTCCCCGGCCTGCGCGCTGGTCAGCTCCTCGCGTGAGTCGGCGTGCATCTCTACGATGCGCCCGATACGTTCGGTCTTTCCGGTAAAAGTATTGAGAACAGTAGTGCCCTTGGCGAGCTTGCCCGAGTAGATACGGATAAAGGTAAGGGCGCCAAAGCGGTCATCCATAATCTTGAACGCCAGTGCGCGCAGCGGCCGGTCGGGATCGACAATGGCGAATTCACCGGTCTCGTGACCTTCCAGGTCGACTTCCGGCTGGGGCTTGACTTCCATCGGGTTGGGCAGGTAGTCCACGACAGCGTTCAGCACCGGCTGGATACCCTTGTTCTTGAAGGCCGAGCCGCAGTAGGTCGGGAAGAAATCCAGAGCAATGGTGCCTTTGCGGATACAGCGCTTGATTTCGTCGATGGATGGTTCTTCGCCTTCCAGGTATTTTTCCATGACCTCATCGTCCTGCTCCACGGCCGTTTCGATGAGTTTCTCGCGCCATTCCTCGACTGCGTCCGCCATGTCGGCCGGTGGTTCCTGGATTTCGTAGTTTTCGGGGTTGCCCGAGGCATCCCACACCCAGGCCTTGCGGGTCAGCAGGTCGACCACACCGGTGAAGTCGTCCTCGATGCCGATGGGCAGCGTCATGACCAGCGGGTTGGCACCCAGTACGTCCTGGATCTGTTTTACGACGCGGTAAAAATCCGCGCCCATGCGGTCCAGCTTGTTGACGAAAATAATGCGCGCCACTTCCGATTCGTTGGCATAGCGCCAGTTGGTTTCGGACTGGGGTTCAACACCTCCCGAACCACAGAATACGCCCACGCCCCCGTCCAGCACCTTCAACGAACGGTACACTTCGATGGTGAAATCGACGTGTCCCGGTGTATCGATAATATTCAGGCGGTGGCCGTCCCATTCGCAGGAGGTGGCTGCAGACTGGATGGTAATGCCGCGCTCGCGCTCCTGGTCCATGAAGTCCGTGGTGGCTTCACCTTCGTGGACCTCGCCGGTTTTGTGAATCTTCCCGGTCAGCTTCAGAATGCGTTCCGTGGTCGTGGTTTTGCCGGCATCAACGTGGGCAAAAATGCCAATATTTCGGTACTTGCTTAAATCAGTCATGGTTTTACTCAGTGGTTAATCGATAATCAATGCGGCGTTGTGACCACGGCCCACATCGGCGCGGCATTATATAGGAGTGGCGGGGAAAGTGTAAGAAAATCTGATCGTTCCGGACGGAAAAAGAAATTCCAGGGACAACCGGGTTTGATCGTGGGGTCTGGCTTCAAAGGGCCGCCGGGTTTGTATAAAATCGAGCCAAATCAACATGAAACCTGTACTGTATCAGGCGTGCGGAAGGTGGGTGGCTCCGGCTGGGAACGTTACGGACCCGATAGACCATAAAACAAAGTATGCGGAACGTGCCGGATGCTGGCAGATTGCGACCATCACCGTATACTGCCCGGTCACGCAGGTGTCTGGTCCAGTTTGATGCAGCTTGTACATACATACAGGAACACAGGTACGCAACCGGGAGTCGTCATTGCGATCACACGGTTCCTGTGTGCAGTCGCCCTGCTGTCGCTGCTTTGCGACAGGGGGTACGCGCTGGCGCAGGATGGTGACACCTGGATCCTGATCGATATCGGGGAAAAGACTCTCTCGGTCATGGATGGCGACCGGGTTAAACGCAGGTTCCGGAACATATCGATCGGCCGCGGAGGCGCCACGCTGACCAAGCGACGTGGCGATGGCAAAACCCCGCTGGGTGAGTTTCATATCGTGCGTATGACCAGTGACACGCCATTTCACCGTTTTTTCGGCGTTGACTACCCCGACCCGGCACGGGTTGAGCGGGCGCATCGTTCCGGCACCCTCGGTCCGGCCCGTTATGCCGCCATCCGGCGAGCGTTCAAAATGCACCGGGTTCCGCCACAGCAGACGGTGCTGGGGGGATACATCGGTATCCACGGGGTAGGCAAGGGCAATCCCGCCGTACACCGGGACTTCAACTGGACGAATGGCTGTATCGCGCTGACCAATGAGCAGGTCGATGCGCTCGCCAGGGAGGTGCGCATGGGTACAAAAGTTATTATTCGCCCCTGATCTGTACTAGTATACGCAGCTGGAATCTGATCGTATGTCAAACAAAACAAGGGAGAACGTTATGTTGCGTAATAAAGTCAGGGTAGTGCTTATGATGTCTGCGCTGGTTGCTGTGGCGGGTTGTGCCTCCACCTCGGACCTGGACGCGCTGCGCGCCGATATCCAGCAGGCCAATGACACCGCCAACAGTGCAGCTGCCAAAGCCGATGCAGCCAGCAAGGAAGCCGCCGCCGCTTCGCAGACAGCGAATGAAGCGAAGGCCGGCGCAGATGAGGCCAACAGCAAGATCGACCGCATGTTCAAGAAGTCGATGTACAAGTAAGTACAGCACCGCCTGTACTGCTCCGGAACCCGGTGGCCGGCGCGCACAGCGCCCGGTCGCGCGGGTTCAGTTGTTGCGGGCCTTTGCGATGGGTTTCGGAAGGCCGTCCAGCTGCTGCAGCGCAGCTTTCAGGGCCTGCCCGTCCAGGATAAAGCGCCGCTTTTCCCACTCCGCATTGATCAGGTCCATCGCGAATTCCAGCAATGGCGCAGATGTTTCGCGCTCCTCCTCGAGCAAGGGGTGTATCTCGATGTACAGGGTATCGAACAGCCAGCCGATCTTTACCGGTTGATCCACGATCTGCACCGGTGTACCGACCGGCACCTCGGGAAACAGTTCCTCGATATCTTCCGGGTACATGCGTACACAGCCGTGTGATACACGCATACCGACGCCGAACGGCTTGTTGGTGCTGTGGATCAGGTAGCCGGGTATGCCCAGGCGTATCGCGTAGCGACCCAGCGGGTTGTCCGGGCCGGGGGGCACATACTCGGGCAGTGGCGTTCCTTTTTCGACCGCTTCCGCGCGAATGGATGCCGGCGGGCGCCACGCCGGGTCGCGCTTTTTCGCGACCACCTTGGTGGTACCCAGCGGGGTGGTCCAGTTCATGCGGCCGATACTGACGGGGTAGGTCTCCACACGGGCGGGTGAACCTGCTTTTGGCGGCGGGAAATAGTACACACGCATCTCCGGCACGTTGAGCACGATACCGGACCGTTGCGCTGCCGGCAGGATGTAGCGTGACGGGATAAGGACTTCGGTGCCCTCACCAGGTAACCAGCGGTCCACTTCTGCGTTGGCCAGCACGATCTCATCCTGCCCGATATCGAAGCGCCGGGCGATATCCAGCAGGGTGTCTTCATGCCTTGCTGCAACCACGCTCGTCTGGCCGATCAGGTCGACATCCACCGGTGGCAACGGGAAAGATGCGCTGCATACCTGTGCTGTCCAGAAAGCGGCAAGCAGGCTGAAAAACGGCGCACTGGCAGTGAACGGGCTTCGTAGTAGTATGGGCACGGATGGTTTTGCTGTGGATATACGGTCAGACCGGTGTCTACTGCACGGTAATCCAGTCGATCTTTTGCGCCGCGCCGGTATATTTATCGCCATAGGGCTTCGCTTCAATCAGGATGTTTTTGGGGCGGAAATCGTTCGGCAGCACAATCTCTTCGCTGACTTCCTGCTTGCGGTCAAAGCCCATTTTTACTACCAGGCGCCGGTCCGGTGACAGCGTCTTGAAGGAAAGCCGCTTCGGGACTCCCCTGGAGAAGCCGTTGACCGCGATCCACAAGGTGCCCGTGACCCGCTCGCGGCTGTCGTCCGTATGCCGTACCGAAAAGGCGATCCTGAATACGTGGTCCGTTGCGGTTGCTTCGATGCGCACGTTTTCGAGTGTCAGTGTGTGGTCCACGATCCCCGCTTCCGGGGTGTCCGGCCGTGGAGCCTGGACCGGTGCCGGTGCAGGTTGCTGTGCCCTGGACCGGGCAGACCGGATGGTCCGGTCTGCCTGTTGCGTTTTCTGTTTGAGTGCTGCGACCTGTTTTTTCAGGGTGTCGCGTTCCTGCTCCAGTTCCCGGATGCGCTGTAGTGAGTCCGCTGACTGCGCAAGCGGGATGTTGCCGGTCTCCGCGGCCGGTGCCCGGGACTTTCCATAGTAATAGCCTGACCATACGGCGAATATAAATGCGCAAGCCAGCAGCGCGTAGCGGAGCAGTTGCTGTCCGGGATGCGCGGGTACGATGCGGGGGGTAACAGGGGGTTTGATCTTTTTGCGTGTCATCATCCCTGCACCCGGAAATGAACGAGAGTTAACGCCATCACGCGCGGAGTATAACAGCGGAAGCCTCCGGTGCGAACTTTCTCGCCAGCAGGTAAACTATATAAACAACACGCCAGGACGGAGTTTCTCATGACCAGACATAGCCATCTTTCCATCCTGACATTTTTGATTCTGCAATGGCCTGTTTATGCTCTTCCGGCAGCGCAAACCGGTGTCGAGACCGCCATCCTGGCCGGTGGCTGTTTCTGGTGCCTCGAAGCTGATTACGAGAAGCTGGATGGTGTGCTGGATGTCATTTCCGGTTACACGGGTGGGCAGCTGGAGAACCCGACCTATGCGCAGGTTTCCGCTGGAGACAGTGGCCATGTCGAGTCTGTCAGGGTGAGTTTCGACCCCGCTGTTATCAGTTATGCGCAGATCCTGGATTTCTTCTGGCGGCACGTCGACCCGACCCGCGACGACGGCCAGTTCTGTGACCGTGGGTTGCAGTACCGCCCGGTGATTTTCTACCAGGGGGCGCGGCAGCACAGCGAGGCGCTGGCCTCTGAACGACGCGCAGCGGCAAGCAAGCCGTTTCCCGAACCATTAAAGGTGGAACTGACAGCCGCCACCCGTTTCTATCCTGCTGAAGAATATCACCAGGACTATTACCGGAAGAAACCACTGCGTTACAGGTTCTACCGTTATCGCTGCGGTCGTGATGCCCGTGTCGAGGCGCTGTGGGGAAAGCCCGACTGATTGCCCGGTGCACGCCTCGCCACTTTCCCTGCACGCGGCAGGCGTATGCGTAACTACACGCCCGGTTCTTCGAGCAGCCAACAGTCTGGTAAGGCCGGACCTCCGTAATCGGTCCCGGTCGCGCGATGTCAACCGGGCGAAATACTCGCGTATCTCTGACCCAGGCAGTATCTGTAGAAACACTGCGCAAGTCCAGGTGATGCAATATGTGTGTCTGTAAAAACGGGGTGCTGCCATGGCAGCACCCCGCAGCAACAGCAGGATCCGTCTGTATGCGCTGAATGCTCCCGTTTTTTACTGACGTTATTGAACGGCCCGGGGCAATCGCAGATCCAGTGCGTATCAGGGATACTGGAACCAGGCTTCACGCGTTGCCGGTGAGAGACCATGACTGGCTCCATCCGTGCAATGGGAAACCACCCTGATCAGGAAAGGCGTGTCCTGTTGTCCCGGTTCCCTGGGGTCGGCTATCGCAGTGGGAACATTGGCATGGCCTTCGTGCCCGGGCCTCGAGGTTGCGGTCATCTGGAAAGGATAGGCGCCGCGAACCACCGGGAAGTCAAGGTTGATTTCGAAATCGGCATCACCGGATGCATCAGTGGTGAAGGAGTTAGCCGAAGCGGGTGCGCCGGCAGGATCCACCCATGGGCTGATGGCATTCAGGCCATCCAGCGCTGATCCGGGTGCCAGTGGTGTTGCGCCACCGCCGGTCAGCGGACTGCCGGCCGGGTTCAGGCCGTTCTTGCCCTTGATGCGAACCCAGACCGTGAACAGGGTGTCGGGTGCCGCGCCTTCCACGTCGATTTCGACCTTGCTGCCGCTGCCTTTCTGCTTCACTTCCAGTGTTGCTGTAGCGCCCTGCCAGGCGTTACCACTGGGATCGACAGGACAATTGGCCTCTACCGTATCGCCGCTGCCGCTGGTGGAACCGGCCGGTCGGCGGGTCATGTCGTCATCGATGGCCTTGTTTGAAACGGCCAGTGCCGCGCTGGAAGATATTCCCGCTCCCAGCAGCGCAAAGGCCAGTGTGGTCATTTTCAGTCTGTTCATTTTCTGCTTCCTCACTTTGTGATTGACAAAACGCTCCCCGTGGACCCCGCCTGACCTGAAATCAGTGCAGCATCCACCGAAAACACCCCCTTACATCGGTTTGTTACTGAATGATTGCCTCGTGGATGACCATCAGCATGCGCGGGTCAACGAGATCGTTATTGTTGGCGCCCAGTAACCGGGCAATGGGTTTTGCGCATCCTGTGTTGGTAGCGGGATTACCGTGCTTACCCGTGCAGGGAGCGGTCGGATTCCCGTTAGCATCCGGATTGCCATCCGCATCTGCCGGCAGGATCGAGTACACGCCAATGCCACCGCCGGGCTTCATGAATCCGCCGCTGGTGCGCGGCGGGAACTCATCACCATGGTCAACTACCCGCGAACATGGCAAGACCCGGCCCGCAGGCAAGGCTTGTTAAACGCGTCATTGTTTTCATCGTTGTCGAACTCCTCACAATTATCTGTATGTAAGTGGAACCACCCAGAGGTTTCACCGGAGCAAGCGGGCCGATATGGCTGTTGCCTGACTGAATCGTGTAGCAACTTCCCCAGGGCGTATGTGATCCAGCATACGTATAAACAAATAAACTTCTTCGCGTTTATGAATGATCGTAACTCACGTAGATAGTGATACCCGGGTTGGCGATTTATTCGATCTGATTCTGTCTTTAGCGGGGTGCGGGAACGGTAGATTGCCGGGTAGAAGTGAAGGCAGGGGTGTGCCTGTGGAAGGACCGGGTAAGGTGTTCTTCCGGCGCATGCCGGAACGCTGGATGACAGGCAAGCCTGCTTTCCGGATGTTTTAGTTGACGGTCTGGTAACGCAGTTTTTCCAGTCCGTCGATGTCGTGAACTTCGATACTGCCGCGGTTGAGCTTGATATGGCCGGAGCGTTCAAAATCCTTCAGCAGTCGGCTGATTACTTCGCGTGTTGTACCCAGCTCGTTAGCGATAGCCTGGTGCGTACAGCGAAGTTTGTCCGGCGCTGCCTGGGTGGAGAGTTTGCAGATCAGGGTTGCCAGGCGTTGCTCCAGGTGATCGAAGCTGACCTGGGATATCAGCTGGATTACGTCGCTGATACAGTGCGCCATGGACGTCATCAGGTAACGCCTGAAGTCTTCGGATTCTGTCAGCAGGCGGTTGAAATATTCCGGTGGCATGGCCAGCAGGCGTACATCCTGTTCGGCTACCGCCTGGGCACAACGGTTGGAACGCAGCAGCAGGCGTGTCAGCGTGAGCACGCAGACCTGTCCGCCGCTGACCCGGTAGAGGCAGATTTCCCGGCCGTTTTCGGCGCTGTCGTAGACCCGGACGCTACCCTGCAGGACGATGACGAACCTGTCAGCGGATTCTCCGCACTCGATCAGCCGGGTACCGGCCGGACAGCTGATGACCTGTGAAACCGCCAGCGCTTCACGCCAGACTTCGTCGTGGATGCCCGCCAGTTCCGGCAGTTCGCTGAATAGCGCTACGGGTTTGCCTGCAGATGAAAATGCGCTTCCATCCTCGAGCATCGATCGATCCTCCATCCCGGTTGTATTGTCATTATTCATTTTGGCCCAGCTACGCCCCAATACGTATTACTGCTGTGCCTCCCTGGATTAAATCCCGGGGCGTCTGGCAAACTAGACGCAAGTCCATTCCGGTTCATTCCCTTTTTTCAGTTCCGCCGTACTGAACCGCAGAACAGCGGGAATGTTGCCCGGTTCAGGAGCGACCTGCGGACAGGATAACCGGCCGGCACCCGATCGCTATCCAGGGTTTACCCCGGGTTTGGGCACATAAACTGAAGTTCAGGATGCAATACGGATGCGGTTTATTCGATAAAAGGTGTAACGGCCGAAAGAAAGGTTCGTGCGCGTGTCTGGAGTGATCTTCTGTGTGCTAAAAGATACACAAGGAAGGGCGTGGCGATTGCGCTGCCCTGTCGGCAGGGCTCAGTTTCGCAGCGCGTGCGCAGGCGGGGTTTGCCCCGGGTCGAGGTCCGGTAAGTTCAGGGCAGGCACAGCGCCAGCGCGGCGATGACTCATGATTTTTCCCACACCGGCAGGGTAAAAACAAACCGTGTGCCCCGGTTGATTTCGCTACGCACCTCGATATCACCGCCGTGCAGCCTGACGATATGCCTGGCGATGGCCAGGCCCAGGCCCGCATGGTGTGTGTCACCCTCGCTGTTCCCGGCCCGGTAGAAGCGGTCGAATACGCCCGGCAGATCCCTTGCGTCGATACCTGCGCCGTCGTCCTGTACCTGTACGGCAATGGAGGACGCGTCGCGTCGAAGTGATACGGTGATGTGTCCCCCGGCAGGGGTATGCTGCAATGCGTTACTGATCAGGTTTTCCAGTACACGCTCGATCATGGCAATGTCTGCATCGACAAAAGGCAGGGCATCCTCGCTTTCCATGGCAAGCGCTATACCCTGTTCCGTCGCCGAAAGCATGAATTTCTGAATGACATCCTGGGTCAACTCGGCCAGCGCAAAGGGTTCGCGTTTCGGTTGTGTTTCACGGGCATCCAGTTTGGCCAGTTCGAACAGTTCGTCGACCAGCCTGGTGATACGCCTGCTGTGCTGCAGTGCGATATCCAGGTATTCGGAGCGGGTCGATGACTCCAGGTCCTGTTCCTTTATCTTCAGGGTTTCGATATAGCCGTGCATGGCAGCCAGCGGTGTGCGCAGGTCGTGGGAGACATTCGCGATCAGCGTACGTCGCAGCACGTCCTGTTTTTTCAGGGCTTCCAGTTGTTCCTGGATGCGCTCGGCCATGTGATTGTAGTGTTGCCCGAGCAGATCGATTTCATCCAGGTGCCGGTGCTGCTGCTGCCAGGGTGTGTGCCGGCTGAAGTTGCTTGCCTCGAAGTCCTGCATGCGACGGGAGAGGGAGTGCAGCCGGCGCGTGAGCAGGCGAAACAGCGCCAGCCCGACAATCAGGCCGATACTGAGGCTGACCAGCAGTGCGGCTCCGGACAACTGTAACAGGAAGTTATGCTGGTACAGTTGTTCGATCCGTTCGTATTCCTCGCCGCGCAGCACGACATACAGGTAGTACACGGACTGGTCTTCGCCCGGGATACGTGTAGCAGAAAACACCTTGCGGCGTTCGAAGTTACGCGGGTCATCGCCGAACAGGGGAAATTCCTTGCCGTCCAGGAATTGCCGCACGG
>JALSRZ010000083.1 GCA_026984515.1 Thiohalobacter sp. | reverse complement strand
CCGGCCGCTTGCGCCGGCAACTGCGAACCGCGCGCAAGGATGCCGACCAGGTCCGTCTGCTGCCCTGATGGAAATCCTGCTCTGGTTTTTGCTGCCGGTCGCCGCCGCATCAGGCTGGTGGATGGCACAGTACAGCCAGCAAAAACACAAGACCCGCGCGCGTGCCCGGCTCAATTCGGCCTACGGGCGCGGGCTCAACCACCTGCTCAATGAAGAACCCGACAAGGCGACCGAGGTACTCATACAGATGGTGGAGGTCGATCCGGACACCGTCGAGCTGCACCTGGCGCTGGGCAGCCTGTTCAGGCGCCGTGGCGAGGTGGATCGCGCTATTCGGGTACACCAGAACATCTCTGCGCGCGCCAACCTGAGCGCAGCGCTGCATGCCCAGGCAACACTGGAGCTGGGTCGCGATTTTCTCAAGGCCGGCTTGCTGGACCGCGCCGAGCAACTGTTCCGGCAGCTGCTGTCGCGTTCTGAATACGAGAAGGAAGTCTGCCAGCACCTGGTCGAGCTTTACCAGCAGGAAAAGGAATGGGGCAAAGCCCTGGAGATCGGGGAGCGGCTGACAGGGCTGGATTCCGCGCAATGGCGTTTGCGGCTGGCCCAGTACCATTGCGAGCTGGGTGAAGTCGCACTGGGCCGGCAGGATTTCGAGCGGGCGCTGGCGGAAGCCGAATCAGCGCAGCGCGAAGACCCGGATTGTGTGCGTGCCACCCTGATCAAAGGGAGCGTCTTGCAGTCCCGCGGGGATTTCCGGAACGCGATCACGACCTACCAGCAAGTGGAGACCCAGAATGCCGACCTGTTGCCGGAAGTCATGGGCGCAATACAGGCCTGCTACACGCAGGAGAACGATCAACAGGGCTGGGAGGATTACCTCAACGCGCTGGTGGCCCGGCATAGCTACCTGGTCTTTTTCCAGAAACACCTGGTCCATCGGCCGGTGCAGGAGTCGTCTGTGCAACAGGCGCGGTACCGTTGCGATCAATGCGGGTTCACCAGCCGCAAGCTGTTCTGGCAGTGTCCCGGGTGCCAGGGCTGGAGCAGTGTAAAGCCCATCAAGGCAGGAACCTCGGAATGAACGGGAAAAGCAGTGCAGACCCGCGCGTCATTGTAGCGCTCGATTTCCCGGACGGACAGACGGCCACGGAATTTGTCGAGCGCTTGCAGCCAGGCAGCTGCCGGCTGAAGGTTGGCAAGGAACTGTTTACCCGGGAAGGTCCCGGGCTGGTAAAGGCACTGGTCGGGCAGGGTCACGATGTATTCCTCGACCTCAAGTTTCACGACATCCCCAACACGGTCGCAAAGGCCTGTGAGGCGGCTGCAGCGCTGGGGGTGTGGATGATCAATGTGCACGCTTCGGGCGGCAGCCGAATGATGTCCGCGGCTCGTGAGGCGCTGGAGCGTTGCGGTTCGCGGCGGCCTCTGCTGATTGCGGTGACGGTGCTCACCAGCATGGCGGACCGGGACCTGGAGGAGCTGGGAATCAGGGACGGCGCAGAGGCGCAGGTGCGGCGGCTTGCGGGGCTGGCGCGGGATGCTGGCCTGGACGGGGTGGTATGTTCGGCGCGTGAAGCGGCCATGCTGCGTGCGCAGTCAGGCAACGACTTTACGCTGGTGACGCCGGGTATTCGGCCGAAAGGTGCTGCGCCGGATGACCAGGCGCGTGTGTTGACCCCGGCCGAGGCCATTCGGCAGGGTTCCGATTATCTCGTGATGGGCAGGCCCGTTACCCGGGCTGAGGATCCGGTTGCCGTACTGGCGTCGATCAACCGGGAACTGGTTTCGGTGACTTGACGCTGTCCTGTAGTTGTAGGAAATATCCTACCCCAGAATCAGAAAATCGCTATATTCCACGTCTTGACACAACGCTATGATGCGTTTCGTTCCGGTGTGTAACCGGGGCAGTTGCCGGTTGAATGGACTAACACCGGTTGTAGTGTACAGGGCGTACAGAAGTTACCCGTACTGCTTTTTTCGCGATCGTCGAGCGTACACGGATGTATTCACAGCGTGTCTCGAAAAGGCAGTACGGGTAACTTCTGTACCCAGTGGGACCAATCAAGGAGGATGTTATATGAAACGGTTACGTAAGGTACTTGCGGTCTGGTTGCTGTGCATGCCACTGGCGGCCATGTCAGAGGCAGCGCTCAACATCAATACCGCCGATTCTGATGCGCTGGTGGAAGACCTGGTGGGCGTGGGCCCGCAGAAGGCCATGGCGATTGTCCGCTATCGCCAGCAGCACGGACCATTCAAACAGGTCGATGACCTGGCGCTGGTGGACGGGATCGGCGCCAAAACGGTCGAACAGAACCGCGCCCGGATGACGGTGGCGGAGCCCAAAAGCGGTAAATAACGAATCCACCCTTGTCCCTGCCCGGCTGGTTCCCCACCACCCGGGCAGGGGCCTTTCTGTATGCAGAAATCAGCGATTATGCCTCTGTCTGGCGGATGGTGACACGGACGTGACCGGCGCTTGCAGGGATGTATCAGACGCAGCGCCTTGCAGAGGCATATTCGCTGGTTTTTGGCGCTTGACGCTCCGAAAGAGACATTTTCCCGGGCGTGACCGGGCGATCGTGCGTTGCACGGGGTGCAACCAGGTAATCCCGCGGGTTGCGGATCGAGCATAGAATTATCTGTAATTTTTCACTGCTGTCCCGTTAACCCGCCAACCACGTGACTGAAACATAAGCGGCAGGTACGTTTTGAGCCAGGTCGGGCTATCCGGACATGGAACCGGTATCACCCGGTCAGGACATGCAGAACCTGCCATCCCTGGCCGCTCGACTGCCGCATCCCTGCGGCAGTCGGTCCTGACCGGGTGATACCGGTCCCATGTCCTCACCTGCAGGCTCGCTCCAACGTTAACGGGACAGCAGTGCGTATCCCACTGAAGCCTGCCACCCATTCCACGTGAAGGTTGCCATCCAGACCACGGCAAAGCTGCCACCCATCGGAGCGTAGCGACGCGGGGAAAGTAACGTTAGTCTTCCGGGGTTCGATCTG